>DCVB01000040.1 GCA_002327965.1 Candidatus Aminicenantes bacterium UBA2199 | reverse complement strand
CTAACACTAATGCCCGTAATGCCTCTTGCTGACACTGTCACTGACACTGACACTGATACGGATCGCCATGTTCCTTATGGAAATAGCCCGAAGTATGGTAAAATAAGCTCTTCGCGCAGCCGCAACATCATGTTCCCCTTGCACAGGAGGCTGGAATGAAAAAGTCGATGGTCCTGGTATTCGCCGTTTTGCTCTCAGCCGTCACCCTCTCCGCGTCCGGCGGCCGGGCGATCCTCAACCTCTACGGCACCGCCCTGAACGTGGCCGAGAACAAGTTCACCGGGCAGGAAGGCGGCAACAAGATCTATTTTGAGGTCAAGGCCGCCTATGCCGTCTCCGGCAACCTCTACCTGTGGGCCAGCCACGGCCAATTCCCCATCCGCGATTCCTGGCAGAGCTGGGAGCGCAAGGGTTCTTTTGACCCCGACGCACTGGTCGAGCGCAAGCTGGGCAAGCGGGTCATCGCCGGCGGCGGCGGCATCTTCATCGGTTATTTCGAGCCGGGCCAGTTCGCGGTCCGCGCCGAGGCCGGGATCTGCCATATCGCCAACGACATCAATGCGGCGGTGAGCTCGATCGCCACCGGGCAGTTCATCCGCGCCGTGGAGGGCAAGCAGCGGGGCATCGGCGCCCGCGGCGGCCTGGCCGTGACCTACGGCCTTTACCGCAGCGTTTTCGCGGAAGCGTCGGCGGGCTACATGTACGCCTCCGACAAGATCGACGGCGTGCGCAGCAACCTGGGCGGCTTTCACCTGGCGCTGGGCCTGGGCATTCAACTTTAGTCGCGGGAGAACAGAATGAAAAGAACAACCCTCTGGATATGGGCCGCGGTCGCGCTGCTGGTCCTGCCGTTCCAGGCGTGCAAAAAGGCCGAGGTGGAGACCGGCTCGCTGTCGGTGCAGCTCTCCGCCGGCGTCAGCGGCACCCCGGCCGCCGGGAGCTACACCCTGAATGTGGGCGACACCATTTCCTACAGCTACGTGCTGGAGCCCGGATTCAGCAAGCTGACCGTGCTGCTGAACGAGCAGCAGGTCGCCGCCTCCGGCTCGCTGACCATCAGCGGCAGCCATTTTCTCAAGGCCTACTCCGACGACAACCTGGAGTACAAGCTGACCGTGCAGCTGACCGAGGGCGTGACCGGATCGCCGGCGGCCGGGACCTATTACTACAAGGCGGGCACCGTGGTCCCCTACGCCTACGCCCTGGCCGAAGGCTACAAGGGGTTCAACGTGAAACTGAACGGCAGCGACGTCGCCGCCACCGGCAACGTCACCATGAGCAAGGACAACGTCCTCTATGCCGGCGCCCAGGTGAAGCCGGACGTCCGCGGCTCCTGGATCCTGAACGAGGCCTACGGCGACGGCAGCTCGTTCACCGTCACGGTCGCCTTCAGCGGCACGCTGTTTTCCGGCACGGTGAGCGACAGCGAGGGCGGCGTCGGAACCTACGACTACGCCGACGACACCCTCGACTTCACCCTGGTGTTCCCCGACGTCACCTACAAGTACAGCGACGGCGAGTTCAGCGACGCCGACACCATGAGCGGGAAGTGCCAGCGCTACCGGGTGCAGAGCAGCGCCGTGAGCGGCACCTGGACGGCGGTGCGGGTCAAGACCGGGGCGGCTACGAGCAATTCCCAGGGCAAGGGCCGCAAGTCCAAGTGATTAGTGAACGAGCTTTCAGAGCTCAGTGATAAGTGATGAGAAAGAAAAAGAAAAAAAAGGAATTTTGACGGGTTATTCCCGAATAATGTGATTTTTTTGATTTTTCTCATTACTCATCACTATAGTTCGTAACGGTTAGACGTCGGAGCTGTCTTCGGGAATCACCAGGTAGGGCTTGAAGCTGAGATTGTGCGGCTCCTTTTCGGCGATGGCCAGGAGCTTGCCCTCGTCATCGAAGATGCGGAAGAAATCGTTGCTGGCGGCGGGGAATATCCTGAGCACGTCCGAGGCCTTCAGCGCCATGCCGTTACAGATGCAGCGCCGTCCGGCCTGGTTGACGATCATCTTCGGGTACTCCTCCAGCAGCTTCTCGATGGGGATGACCGCCTGCAGCGCCTGGCCGGTGATGGCCATCTCCGCCGCCCGGTCCAGGGTCACCGCCTGCTCCAGGGTGAAGCGGCCGATCCTCTCCCGTTTAAGTTCCAGCAGATAGGCGCCGCAGCCGAGCTTCTGGCCGAGATCGTGGGCCAGGGAGCGGATGTAGGTCCCCGAAGAGGTCAGCGCCCTGAACTCCAGGGTGGCGGCGTCGACCGCCCGCCCGGTCAGTTCGTGGATGGTGACCTCGACGGCAGCGACCTGGATCGTTTCCCGGCGGCGGGCATACGTATAAAGCGGCTTGCCCTTGAATTTTTTGGCCGAGAACGCCGGCGGCACCTGCAGCAGCCTGCCGCGGAAACCGGACAGCAGCGACTCGATGTCGACCGCGGCCAGGTCGACCGGCTGCGGCGGCCCCGCCGGCGTCCCTTCCGCGTCATAGGTGTTGGTGGCGGCGCCGAAGCGGATGAGCCCGGTATACAGTTTGTCCTGCTTGACGTAGAAGTCGAAGAAGCGGGTGGCCTGTCCCAGGGCGATGAGCAGCAGGCCGGTGGCGTTGGGGTCGAGGGTGCCGAAATGCCCGGCTTTCCGGGTGTGAAAGATGCGGCGCACCCGGGCCACGGCATCGTGGGAACTGATGCCCTTCTCCTTGTCAACGGCGATCAGGCCGTGGATCATGGCATCTGCCCGGCGATCAGCGCCAGGATCTCCTTCTTGGCCCCGGGCAGGTCGCCGCGGTAGAAAAAACCCGCCGCGTGGTGATGGCCGTCGCCCTGGAAAGCCTGGGCGACGCGGCGTGCCGAGAACTCGTTGCGCGAGCGGATGGAGACGCGGTAGTGGTTCTCGCCGATCTCCTTGAAGAACAGCAGCACCAGCACGCCGTCGATGGAGCGGGCCACGGCGATGATGTCCTCGGTCTCGATATCCTTCAGCTCCAGCCGGTCCAGGAACTCGCGGCGGAAATGGATCATGGCCACGCGGCCGTCGAGGGCGGTCTCCAGCGTGGAAAGGACGCGGGTCAGCATGCGGATCTTCTCCGGGGGGTTGGAGTTGAACAGCAGGTTGCTGACCTCGAAGGGGGAGAAACCGCCGCGCCGGGCCAGGTCGGAGGCGATGGCCAGCGAGCGCGCCGTGGTGTTGGAATACTTGAACGACCCGGTGTCGGAGGCGATGGCCGCGTAGAGGTTGAAAGCGATGTCGCGGCTGAATTCCGCGCCCAGCTCCAGTCCCAGCTCGTAGACGAGCTCGCCCACGGCGGCGGCTTCGGGGACCACCCAGTCGAGTCCCGATCCGCCTTCGCCGGAGGGAAGATGGTGGTCGATGATGATGCGCTCATAGCCGGCCAGGTCCTTCTGCCCGGTGCGCTCCTCGCCGCCGCCCTCGATGAGAAAGACCAGGTCGAAAGGCCGCGGCCGGATCTGCCCGCGGATGATGTGTTCGTGGCCGGGAAGCCGGTTCACCGGGGAGGGGGAGCGGTCGGCGTTGATGAACTCCGCCTGTTTGCCCAGCTGGCGCAGCATGAGCAGCAGGGCCAGGCCGCTGCCGATGGAGTCGGCGTCGGGCCGCAGGTGGGAGCAGATGGCGATGGCGCGGGCGGAGCGGATCCCTTCAGCGATCTTTTGCTTCATGGGGTTCCCCGTTGCGAGCCTGGTGCTCGAGCCTGAGCCCCAGCTCCAGGGCCGTGTCCAGCGCGAAGTCGAGCTCGGGGATGCTGCGCAGGATCATCTTTCGCCCCAGCTGCTTCTTGATGAAGCCCACGGCGCCGGCCAGCTGCTCCAGGCAGGCTTTTTCGTCGCCGGCGGGACAGGCGATGAACACGGTGGCCCGCTTGAGGTCGGGGGCGGGACGGACGCGCGTCACGGTGACGAGCTTGAATCCCGGGTTCAGGCTGTCGCGGTTGAGGATCTCGCCCAGGGCCTGCCGCAGCGTGCTGGCGAACTTCTCCAGGCGGTAGGACATGTCACAGGAAGCGCGCCTGGAGGCGGCTGATCTCCACGGCGTAGTTGCGGTCGATGAACGCTTCGACCTGCTGGAACACGCTCTCCAGCGCCGCGCGCCCGGGAGCGATGGTCACCACCGTCAGCTGCGCCTTCTGCCACAGGTCCTGGTAGGCGGTCTCGGCGACGGCGACGTTGAACTGGCGCCGCAGCCGCTCCTTGAGGCTGGACAGCAAACGGCGCTTCTCCTTCAGGCTGTGGAAACCCTCAGCGAACAAGTCGATCTCCAGCTGGCCGATCATGAAATGACGGACGTTTCATAGATCTCCATGATGTCGCCGGGCTCGATGTTGTTGAAGTTGCGGATGCGGATGCCGCACTCGGTGCCGGCGCGCACCTCCGAGACCTCGTCCTTGATGCGCTTCAGGGACTCGATCTCGCCCTCGAAGACCAGGTCCTCGCCGCGCATGATCTTGACCTTTGATTTGCGCGTGACCTTGCCGTCGCGGACGACGCAGCCGGCCACGACGCCCAGGTTGGAGATCTTGAACTTCTGCAGGATCTCCACCTCGCCGATGCGCTTCTCCTGGTACTGCGGGCCGATCTTGCCCTTGACCGCCTTCTCGATGTCCTCGACCAGGTGGTAGATCACGCTGTAGAGGCGGATCTCAACTTTTTCCATTTTGGCCATGGCCAGGATCTTCTGCGGCGCCTTGACGTTGAAGCCGAGGATGACCGCCCCGGCGGTCGAGGCCAGCAGGATGTCGCCCTCGGTGATGTTGCCCAGTCCGCTGTGCAGGACCTCGATCTTGAGCTGGTCCTGGCTGAGGCCGGTCAGCACCTGCTCCAGGACCTCGGAGCTGCCGAAATTGTCGGCCTTGACGATCACCGGGAAGGTCTTGACCACGTCCTGCTCGACCATCTGGAAAAGGTTCTGCAGGCTGATCTTCTTTTCGGCCATGAAGTCCCTGCTCTTGGCGGCTTTTTGGGTCGCCTGGCGCTTGGCGATGACCTTCTTGGCCTTGTCCAGGTCATTGACCACCTGGAAGACGTCGCCGGCCTGGGGAACGGCCTCGAAGCCCATGATCTCGACGGGATCGGGCACCTGGGCCGCATCCTGCATGGAGCCGCTGTCGTCAAAGATGGACTTGATCTTGCCCAGCGAATTGCCGCAGATGAAGCAGTCGCCCTTCTTCAGCCGGCCGTGCTGGATGAGCACCGTGCCGATCGGCCCCAGCTGCGGGTCGAGGCGCGACTCGATGATCGTGCCGCGGGCGGGGACGTCGGCGTAGGCCTTGAGCTCCTGCATCTGGGACACCAGCTGGATCATCTCCAGCAGCTGGTCCAGGTTCTGATTGTTCTTGGCCGAGATCTCCACCGAGACGGTCTTGCCGCCCCAGGACTCGACCAGGATGCCGTGCTTGTTCAGGTCGGTCTTGACCCGGTCCAGGTCGGCGCCGGCGATGTCGATCTTGTTGATGGCCACGATCATCGGCACCTGGGCGGCCTGGGCGTGGCGGATGGCCTCGACGGTCTGCGGCTGCACGCCGTCGTTGGCGGCCACGACCAGGATGACCAGGTCGGTGACCTTGGCGCCGCGGGCGCGCAGGTTGGTGAAGGCCTCGTGCCCCGGCGTGTCGATGAAAACGATCGAATCGTCGCCGGACCGCAGCTTGTAAGCGCCGATCTTCTGGGTGATGCCCCCGGCTTCCTTCTCGGCCACCCGCGTCTTGCGCAAGGTGTCGAGCAGCGTCGTCTTGCCGTGGTCGACGTGACCCATGACGGTGACCACCGGGGGCCGCGGGGCGGGCGTGGCGCCGCTGGCGGCCACGCGGGCCTGGAATACATAGTCCTCGAAGGGCAGGACCTCGAGCTCCACGCCCAGGTCGGCGCACAGCCTCTCGATATCGGCCCCGTCCAGGATCTGGTTGCCCTGGTAGTTCATTTTCAGCAGGGCCATCCTCTCTTCCAGGACCTTCAGCTTGATGGTCAGTTTTTCAGCCAGCTCCTTGAAGGTGCAGAAATCGGTGATCTGGATCTTGGCCGGCAGGTCAAGGGGCTCGACGATCTTTTCCTTTTTCGGCTGGACCGGGCGCGGCGTGTGCCGGCGCGGTCCGTGCTGGGGCTGGGGGCGGCGGTAGGAGGGCGACGGGCGGTAAATGCGCTGCCCGGGCCGTGTCACCTGCGTGGGCGGGGGGGCGGGCCTGGGTGCCTGGGGAGCGGGAGATACGGGCCTGGGCGCCTGGGGAGCGGGGGATGCGGGCCTGGGCGGATGGGGCGGGGCGGCCGGCTTCGGAGGAGCCTGGGGAGGGGGTGCGGGCCTGGGCGGATGGGGCGGCGCCGCTGGTCTTGGATCGGGCCTGGGAGCGGCGGCGGCCGGCTTGGCGGCCGGCGTCGCCAGGGGCTTGGGGACTTCTGCCTTGGCAACGGCGGGCGGGGGCGCACCGGTCTTCGCCGCCGGGACGGCCCTGGCAGCGGGCTTTTTATCCGCCGCGGCCCTGGGCGCCGCCGCTTTTTCCGGGGCGGCCTTCTTCTCCGCGGCCTTTTTCACGGGCGCTTTCCCGGCCTCTTCTTTCTTTTCAAGAACGGCCTTTTTGGCCGTTTCCTTTTTTGCGGCGGCCGCCTTCTTGGGGGGACGCTTCATCTCGGCTTCCAGGGCGGCGATCTTCTTGGCGCTGGCGGAGAGCTCGCGAAGCTGCTCGAGCTGTTCGACGTTGATGACCGAGGAGTGCGATTTGACCGCCAGGCCGAGCTTCTCCAGGAAGTACATGGCCAGCTTATTCGAAAGCTTAAATTGCTTGGTGGCTTCGTGGAGCTTGATAGTTGACATGAAACCGTTCTCCTATTGCTTGGTTTGCTTCTCTTCGCCGGATTCGATCTTGCGGTTGGCGATCTGGATGTCCCATCCGGTCAGCTTGGAAGCGAGCTTGATGTTGACCCCTTTCTTGCCGATGGCCGCCGACAGGGTCTCGTCCTTGACGGTCACCTCGGCCACCTGGTTCTCGGGGTCGACCAGGTGCACCTTGACCACCTCGGCCGGCGTCAGGGCGGAGGCGATGAAACGCTCCGGGGCGCTGCTCCAGGCAATGACGTCGATGCGCTCGCCGCGCAGTTCCTTGGTGATGGCCAGCACGCGGTTGCCGTTCATGCCCACGATGGCCCCGACCGGGTCGATGGCCTTGTCGGTGGAGTAGACCGCCACCTTGGACTTGATCCCCGGCTCGCGGGAAATGGCGAATATCTTGACGATGCCTTCGGCCACCTCGGGCACCTCTTTCTTGATCAGTTCGGCCACGAAGTCGTTCATGTAGCGTGTGGCCAGGACCAGCGGCCCCTTGCCCTCGGGAAAGACCCGCTTGATGAGGAACTTGATGATCTCGCCGCGCCGGAAGCTGTCTTTGGGAGAGATCTCCTTGGGGGGCAGGACGGCCTCGCCCCACTCCAGGCCCAGGATGATGTTGCCGTTCTCGATGCGGCGGATCTCGCCGGTCATCAGGGTGCCGGCCAGATGGAAGTACTTCTCGTAGATGTTCTCCTGCTCGGCCTTGAAGATCTTCTGCATGATGATCTGCTTGGCCGACTGGGCGGCGATGCGCCCCAGGGTCTCGCCGGGCAGGTGGATCTTGATGACGTCGCCCTCGCGCGCCTTGGAGTCGTACTTCAGCGCGTCCTTCCAGTGGATCTCGGCCAGCGGGTCGCTGACCTCCTTGACCACCAGCTTGCTGACGTAGACCTCGATGATCCCCTTGTGCTCGTCGATTTCGATCTGGATCTCGGCGTCGGGGTCAAAATACTTCTTGGAGACGGTGAGCAGCGCTTCCTTGATGGCAGAGAAAAAAATGTCGGGATTGATGCCGCGTTCGCGGCTGATCTGCCTGATGCTCTGCAACAAATCTTCTGCCATTGATCATCCTCAATCTGCTCATTGGAGACACGTCATTATAAAGGATTTTTCCCTGAAATGCAAATCGTCCCGCCGCGGTCCCTTCGCCGCGGGTCCTCCGCCGCGGTCAGGCGGCCGTTGGCGGCGAGGGGCGAAATTTGTTGTGGGTATTGACTTTCGCTCTCTTTTGGGTTACATTGGCCCCTGTCATGCGAGGAGGAACTTAAAAAAATGAACAAGAACGAAATCGCCCAGCTGATGGTGAAAGATTCCAGTATTATCAAGAGCAATGCTCTCAAGGTCATTGATACACTGGTGGCGGTTGTCGGCGATCAATTGAAAAAAAGGCAGGGCAAGGTGACGCTGGTCGGGTTCGGCACGTTCAAGGTGATCGACAAGAAAGCCAAGGTGGGCCGCAATCCCAAGACGGGCGCCAAGATCAATATCCCCAAGAAACGGGTCCCCAAGTTCATCGCGGGGAAAGAACTGAAGGCCCTGGTGAAGTAGCCGGGGCCATAGGCAGGCGCGTAGCCCAGTTGGTTAGAGCGCTACCTTGACACGGTAGAGGTC
>DCVB01000101.1 GCA_002327965.1 Candidatus Aminicenantes bacterium UBA2199 | reverse complement strand
CGCCACTGGGGGCCGGAGGGGATGATCAGGCAATCCCAACCCGAAAAATCCTTCAGCGCCGGAATGAGGATCTCGCTGGTCAGCACCACGTCGCGCTCCTTGTTGTAGCAGCCGCGGTACTCGGCTTCAACGCCGACGCGTTTTTGCGTCCAGCCCCTGGCGGCCATCTCCTTCTGCAGCGGGAAATAGGCGTCGCCGAACCACTCGCCCAGCAGGATGAGTGCATTCACGGGCCGCGGCGGCTCGGCTGCGGGCAGTTCGCCGGGACCCATGCGGGCAAAAACAAAAATGGCCATGAAGAGCATACATGTCAAACCATTCTTCTTCATGCGACCTCCGGAGGATGGGTGCAAAATCTATCGGCGCTTATCTTGTCTGAGTTTGGGAGCATTCTTGAAAAGCCCATCCATGACCTCCAGGGCGAAGCGGCCGTTGACCACCGCCGGCCCGATGCCCATCTCGAACGCCACTTCCACCGCCTCGAGGATCTCCCTCTCGCTGGCGCCGTCCTTGACGGCCTCGCCGATGTGCCACTGCATGCACGACTCGCAGTTGTTGACCACGCTGATGCCGACGGCGATCAACTCCTTGACCCTCTTGGGCAGGGCGCCGTCGCGGAACGTGACTTTCTCCAGCTCGCTGATGGCCTTGAACACCTGGGAATTGTACTTCATGAGCAGCTTGCCGTTGGCCCACTTGCGTTGCCGTATCAGTTGATTGATCTTGTCCATGGGGTGGCTCCTTTCCGGATTCACCGGATTATTTGCTGTCGATGGTGCCGGCGTCCGCTGCGCGGGCTCATCTACTTTTTCAGCTCGTTCTCAATGCGCTCGATGAACCTCTTGCCGTTGTCGTTGCCCGGGTTCATCTCCAGCGATTTGCGATACAGTTCCAGCGCCTTCTGCTTGTCGCCCTTGGTGTAATACCCCTCGGCCAGGCTGTCGTAGGCGTTCCAGTCCCCGGGATAGAGCTCCGCGTACAGCTCGAACATGGCGATGGCGTCATCGACCTTCTTCATTTGCTGCAGCAGGAAGTAGCCCAGGCCGGTCAGGTCGGGGGCCGTGTAGAAGTACTTCTCCTTGTGCTGGCGCAGGTCGGCCCTCAGCTCGGCGAATTTCGCCGAAAAATCCCCGCTGTTGAACAGGCCCTGCAGGGCGCCGCTCAGCGAGAGCTTGCCGGAAAAGGTCTGATACAGGTGCTGCAGGGACATGAGGTGGCCGCGGGCGTCGATGCCCGGGCTGCCGACCAGCTGGGGGAACTTGTCCTTCAGGGCGTAGCCGGCGACGAACTGGTTGAAGTCGCCGCCCGACTTGGCCATGGCCGCGACGTCGGCCAGCAGCGCCTTGGCGTATTCGAACCGGGCCTTGAATCCCTCGTGGGAGAGCTCGCCGTTCCAGTGTCCGGGGATGTAGTGCTTGATCTCGTCATTGCGCTCGAGCATGGCCTGCCAGTTCTTCATCAGCACGGGGAAGTCCTCGACCTGGCCGGTGCGCAGGGCGAAGGTGGCCAGGCAGCCCGGCGTGTCGCTCAGCCACTTGTCGGCCATCATGTCGCCGGTGAACAGGATGCCCTTCTGCGGCGCCAGGATGAAGATGTCGCTGCGGGTGTGGGTGCCGCCGGCCTGGTACAGCTCGAAGGTGACGTCGCCGCAATCCAGGACCAGCTTGTCCCTGAAGGTCTTGTTGGGAAAGGCCGGCTTGGGCGAGGAGTCAAGGAATTCGGCTTTCAGGGTGGTGATGATCAATTGCTCTTCCGCGGCGGCCTTCTGCTTTGCGTCCAGTTTGCCGGCGGCGATCAGGTCCTTCTGCCGCTGGGTGTTCTCCTTGACCCAGCCCATCGCCTGCGGGTGATTGCTGAAGTTCTCCCGCATCATGTCGGGGACGGTCTCGTGGGCGATAATCTGGCAATCGGCATAGACGCCGTTGCCGTTGGTGTGGTCGCCGTGGCCGTGGGTGTTGATCAGGTACTTGAAATCGCTGCGCCCGAGCTCCCGGGCGATCACCTTGCGGAAGGCCTCGTCCAGCTTCGGGATGTCCGTGCTGTCGATCACCACGATCCCTTTTTTGGTGGTGATGGCCGAAACAGCGGTCGACGAGACGTAATCACCGACCCAGACGCGAACGACGCCGGGGGCAATCATCTTCACGTGCAACGGCAGGCCCTCCAGTGACTCGGCCGCGCAGGGCAGGACCAATAAGGCCGCCAGAAGCATGGTGAGAAAAAAAGATTTTTTGTTCATGTATTTCCTCCTTGGTTTTGATCGATCATTCATGTTCCCGCCTTTTATTTCAGCGAGTACGCACTGAGGGAGTTGGTGTCGAAGGTGGGGATGAGGAGCAATTTCAATTTAGGGATGAAGGCGAAGTCGGCGATCTTCTCTCCCGGGGTGGAGGTGTCGAGCAGCAGGGTCCGTTCTCCCTGGTTCGAGATGCGGAAGAGCTTGCCGTTGTGGTCGCCGGCCAGGTAGCCGCCGCTGCCGTCGGCCTCCAGGCCATCGATATTGGACCCCAGTTCGAAGCGGGCCAGCACCTGCACCGTCCTGCTTTTCAGGTCCACGGCGATGAGCTTCTCGTTCTGGCCGACCAATAATCGGTTCCTCTCGCATAGCAGGGCGTTCGGCCGGCTCAGGTTCTCCAGCCATGGCTCCAGCTTGCCCCGGGAATAGCGGTAGACGATCCCGGCGGGGGTGTCGGAAATGTACAGGTTGCCCGAGCGATCCATGGCCACGTCGTTGGCCATGCGCACGCCGGGCAGGGGAATTTTTTCCCTGATCTCTCTCTTCTTGATGTCGATGACATTCAATCCGGAGCGGTCGACCGCATACAGCGTGTTGCCCTTGAGGCACATGCCGGTGGGCATGCGCAAGCCCTTGATCCATTCGCGCTCGATGACCTCGCCTCCGGGGGAAACCTTGGAAATGAACTCCTGTCCCTCATTGAAGTAGTTGGAGACATAGCAGGCGTTATTGACCGGGTCGAAGGTCACGGCCTCGGGCAGGGCCAGGCCGCTCTTTATGCTCCACTCCTTTTTCAGCGAGGGATGGGTGAACACTTCGTCGCCGCGGCGGAAGCAGAAGCCCCAGCCGCCCATGGTCTCGCCGACCAGCAGCAGCAGCTCGTTGTCGCCTTTTTTCAGCGGCAGGTACAGCTCATCCTGGAAGCCTACGATGCCCAGGAACGAGCGGTCGCGCGACTGGTAGATCGCGTTGCCGGAGTAGAGGGGGCGGCCGTTCAGGAAGACGGTGATGATGTCGCTGTAGCCGAAGCTCAGACGCAGCGTGGAATCGCTCTCCGCAGACAGCGTCGTCCTGGCCAGGACGCAGTCCCCGGCCCTGGATACCCGCGGGAAGTGGCGGGAAACATCGACCAGGCCGCGGCGGTCGGCCGTGACCGGCTTCCAGGCGGCGGCCGCGACGGCGGCGTCGGGGTATTCCGTGAAATCAATTCCCAGCGCGGTGAACGGCGCGGAAAGTTCCCAGGAGGGGATCACTCCGCACAGCGCCTCGCGCGGCGCCGGCGGAGGAAGCAGCAGGCCGTCGATCGCCTCATAGCGCAGGTCGGAGAAGAAAGCCGTGCCGTCCATGGGACCGACCAGGCCGATGCTCCCGGCGCTCTCGCCGCGGGCCAGCTCGTCAACGACCAGCACGGGCTCGGGAGCGTCGTTCCAGAAGACCTGCGCCTGGGTGCCGGCCACCACGATCTTCAGGCGGTTCCAGCGGTCGGACAGGACCTCCATGCCGGCGCTGAGCCCCGGGCCGTTGTACAATTGCCAGCTGTCCACGCCGTTGAAGGTCGGCCCATATTGCAGAACGTCGTCATAAAAGGGGGAGCGGTGCGGCCGGACATAGAAGCGCTCGTAATTGCCGGCGTCCTTCACCCGAAACAGTACCCCGGGGTAGGAGCGGGTCCTGCTTGTGGTGGCGATGTCTACCTCAATGACGCCGTTCTTGAGCACGACGTCCTTCAGGAACGCGGTGCCGGCCAGTGCCTGCCGGCCGAGATGCACCTCGACTTTGGCCCGGCCCAGGTCCCAGCGTTCCGGCGTGAATTCCGCCGCCGTTTTCTGGGCGGAAATAAATAACGTTGTCGCAAGAAGGGAACACAGGATTCCGATCGCTTGGCGCATTTCCTTACTCCTTGTCGATTGGGGATTTCTTCGGGCACAGTCCGTGCACGGCTTCGGAGCTCACCCAGTAGGGGTGGCTCTCGCCGTCGCGCTGGCTCAGGAAGAAGAGGTGCCGGCCGTCGGCAGTGACCATGGGGCAGAGTTCGATCGAGGGGCTGTTGACCTCGGGGCCGAGCTTGACCGGCTCGAGCCACCCGCCCTTCCCGTCACGGAAGCTGACCCAGAGGTCGTACTGGCTGGAATAGATCAGGTAGCTGCCGTCGGGGGCGATGAAGGGGGAGGTCTCCGTGCCGGCCGTATTGACGGGGGCGCCCAGGTTGGCCGGTTTTTCGTATTTCCCGTCGTTGAAGCGCGCCAGGTAGATGTCGCCCATGCCCAGACTGTCGGCTGCCTGCCCGGCGAAGTAGAGGTTCCTGTCCTTGTCCAGGGAGAACTGCCAGTGCATGTTGTGCTCGTTGACCATGGCGTCGAGCGGTCGTGGCTCCGACCAGCCGCCGGCCGTCCGCTCGGCCAGCCAGATCCTCTCGCTGCGGTTCTGCTTCTCGTTGGGGAAGGGGCGGCGGGAAAGGAAATAGACCGTTTTTCCGTCCTGCGCAAAGAAGGGAACGTCGTCGTCATGATCGGGTCCGGAGAATGGGGCCCAATCCGGGGCGGTCCAGCGGCCGTTCACCCGCTTCATCGTCAGCAGGCCGCCCCGGGAGTAGGCCTCCCCCGGATAAGTGATCATCGGCGACCAATAGGCCTCGTTGCCGTCCGGAGAGAAGACGACCGTGCTGTGCAGGCCCCAGACCGAGGCGATGATGCCCGGGGCGAACAGCTCGGCCTTGCCTGCAGGAGGCTTCTGGCCGAGGTAGTCGCCTGCGAGCACCGGGAAGCGCGTTCCCGATGTTTCCGCTCCCCGGTCAGCCAGCAGCGCCGCCACGTCATCCATGCGCCGTTCCCTGGCAACGTCCCAGGGCGACTGGCCCATGATCGTGCGCGCATTCAGCGGCGCGCCTTTGCCGATGAGCAGGCGGGCGGCTTCGCTGCGGCCGTCGCGGGCGGCGTAGTGGAGGGGAGTCCAGCCGAAGCGATCGGCCTTTGCGGGATCGAACCCCTTATCCAGAAGAAGGCCGACGATCCCGGCCGCTCCTCCCGCAGCCGCGGCATGGAGAAAACTCTCGCCGCCGGAGGCCTTCAGGTCGGCTGCCTGCCCGGCCAGGCGCCGGAAAAGCGTCTCCAGACCCCGGGATACGGCCAATTCGATCAGTTCGCGCCATTTTTCGCCCCCTTCCGGCAGCGTGGCGCCATTTTCGAGCAACAGGTCGACAAAATCGGACTTGCCGCGCCAGGCGGCAAGCTCGAGGGCATCGGATCCGAACCTGTCCCTGGCGTTGACATCGGCCCCGGCTGCGATCAGGACACGGCCCGTCGCCGCCTGCCCGCCCTCGCGGGCGCAGAGGATCAGAGCTGTGCGCTGGAGGTCGTCCCGAGTCTCCACGACCGCTCCCCTCTTGAGCAGGGCGGCAGCGACTTCCCTGTTGTCGGCCATTGCCGCTAGGTGGAGCGGGGTTTTTTGCCGGGCGTCCTTCAGGTCGGTCCGGGCGCCCTTGCCGATGAACCAGTCGATGAGCTCCGCGCTGCCTCCCAGGGCGGCGTAATGAATCGGCGTCCGGCCGTCCTTGTCCCGTGACGCAAGCAGGCCCGGTGCTTTCGCCACAAGAGCCTTGACCGCATCGATCTCCTTTGCGCGCAGCAGCTCAAAAATATCCCCGGCCCAGCCGGGGGATATGAATGCCAGGCATGCCACAAGTAATAAAGCCGCTTTTTTCATTGGTCCTCCTTCAGGATTCACTGTTTTGGGGTTGCTTTTCCGGGGCGCAGGGAATCGATGATGCGGGCGTCGACCCAGTAGATGGAGGTGTTGTCGATTCCGGGCTCGGCGGCCAGACGGCGCAGCCAGGCGGAGCTGAGCTTTGCCGGCCATTGCTCCCGGGGCGGGGTGCGCGACGACATGAAGAACAGGAATCTGCCGTCAGGGGAGAGGCTCGCCGAGTATTCGTTGTTGCTGGCGCTGTTGATCTTCGGCCCCATGTTCATTGCCTCCGACCACGTGTCGTCGGGCGCGCGGAAGGAGATGTAGTAATCGGTGTGGCCCAGCGAATCTTTGCGGCC
>DCVB01000111.1 GCA_002327965.1 Candidatus Aminicenantes bacterium UBA2199 | reverse complement strand
GACTCGACCAGGTCGTTCTTGGAGAGCTCGATCAGCTTCAGCCCGTCCTTGATGTCGCCGCAGGTCTTCTCCAGGTCCTCCTCGTTGGTCTCGAACTTCTCGTTGTTGCGCTCCAGGCGCTTGTGCAGCTCCTCGATCTCACCGCCGATGCGCTTGCGCTCGGCCGAACGCGACGAACAGCGGGACATCTGTCCCCTCAGCTTCTTCACCCGCTCGCGCACGTGCTCATAGTTCGCCTGCAGGTCCATGATCTTCTTGATGAACTCGCGGCGGTGCTCGTCCAGGATGGACATGTCCTGGATCAGGTGCGTGATCTCGACCAGTTTCTTGGCGCGGACGAAGTTGGAGGACTTCGATTTCTTGAGGCTCTTGAACTCGCGTTTCAGCCGGTTCAGTTCCTCATACTGGCGCAGGAAATTGTCGCGCAGCTCCTGTTTCTTGGACTCGTCATAGATATCCTCGCTGACCTCGATGACCTCGTCGATGTTCTTGTGGCCCTCGAGGACGTCCTGGCCCAGCTTGATCACCAGGTTGAGCACGATATTGGTCTTGGACAGGGCCTTGATCACCTTCTTTTCGCCGCGCTCGATCTTGCGGGCGATGCTGATCTCCTCGTTGCGCGACAGCAGGTTGACGCTGCCCATCTCCCGCAGGTACTGGCGCACCGGGTCGCCGACGATCTCGGTCCTTTCGCCCCCGGCCTTGGCCGCTTTTTTCGCCGGGGACTTGGCCGGCTTGATCGCGTTCTCCTTGAGGAAATGCTTGATGTATTTCTGGTTCCTGCGCACCGTCTCGTCGCCGCCGAAAATGTAGTTGATGGCGGAGGTCTCGATGATGCCCAAGCCCTTTTTCACCCGCTTGAGGATGGCCTTCAGCTCCTTCTGGAAGTTTTCCCGGAAGGCGTTGTACTCGTTCATTTTTTCCAGGCTCAGGGCCGACTTCTTCTTCAGGATGCGGATGCTGAGCGATTCCAGGTGAGCGACGATCTCCTTCTTTTTCGTCAGCAGGTTGTTCTCGCTCAGGAAGGTCATGAACGCTTCGTGGCTGATCTTGGAATCCTCGTTCTGCGCCCGGGTCACGATCTCCTTGAGCATGACCGAGGAAACCGCGCCCTTGGCCACGGAAGCGGCCGATTGCGGCGGCTGTCTCCTCGCGGCGGCGGGCGGCGCGGCCGTCGCTTTCCGTTTCGCCGGCGGCGGCTGTTTTCGGGACGCCGGGGCGGAGCGCTTCCCGCCGGCGCGGGGAGCTCTCTTCGCGTCGGCGGACTTGGGCGCGGGTCGTGCCGGTGACTTGGCTGCCGGTTTTCGCGCCTGGGGCCCGGAGGCCGCTTTTGCCGCGGGCCGCTTGACGGGCCTGGCGGAAGCCTTCGGGCCGGCGGCCTTCTTTTTGGCGGGTTTGGCCGCGACCTTTTTCTTAACTGGTTTTTTCAACTGCTTCCTCCGGCGAACGTTCGGCCCGGTCCCTGACCATGGCGGCCTTCTGCTGCATCAATTGCTGCAATTTCTCGCTGTTCCGCTCCCTTTCGGCCGCGGCGATCTCCTGGTTCAGCAGGCGGGTCCGGTTCAGGACCAGCTTGCGCTGGAAACTCTTGATGCCGGTGATGATGTCCTTCTCGATCTCCGAGCGCTCCTTGCTCATCCGCATTTTCTTGGCGAAGACGTCGTTGAGGCGGGACCTTTCCGCCGCACTCAATTTCCGATTGATCTCGCTGAAGCGGAATTCGTCGTACTTGGCGTAGCTGGAGAACAGTTGGCGGATGATGTTGCGCCCGGACAGGGCGGCCAGGAGTTCGTCGCTGAAGAACTCGCGGATTTCGGGCACGACTTCCGGGGCGCGCAGGAGCGCCTCAAGGATCTTCTCCTCCATGAGGCTGATCTCCAGCGGCGCGGCGTGTTCCGTCGCCGGCGCGGCGGAGGGCTGGGTTCCACCCCCATCCACGCGGATCAGGTCGGCGCGCACCTGGAAAAAGGAGGCCAGGCGCTGCACGTACCCGTCGCGGATGATCGGGTCGCTGATGCGGGCGACAACGCCCAGCGCCAGGTCAAGCCCGCGGCGCTTTCCTTCCGGGTCGGACAGGTCGAACTCGCGGGCAGCCTTGTTCAGCAGGAAATTGAAGCCGTCCTCGGTGCGCTGCAGGGCGGCGCGCAGGGCCGGTGCGCCCTGGCTGCGGACGAATTCGTCGGGATCCTTGGCCCCTTCGATGACGACGATGCGCGGGTTGACGTTCTGCTCGAAAAGCTTCTCGATGTTGCGGATGGTGGCCGCCTCGCCGGCGGCGTCCCGGTCATAGAAGAGATGGATTTGGCCGCAGAAGCGCTTGAGCAGGTGGATCTGCTTGTCGGTCAGCGCGGTGCCCAGCGAGGCGACCGCATGGCGGAAGCCCTCCTGGTAAAGGCTGATCATGTCCAGGTAGCCCTCGACCAGCAGTCCCGCCTTTTCCTCCTTCATGTGGCTCTTGCTGAGATGGAAGCCGAAAAGATGGCTGCCTTTTTTATATACGGGCGAATCGGGCGAATTCAGGTACTTGGCCCCGACAGGGGGCGAGCCGGGAGAGCCGGCTGCGTCATCGATTACGGTGCGGCCGCCGAAGGCGAGAATGGCGCCGGTCTCGGAGAAGATCGGGAAAATTACCCGGCCGCGAAAACGGTCATAAGTGCGCCCCTTTTCGTTCTTCACCAGCAGGCCCAGTTCCAGCGCCTTTTCCAGGGGCGCCCGCTTCTGGCGCAAGCGCCCGCCCAGTCCGTCCCAGGAGTTGGGTGCGTATCCCAGGGAAAAGAGCTCAATGGTCTCACGCTTCAGGCCGCGCCGGCCCAGGTAATCCAGCGCAGCCTTGCCTTCGCCGGACGAAAACAGGCTCTCCTTGAAAAAATCCAGGGCGGCCTCGTTCAGCTGCAGGTAATCGTCCTTCTTGACCGCCTGGGAATGCCCTTTTTCGATCGGGATGTTGAATTTGTCGGCCAGAAAATGCATGGCCTCGACGAACGAGATGTTCTCCATCTCCTGGACCATGGTGAAGATGTCCCCGAAGCGGTTGCAGCCGAAACAGCTGAAGGAATTCTTTTCGGGCATGACGAAAAAAGAGGGGGTTTTTTCGCTATGGAAAGGGCACAACGCTTTAAAGTTCTTGCCTGCCGGTTTCAGGCTCACATAAAGCGAAGCGACATCGACGATAGAGATCTGCTCTTTTATTTTTTCTTTAAAATCCATTAANNAAATGCGTACGATTAAAAAGAAACCAGCATCGAGATGCCGGCCTGCAGGCCGCCCAGGTCGATCTCGTTGGGGCTCTGCTCGGGCTTGATCTTGATCTGGTCGAACCGTACCCCCAGATCCATGAAGAAATGGCGGTTCACCCTGATCTCGAACCCGGCTTCGGCGGCGATGTTGCCGCCCTTGCCCTTGAAATTGCCGACGGATTCCGATTCCTCCTTGACGCTCATTGAGGTGAAGCCGACGCCGGCGTAGGGACTGAAGACGCCGGTGCCGACATTGTAGCGCAGAAAAATGCTCAATGGCATCAGCGTCAGGGTCGTGCGGTCGGCGGTGTAGGTCGTCCCGGCGACGGCCTGGTAGCGCGAGAGTGAAAACCAGGCGTGAAAACCGTTCCAGACATGGATCCCCAGCCTGGCGCCATACAGCATGTCGCCGTCGCCGTAGATCAACTTGAACCATGGGTCCTGGGGCTGGAAGTACCCGGCATGGGGGCCGAACTTGATGCGGTTGGCTTTTTTTCGCTCGCCCCCCCCCGGAGCGGCCGACGGGGCAACGATCGGCGCAGCGGCCGCGGCGGGCGACGGCGCCGCCCCCTGCGCCGGGGCAGATGCCCGCATCGCGACCTCGAATTGAACGGGGCGGCTGCCGGGGTCACCGTTCCAGTCGTAGACCCGGACCACGTAGTCGCCCGGCCTGGAATATCGGTGACGGACCTGCGCGCCGGCCCTGGCAACGGCGTCATTTTCGGAGGGGAACACGGTGCCATCCCCCATGTCCCAGCGCAAGTCATCCGGAGTATTGAAGTGAAGGGCGCTGAATTCCAGCTCCGTGCCGACGGCGGCCCGTTCCGGCTTCAAGCGGATGCGCCGCGGGTCGGCGGTCACCCGCAGCTCGCTCGTCAGGGGCGGCTGGCTCCTGTCGCCGCCCTCATAGGCCTTCACGACATAGGTGCCGGCCTTTTCGTACACGTGACGGATCACGAAACCGGTCTTGACCACGCCGGGCCCGGGGCCGGGATCGAGCTCGGTTCCGTCGCCCAGGTCCCAGGCGATCTTCTCCGGCTCGCGAAAATTGAGGGCGCTGATCTCCACGGGATGATTGGCCGCGGGCTGCTCCGGGCTGGCCCGCAGTGAACGGGGAAAAGCGGAAACCGTCACCTGCACGGTGACCGGCGGCAGGGAATTCTTGCCGCCCTCGTCGTACACCCTGACCTGGTATCGTCCGGGGGCGGCATAAGCGTAAGAAAGAGTGGCGTCATCGCCGGGCGAAGCCTTGCCGCCGCTGGTCAGCCTCGTGCCGTCGCCCATGTCCCAATCCAGCAGGTTCGGAGTACGGAAACCCCTGGCCGTGAACAGGACGGGTTTCCCGGCAACGGGCGTTGGGGGGCTGAAGTTCACGCTGCGGGTCTCCACCACGGCCTGGGCGGTCGCGGCAGGGGCATTTTCGACTTCACTGCTCAGGACGTACCAGGGCACGGTCCCGGCTGAATCCGGCACGTAGAGCGGAGCGACGCGGAGGAAGTCGCCCTGCTTTTCCAGGACGCGCAGCAAGGTCCCGTAGCCGATCTCGCGCACGATGCGGGCGCCGGGGTCGGGCAGGGCGCGGGCCCTGGCGAAACGGACAGCCACGCGCACGAACGCTTCCTCGCCGGACGCCTGCGGCGAAGCGTCAAGGACCGGGAAACCAACCATCCATGTCAACAGA
>DCVB01000124.1 GCA_002327965.1 Candidatus Aminicenantes bacterium UBA2199 | reverse complement strand
GACGGTGTAAGGTGTAGGGAAGAGAAGAGCCAATTGGAAGACTTAAATTCCAAATAAATTCCAAATTCCAATGACCCAAACGAAGATCGAGAATTCAAGAGCAGAAATTGTTGAAGCGTTGAAGCGAAAGAAAAAGAGCTTTTCCCAAGGCTCTTGCTGACACTGACACTGACACTGTCACTGACACTTGCCTTGTTTTTCGTTTTGGAAATTGGATTTTGGGATTTGGTATTTATGTCTTCGTATTGCAGTTTTCCGACCGTCAGCCGTAAACCGTCAACCGTAAACCGATTACTTTTATTTCTGGCTGACACTGACACTGACACTTGTCTTCGTATTGCCTCCTGCTACCACTACCACTATCACTACCACTCGTCTTCGTATTGCCTCTTTTCTTCCCGTAAACCGTAAACCGATTTCATCCATTTTCCTGATTTGAAATTCTTGAAGTCCTGGGATACAATCCGGCAAATGAATGCATCCAAACCCGGCATGGAGATCCTGCGCGTCGGCAATGCCCGGCAGCGGCGCGAGTTCGTCATGCTCCCCTACCGCTTCTACCGCGGCGATCGCAACTGGGTGCCACCGCTGGTCGCCGGCGAGAAAAAGTTCATCCTGTCCCGGCATAACCCGTTCCTGAAGGACAACCGCATCGAACTTTTCCTGTGCCGCCGCAACGGCGAAACAGCGGGGCGCGTCGCCGCCGTACTCAACCGCGACCACCAGCGCCATCACGGCGACCGCTGCGGCTTTTTCGGCATGTTCGAGTGCCCCGACGACCCGGAGGTGGCGGAGCGGCTGCTGCAATCCGCCTCCGTCTGGCTGAAGGAACAGGGCTGCGACACCCTGCGCGGCCCCGCCAGCTTCTCGCTGAACGGCGTCGCCGGCCTGCTGATCGACGGCTTCGACCGGCCGCCGGCGGTGCTGATGGCCTACAACCCGCCCTATTACCGGGCGCTGTTGGAGGGACTGGGCTTTCGCCAGGCCATGCGCTTTTTCGCCTACGAGGTGTCACGCGATACCATCCGCTTTTCGCGTGCCGTAGGGCGCCTCCAGGAGCGGCTGCGCGACCAGGGCTTCACCTTCCGCCCCTTCGACCTGGCCCACGCCGAGCGCGACATGGGCCACGTGATCGACCTCTTCAACCGGGCCTGGGCCGACAACTGGGGTTTCGTGCCCACCACGCTCGCCGAGGGGCTCGACGACTTGAAGAAAATGCGCCCGGTGCTCAAGAGCGACCTCATTGTCTTTGCCGAGAAGGAGGGACGGCCGGTCGGCTTCTCCCTCTCGCTGCCCGACATCAACCAGGCGCTGCGCCCGCTCAACGGCCGCCTGTTCCCGTTCAACTGGCTGCGCCTGCTGCGAAACCTGAAGCGCATCGACGCCATCCGCGTCACCCTGATGGGCGTGCTCAAGGAATTCCGCCAGCTGGGCATCGACCTGGCCTTCTACCAGATGACCGCCGAGAACGCCTATAAACATGGCATATACAAGGCTGAGATGTCCTGGATCCTGGAGAGCAACGAGGCGATGAACCGCGTCCTGCGCCATATCAACGCCGCGATCACCAAGACCTACGCCATCTACGAGAAGCCGATCGCCTGAGCGCGCCGCCGCTATTCCTTGTTTTCGGCCGGCCAACCGTGCTATGATGAAGGCCGGATCCCAGGAAACTACCATGAACGAAGAGCTCAAAGAAGAGATCGCGCGGCTGAAGGAAGCCTACGGCGCCCGCAAGGACGAGGCCCGCTCGCTGGAGGAACTGGCCGGCGGCCCGGTCCGCCACCATTATCCCGTCGACCTGTGGTCGCTCTCCGACAGCGAGCTCGACAACGAGATGGGCAAGCGCCTGGGCTTCCTCAACGACGACATCGACTGCCGGCCGACGAAGGCCGTCACCTCGCACCGCCGCTTCATCGGCCCCGTGATCGTCTTCTTCAAGAAGCTGCTGCTCAAGGCCCTGCGCCCCTACACCAACTCGCTGTTCGTGCGCCAGAACCGCTTCAACGAGCAGCTGGTGGCCTTCCACCTGGCCTCCTTCATCCGCCTGCGCCGCATCGAAGAGAGGCTGCGGCACCTGGAGCGGGAGCGCAGCGGGATCGCCGATTTCGGCGCCACCCAGCATGACTAAGGCCGGCACCTCCAGGCTGTCCCCGCTTTCCCCCGCCGCCATCGCCCGTGACGCCGCGGCCCAGGCGCGGCGTTCCGGGCCCCAGGCCGCCTACAACCTGCTGCTGCGCGCCGAAGTGGCCGCCGGCTGGCGCAAGCCGAGCCTGGCTCTCTACGACCACGCCCTGCACCTGATCGGCGGCGGCCAAAAATACGGCTGCACCATGGCCCAGGCGCTGCAGGACGACTTCGATGTCACGCTGATCACCCACCGCCCGGTCGCGGCTGCCGACCTGACGGCATGGTACGACCTGGACCTGTCGCGCTGCCGCATCCGGGTCATGCCCCTGGGTTTCTTTGCCGGCGACGAGGCGATCAATCCCGATCGCGTCTCGGCCCGCGGCGAAAACCCCTTCTTCGCCGTCAGCCGCGAGAGCGGCAACTACGATTTCTTCGTCAACAACAGCATGCTGGAGATGGTCTTTCCTCTGGCCAATGTTTCCGTCTTCGTCTGCCATTTCCCCGAGCGGCCCAAAGGCCCCTATTTTTACGCCGACCGCTATCCGCACCTGGTCTACAACAGCCGCTATACCGCCGGCTGGATCAAGAAAAAATGGGGCATCGCCGGCAACCGCCACATCTACCCGCCGGTGGACATGGAGCCTTCCGGAGCGGCGGCGGCCAAGGAGAACGTCATCCTGTCGGTGGCCCGTTTCGAGGTCGGCGGCAGCAAGCAGCAGGCCGAAATGGTAGCCGCTTTCGCCCAACTGCTCGCCCGCGAGCCGCAGGCGACCCGCGGCTGGAAGCTGGTGCTCTGCGGCGGCAGCGGCTCCGCCAACCCCTACCTCGAGCGCATCCGCGCCGAACTGGACGCCCGGCCCGGCCTGCCGGTGGAGCTGAGGGTGAACATCGCCCTGGATGAACTGCAGCGACAGTATGCCCGGGCGGCGGTCTTCTGGCACTTGTGCGGCCTGGGCCGAAGCAACCCGGCCGACGTCGAGCACTTCGGCATGTCGACGGTCGAGGCCATGCAGAACGGCTGCCTGCCGATCGTCTTCGACGGCGGCGGCCAGCGCGAGATCGTGGATGACGGCGTTTCCGGCTTTCGCTTCGCGAGTGCCGCCCGGATGCTGGAACGCACGCTCCAGGTGCTGCGCGACCCCGAGCTGCGCCGACAACTCGGCGCTCAGGCGCGGCAACGGGGAAGGGAATTCAGCCGCGTTGTTTTCGAAGAAAAGGTACGCCGCTTTTTCCGCGAGCTGGCCGCCGGCTACGCCGCGCCGCCCGGAACCGGCGCGCCGGAGTGAGGCGAACATGGATCCGGTCGTATCCATCGTCATCCTGACTTGCAATTCATTGGGCGTGATCGAGCGCCTGGTCGCGGCCCTGCGCGCCCAGGATTCCGCCCCGCCCCACGAGATCCTCTTCATGGACAACGCCTCCAGCGACGGCACCCGCGAGTACCTGGGGTCGCTCAGCGACCTGCCGGCGCGGATCATCGACGTGGAAATGGGCAAGTTCAGCCACAGCCTCACGCGCATGGAGGCGGCGCGGTCCGCCCGCGGCAAAGCGGTTGTCTTTTTCACCGACGACATCGTCCCCATCGGCCGCGACTTCCTGGCCCGGCTCACCGCCCCGGTGCTGCAGGGCCGCGCCGCTGCCGCCTACGGCGTCTGGCAGATCCATCCCGAGTGGCACGACCCGGTCGACGCCTACATGCACAACGACTGGTACCGGGGCTTCGACGACATCGTCGAGCCCATCCCCGCCTACTGCTGGGAAAAGTTCCCGCCCGAGCTGCGCCGGCGCCTGTGCAATTTCGACAACTGCGCCTCCTGCATCGACCGCGCGACCCTGCTGCGCCTGGAATTCCCCCCCGTCCCCTACGGCGAGGACATGCTGTTCGCCCGCAAGCTGATCCTGAGCGGAGGGCGCGTGGCCCAGGTCAAGGATGCCCTTTTCCATCACTGGCACAAGGTCGCGCCGAGCTACATGTTCCGGCGCATGTGCTACGATTCCTACCTCAGCGTCAGGGAATTCGACATTCATTACGTCAGCCGGCTGCGCGGCGTGATCAAGGCCATCGTCCTGCGCAGCCTGCAGCGGACCTATTTCGCTTTTTTCAAGGTGCGCATGCCGCTGGGGAAAAAATTCTACTGGAGCGCGTACAATATCCGCACCCTGAGCGCCGATTTCTTCGGCAAGTTCGCCGGCGTCCTGACCGCCGAGACGGCGAAGCGGGGATTCTCGCCGCTGAAAAGGAAGCTGTACGCCGCCCAGAGGCGCATCGTCAGGGAGATCGAGGAAAAGAGCATCCTGCGCTACTGAGCCAGGCCCCGGTTCATGCTTCGTGATTCGCATAAGGCCGGGATAGGTTTTCGTGATAAGTGATGAGTGATGAGTGATGAGAAAAGCCAAGAGTAAGATTTCGTGATTCGTAATTCGTGATTCGGAAATGCCCGAAACTTTTCTTATTGCCTGTAGCCTATAGACACCAGCCTGGTCCCAATGATCCGTCAAGCGCTTCAGTGGATGCCGTGCTTCTCCCTGAGGTACTCGGCCAGCGCCTCCGGCCATGGCCGCATGACGTTCAATCCCTGCCGCTTCAGGCTGGCATTCTCCAACACCGAGTACTTGGGCCGGGGCACTTTCATGGGGAATTCGCCGGGGGCGGCCTTGTTCAGCCGGATGGGGCTGCCACTCAGGCGGAAGATCTCGCGGGCGAACTCGTACCAGGAGCAATGCCCCTCGGCCGTGGCGTGGTACAGTCCGTCATCCGCCCCGCGCCGCAGCATGTGCGACAACTGGCGCGCCACTTCCCGGGTCGAAGTCGGGGTCAGGACCTCGTCGTCGACGACGCGAACTTCCTCGCGCTCGCGGGACAGCTTGAGCATCAGGTCGACGAAGTTCAGCCCCCCCGCCTTCTCCAGGCAGGGATGGCTGCCGAAAAGCCCGGACACGCGCAGCACCCAGTGCCGGGGCGCCAGCGTGCGCACGAAGAGCTCGCCGGCCAGCTTGCTGTTGCCGTAGACATTGAGCGGCAGCGGGCAGTCGCTCTCCAGGTAGGGCGCCGCCTGGCCGCCGTCAAAGACATAGTCGGTGCTGATGTGGACCAGGCGTGCGCCGGCTGCGGACGCGGCCAGGGCGACATGGCGCACCCCCTGCGCGTTCACGGCGAAGGCGCGCGCCGGATCGGCCTCGCATTTCTCGACATGGTGCATGGCGGCGGTATTGACGATGACGCTGGCAGCGCTGCCGGCGATGACCTGGCGCGCCCGCGTCTCGTCGGTGATGTCGAGCTGGGCGAGGGTCAGGGGGACGACCTCGTAGCCGTCGGCCCGGCAGGCGGCGACGATGTCCGAGCCCAGCTGGCCGTCGGCCCCGATCACGGCGATTTTCATGGCTGCGGCCAAGGGCTCAGCCCTTCTTTTCCAGGGACTTGAATACCTGGATGTTGTAATAGGCCGGATTGTCCAGGTCCTTGAAACGGGGCAGGTTGTCCACCAGGTCCTTGATGATCGATTCGACGTCGTGCTTGGGGTGGAAACTGAGGACCCGGCGCGCCTTGTCGATGCTGACCTTGTAATTGCGGAAATCCTGGATATGGTTGATTTTCAGCTGCACGTCGGTCTTCAGGTGTGTCTTGAGCCCCGACTTGACCAGGTCGCCCAGCTCGCCCACCGTGTAGTTCCCCGAGGCGACGTTGAAGATGCCGGAGATGCCCTCGTTGGCCTCGATGGCGCGGATGTAGGCGCTGGCCG
Organism: Candidatus Aminicenantes bacterium UBA2199; assembly: GCA_002327965.1. GTDB lineage: Bacteria > Acidobacteriota > Aminicenantia > UBA2199 > UBA2199 > UBA2199. Next base: position 11,866 of record DCVB01000124.1, on the reverse strand, counting down.
CGTCCTGGATGCTCAGGATCGGCCGCCAGATGGCCGGGTTGTTGACGGTGACCACGCCGGAAGCCAGCGCCGACTTGAACATGGTGTTGACCACCAGGTCCAGGCGCATGCGCGGGCTGAAGCCGCTGACCGTCCCCTGGCGGAAGGCGATCACCGAGAAATCCTGGTCCTGAAGCTGCATCACCCCCTGCTCGCCCTGGAGCTTGGAGATGCCGTAGGGATAGTTGGAGACGGCGGGCTGCGTCTCGTCGTAGAGTTCGTTCACCGTGTAGCCGTACACCGAGCAGGAGCCGGCGTAAATGAAGCGCTTCACGCCGGCGCCCTTGGCCAGGTAGGCCAGGAAGGCGGGGGCGGCGGCGTTGAAGATGAAGTTCTTGCTGGGCGAGAACTCGGCCATGGGGTCGTTGGAAAGTCCGGCCAGGAAGATCGCCTGGTCGTAGCCGCGCACGTCGTCGGACCGGAGATCGAAGATGTCCTTGTGCACGATGCGCACTTCCTGCGGCAGGTGGTTGCCGAACCAGAAAAGGTCGATGACGCTGACCTCATACCCTCTCTCGAGCAGCTTGGGAATGAGCACGGAGCCGATGTAGCCGGCGCCGCCGGCGATGAGTATCTTCATTCAGAATCTCCTTTTCAGGGCTGGTAGGTGAAATGATCGGACTCGGGGCTGGCCAGCCACTGCNNCCAGCGCCGGGTCGTTCCAGAGGATCCCCGACTCCGCCTTGCTGTTGTACGTGCCGGTGCACTTGTACTGGATCTCGGCCGCATCGGAAAGGACGCAGAAGCCGCGGGCGAACCCGGCCGGGGCATAGACCTGCTTCTTGTTCGCGGCCGAGACCTCGAGGCCGAACCACTGGCCCAGGCTGGGCGAGCCCTTGCGGATATCCACGGCGACCAGGAAGGCGCTGCCCAGGGTCACGCGCATCAGTTTGCCCATGGGCGGCTGCCATTGGAAATGGAGCCCGCGCAATACGCCCCGCTGCGAGCGCGAGTGGTTGTCCTGGACAAAGTCGACGGGAAGCCCCAGCTCGTGGAACTGGTCGGCTCGGTATACCTCCATGAAGAAGCCGCGCTCGTCCTCGAACACATCCGGCTCGAGGACGACCAGACCGTTCAGATGGCGAGAGGCGATCTTGATCTGCATCACTTGCTCCTTGGCTGGGATTATGGTTCTCAGTTTATACAAAACGCCGGCAAAGTCAAGCGGCAACGGGCGGCAAGGCCCGTTCCCGCTGCTGGAGGTCAGAAGCCTTTCAGCACCTTGATGCACTCTTTGCGTATCGCTTTCAGGTCTTTGTCCTCGACCGACTCCAGGGCCTTGATGCGCAGCTTTTGTTCCAGGTTGCGGGCGACCGGGTCATTGGCGGTATCCCGCAGATAGCTGCCCAAGAGCGGCTCGAGCGACGGGAAGAGGTCGCGGTTGGCCTGGAGCTGTTCCAGGAACATGCGGGGATTGAAGGCGATCAGGTTGCCGAGGATCTTGTTCATGCTCACTTCGAACGCCCCGTAGGAGATCGAGAAAAGACGGAAGCCGAGCCGGACCGAGGTGGGATAGCCGGAATAGATCTCCCCTTCCAGCACCCCCAGGTGGTCGTTGATGGAATTGATGACGTCGAACCCGTTCTTGATGTCCATGATCTTCTGGCCGGCGGGCAGCAGGTTCAGCATCTTTTGGGCTTTTTCCTCGCTGGGAGCCGCGTAATACTGGTCCCAAGCCTCCTGCAGCCCGTTCCAATCCACGACCGCCGGTGTCTGTGCCCACCCAGCCGCGGTCGAGAGCGCCAGCCACGCGCATGCGCCGATCAACATCAGTCGTCGTTTCATGCCTTCCCTCCATGCCACGATTTCCAAGGTGATTATAAACAAAAATAAAGCAAAATAATACAATTTCAACAGATTTGCGATTTTTTATGTTTTTTTTCCTTTGGCTTAGCCAATTGCTGACGGAAGAACGAAGACCAGTGGTAGGGGCTGCAGGAGGCAATGCAAAGTCAAGTGTTAGTGTCAGCCAGAAATAAAGGAAATCGGTTTAGGGTGGACGGTTTACGGCTGACGGTCGGAAAACTGCAATACGAAGACATAAATACCAAATCCCAAAATCCAATTTCCAAAACGAAAAACAAGGCAAGTGTCAGTGACAGTGTCAGTGTCAGCAGGAAGCCTTACAGGCCTAAGTGGTAGTGATAGTGGTAGTGGTAGCAGGAGGCAATACGAAGACTTAAATTCCNNATTTATTTGGAATTTGGTGCTTGTGATTTGTTATTTAAGTCCTATTAATACCTTTCTTCCTCCCTGCACCTTTCGCCCTGAACCCTGCGCCGATTGCATCCCCTTCCGTATCTCGTCCCTGACTTCCGCCCTCTGTCGTCTGACTTCTGTCCTCTCACCCCTAACCCCTAACCTCTCACCTGTCTTTCATTCGTATTTGACCGCATCGACCACCGAAACGGCGGCCGCCTTGCGCGAAGGGATCAGGGTGGCGGAAAAACTGATCAGCAGGGAGGCAGCGATCACCGCCAGCAGGTCGAGCCAGCCGATGCGGAAGGCGACGAAGCTGACCTGATAGATCTCGGTAGGGACCTGGATCAGTTCGTAGCGGTTGGCCAGGAAACAGAAACCCAGGCCCAGGATCGTTCCCAGCGCCGTGCCCAGGACGCCGATGACGGCGCCCTGCAGGAAGAAGATGCGGCGGATCTGGGCGGCGCTCGTCCCGAAGGAGAGGAGGATGCCGATGTCCTTCATCTTCTGCATGACCATCAGGATCAGCCCGGCGACGATGTTCAGCGCGGCCACGATGATGATCAGGGTCAGGGTGAAGAACAGCACCGTTTTTTCCAGCTTCAGCGCCGAGTACAGCGACTGGTTCAGCTCCTGCCAGGTGATCACCGTGTAGCGCGCCCCCAGGTGCCGGCGCATGGCGGCGGCCACCTTCCCGGCGCTGAAGATGTCCCGCAGGTTCACCTGCAGGTAGGAGACCTTGTCCTTCAGCGCGAAAAGCTTCTGGGCGGCGTTCAGGCCGGAAATCACCGTGCCGCTGTCGAACTCGAAGAGCCCTGAGCGAAAGACACCGCTGACGTGGAAGCGGCGGAAGCGGGGCATGATGCCCATGGGCGACAGCGCCGCCTGCGGCGTGACCACCAGGCAGCTGTCGCCGGCGAACAGGCCCATTTTCACCGCCAGCTCGCTCCCGAGCAGCAGCTCGTTGTCGGCTGCGGGCAGGCGTCCCATTTCCAGACGCTCCAGCCAGGGTTCCCGGTCCGCGCGCTCCAGGTCCAGGCCGCGGAAAACGGCCCCGGATACCTCGCGTTCGCCGCCCTTGACCAGGACGGTGCCATAGACCACCGGCATCACCGATCTCACGTCCTGGAAGCGCTCCCCGAGATCGCGGTTCACCTCCCTGAAATCAGCGAAGCCCTCCTGGAAGCGGTCGGTGATCATCAGGTGCGCCGAGGAGCTGAGAATGCGGTCGCGGATGTCTTTCTGAAAACCGCTGATCAGGGCCAGGGCGATGATCAGGGCGGCCACGCCGATGGCGATGCCCAGGATGGAGACCAGCGAGATGATGGAGATGAAGGAATTCTTGCGCCCCTTGGCCAGGTAGCGCCGGGCGATGAACCAGGCGAATTTCATTCCCGCGGCCTCAGCAGGGGAAAGAGGATGACATCCTTGATCGAGGCGGCGCCGCTGAAGAGCATGACCAGGCGGTCGATGCCTATGCCCTCCCCCGCCGCCGGGGCCATGCCTTGCTCCAGCGCCTGCAGGAAGCCATTGTCGATGCGCTGGGCCTCGTCGTCGCCCTTCTCGCGGTCCTGTACCTGGGCCTCGAAGCGCCGGCGCTGCTCCAGGGGGTCGTTCAGCTCGGAGAAGCCGTTGGCGATCTCCATGCCGGCGATATACAGCTCGAAGCGCTCGGTCTCCCGCGCATCGGCGCGCGACGCCTTGGAGAGCGGCGAGATGGCCTTGGGGAAGTGGGTGACGAACGTCGGCCCGACCAGGCTCTTCTCCACGTAGTGGTCGAAGAGCAGCTCCAGCATTTTCCCGAAAGTCGGCGGCAGGGGCTCGTTGGGGAACAGGACGCGGATGTGGGTCTGCAGCGCCGTCTCGTCCCACAGCTGCTCCAGGGACAGGCCGGACCGTTCGGCGATGGCGTCCATGTATTTCACGCGCGGGAAGGGCGGCGCCAGGGGGATCTCCTTTTCCTGCCAGCGGATGACGGCATCGGGAAGCAGCTCGGCGGACAACGCCATCAGCAGCTGCTCGCTGAGTTCCATGTAATCGTTGAAGTCGCGGTACAGCTCGTAGAACTCGATCATGGTGAACTCGGGGTTGTGCATCAGCGAGATGCCCTCGTTGCGGAAATTTCGGTTGATCTCGAAGACCTTTTCCATGCCGCCCACCAGCAGCCGCTTCAGGTACAGCTCGGGGGCGACGCGCAGGTAGAGATCGATGTCCAGGGCGTTGTGGTGGGTGACGAAGGGCCGNNCCTCCACGTAGCCGCGCTCGTGGAAAAAGCGGCGTACCGCCTGGATGAGGCGCGAGCGTTTGCGGAAGACCTCCATGGCCCCGGGATTGACGATCATGTCCAGGTAACGCTGGCGGAAACGCACTTCCTTGTCCTGCAGGCCATGCCATTTTTCCGGCAGCGGATGGAACGACTTGGCCAGGAAGGTCAGTTCCCTGACCAGGACCGAGAGCTCGCCGGTGCGGGTCTTGAAGATCGTTCCCTGCACGCCGATGATGTCGCCGATGTCCAGCAGGTCGTTGACGGCGAAGTCGCGTTCGCTGACCTCGTCCTTGCGCACGTAGACCTGCAGCTTCTCCTCGCCGTCGAACAGGTGCATGAACACGCTCTTGCCCATGCTGCGGATGGCCAGGATGCGCCCGGCGCAGCGCACCTCGGCGGCGGCCTGCTTCAGCGCCTCGGCCTCCTGCCCCTTGTACAGGGCGATGATCTCGGCGAAGCGCCGCGTGACATCGAAGCGGTAGGGATAGGGGTCGATCCCCAGCTGCTGGAGCTTTTTCAGCTTTTCCAGGCGAACGGCGAACTGTTCTTCCATGGGGCTACCTCATTCATCCAGTATTTTCTTGCTTTTGCTGACCACGACCCCAACGAAGCGCTCGATGCTTTCCAGCGCCACGCCGGGGTTGGTCACCAAGTAGCGCGAGGAAAAATCCTGGTACTGCGGGTCGTAGAAGACGCGCCGCCCACCGGGCAGATCGATTTCCAGCCAGCGGTGCGGCACCGGCTCGACGCGGCCGCCCTCCTCGCGCAGGAAGAAGCCGTTCACCGGGCGGCTGGCAATGCCCACGACGGCCAGCAGCGCCTGGGCGACGTTGGCGAAGCCGATGCAGTGGCCCCGGCCCTGCGCCAGGACCGCCGACGCTTCCTGGGGCAGATCGGCCTCGTCGTAGGCGATGCGGTTTTTGAGGAACAGGGAGATGTTGCGCAGGTAATCGGCCAGGGACAGCGCGTCGATCCGAACCTGCTCGAAAGCGCCGCGCAGCTCCGGGCCCTGGGCGGCCAGGTAGTCGGCATTGACGCCGACGCGGTGGTTCAGGTGGAGCAGGCGCAGGCTGCGGCTCTTGAGCTTCACGTTCAGGCCGTTGGCGGCGGGAACGACATCCTGGCGGAAATTGAAATTGCGGTAGGCGCCGAAGACCTCGGGGACGCGGCAGGAGACGAACACCTCGAGCCGGCTCTCCTGGCTCAGGGAGGTCCAGGCGAGCAGGAGCAGCAGCAGGGCCCTCACGGGATCACCTTGTCCAGGATGGCGTTGATCAGCTTGTAGGATTCGGCGTCGCTGTACTTCTTGGCGATGCGCAGGATATCGTCGATGATGATGGGTTTTTCCGAGTTGAAGCGGGCCTCGGCGATGCCCATGCGCAGCAGGTTGCGGTCGATGAGCGCCAGCCGGCCGAGCTTCCAGCCGATGAGGTTGGCGGCGATGGCCTCGTCGATCGCCTGGCGGTCGTCGAGCACCGTCTGCACCAGGCGGCGGATGAACTGCTCCTCGTCGGGATTGGGGCCGCGAAAATAATGGAAGTACTCATCAATGACCGGCCCGGCCTGGGCCGCGTCGCATTTCAGGGCATCCAGCTCATAGAGGATCTTTAAGGCGATCTCGCGGCTGTACTTGATGCGGAACATCAGATCTTGGCATCGGCAAAGAGGTTCAGCAGCTCGATGGCCGACTGGGCGGCCTGGAAACCCTTGTTGCCCATCTTGTTGCCGGCCCTTTCGATCGCCTGGTCGGTGTTGTCGGCGGTGATGACGCCGTAGGTCACCGGCCGGGCGTATTCAAGGTTCAGCTGGGCGATGCCCTTGGTCACTTCCGAGGCGATGAAGTCGAAATGGGGCGTCTCGCCGCGGATGATGGCCGCCAGGCAGATCACGGCGTCGTGCTTCTTGCCCATGAGCAGGCGCTTGGCGACCAGCGGGATCTCGTAGGCCCCCGGGACGCGGAACACGTCGATCTCCTCCTCCTTGGCGCCGCTGCGCATCAGGGCGTCCCTGGCCCCTTCCAGCAGCTTCTCGCTGATGAAGTTGTTGAAGCGCGAGACGACGATGGCCACCTTGAAACCCTTGAAAATGAGCTGTCCCTGGAATTCTTTCATTTTCTTCTCCATGTGGGGCTAAAATATCCTAAAAACGCCCTGATGTCAAGCCAGGACAAGCGTGGAGGCTCTGCGGACGGCATGCGCGGGCAGTTGACAAGACGGACGCCGCTGGCCGATAATGGACGCATGATCAAGATCCTGCTGGTCGAGGACAACGCCGCCATGCGCGAGATGCTCGCCAGCATCATCGCCGAGAAGGGCTACGCGGTCGACGCCGTTGCCGACGTCGCCTCCGGCCTGGCGCTGCTGAAAAAGAACGACTACGCCGTGATCGTCTCCGACCTGCAGCTCCCCGACATGGACGGGCTGGGCTTCCTCAAGAAAACGCGCGACCTGCAGCTGCCCTTCCTCATCCTCACCGCCTACGGCTCCATCGAGAAGGCCGTGGAGGCCATCAAGGAAGGGGCTTACGATTTCATCGCCAAGCCCGTCGATCCCGACTATCTGCTCTTGATGATCGAGAAAGCGCTGGCGGCGACCCACATCGCCCGCGAGAACCTGGTTCTGCGCGAGGTGCTGCGCTCGGAGACGGGACGCACGGCCATCATCGGCAGCAGCCGCGAACTGCTGCAGGAGGCCGAAAAGGTGCGCCAGGTGGCGCAGACCCCGGCCACGGTGCTGCTGCGCGGCGAGAGCGGCACCGGCAAGGAGCTGTTCGCCCGCGCCGTCCACGCCCTGAGCCCGCGCCGCGACCGCCCCTTCATCACCATCAACTCGGCCTCCATTCCCGACAACCTCCTGGAGAACGAGCTGTTCGGCCACGAGAAGGGCTCCTACACCGGGGCGCACATGCGCCAGGTGGGCAAGCTGGAGCTGGCCCAGGGCGGCACCTTCTTCTTCGACGAGATCGGCGATTTCCCCCTGCAGCTGCAGGGCAAGATCCTGCGCGTGCTGGAGGAGAAATCGATCACCCGCCTGGGCGGCGCCCGGGCCATCGCCCTCGACATCCGCTTCATCTTCGCCACCAACCAGGACCTGGAGCGGGCGGTGGCTGAAAAACGTTTCCGCCAGGACCTGTATTTCCGCATCACCAGCTTCCCCATCGTGCTGCCGCCGCTGCGCGAGCGCCGCGACGACATCCTGCTCCTGGCCGACCATTTCGCCCGCAAACTGTCGCTGGAGGTCCGCAAACGCGAATTCAGCCTGGCGCCGGCGGCGCGCAAGAAATTGCTGGCCTATCCCTGGCCGGGGAATGTCCGCGAGCTGCAAAACACCATCGAACGGGCGGTGATCATCGGCGCCGGCCCCGTCATCCGCCCCGAAGAGATCATCCTGCCCGGCCGCCCTTTCCCCGTTTCCGAGGGCATGAACCTCAACGGCGGGCTGAAGGAGGTCGGGGCGCGGGCGCGGGCGCTCGCCGAAAAGCAGAAGATCGCCCAGGTCCTCGGCGAAACCGGCTTTAACCGCACGCAGGCTGCGGAGATCCTGCAAGTCAGCTACAAGACCCTGCTGGACAAGATCAAGGAATATGGCCTGGCTGAAAAGGATTAGGCTGCGGATCCTTGGCAAGCTGGCCCGGCTGCTGATCGAGGGCATCGTCGCCTGCAACAAGGTGACGATCGAGGGCCGGGACGGGCTGCGCGACCTGGATCAGGGGACGACGCCGCTGATCTACATCTTCTGGCACCGCCACATTCTCTTTGTCATCCATCGTTTCAGGAACTGCGGCGCCCGGCCGCTGATCTCCCTCTCGAGTGACGGCGACCGGGTGGCCGCCGTCGCCGCCGAGTACGGCATGAACCCCATCCGCGGTTCCTCCTCCCGGGGCGGGGCGCGTGCTTTCATGGAGATGGCGCGCTCCATCCGCGAGGAAAAGGCCCAAGTGCTGATCACCGCCGACGGCCCCAAGGGTCCGGCGCGCCGGGTCAAGGAGGGTGCCGTGCAGCTGGCGGCGAAGACCGGCGCCTGGGTCGTGCCCATCAGCTGGGCGGCGACTCGCGCCAAGGTGCTGGAAAAGAGCTGGGACCGCTTCCTGGTGCCCCTGCCTTTCGGGCGCATCCGCTTCGTCTACGGAACGCCCCTGCGCATCCCGCCCGAACTCTCTGCCTCCGAACTGGAGCGGGAGACAAACCTGCTTTCGGCAAGGCTCGACGCCCTGCAGGAACGGGCCGACAACGAGCCCGCCTAGCGTCTCTCCGCCGGATTTGGCGCCATGGCGCTTTTTTGCTATGATGGCGCCTGGCACAGGAGAAGCGATGAAAAAGATCAGGAAGATCGGGATATTGACCGGCGGCGGCGATTGCCCGGGGCTGAACGCCGTCATCCGCGCCGTGGTGCACACGGCATGCCGCGATCACGGCATCGAGGTCTGCGGCATCCTGGACGGCTACGCCGGGCTGATCCACAAGAACGTCCGCCCGCTCGTCCTGGCCGACGTGTCGGGCATCCTGCCGCGCGGCGGCACCATCCTGGGCACCTCCAACCGCGACAACCCCTTCCAATACGCCCAGCCCGGGGCGGGCGGCGCGCGTGAGCACCGCGACGTCTCGGCGCAGGCGCTCAAGACCATCGAGTACAACGAGATCGACGCCCTGATCGCCGTCGGCGGCGACGGCACGCAGATCATCGCCAACATGTTCTTTGAGAAGCACGGGCTGCCGGTCATCGGCGTACCCAAGACCATCGACAACGACCTTGACGGCACCGACGTCACCTTCGGCTTTGACACAGCGCTGAACATCGCCACCACCGCCGTCGACAAGCTGCATTCGACCGCCGAGGCCCACCACCGCATCATGGTCATCGAGGTCATGGGTCGCTATGCCGGCTGGATCGCGCTGGGGGCGGGACTGGCCGGCGGCGGAGATGTCATCCTCATCCCCGAGCTCCCCTATTGCGTCGACAAGATCTGTGAAAAGATCCGTAGGCGCAGCGAGGGCGGCAAGCGCTTCTCGCTGGTCGTGGTCGCCGAGGGGGCCCGGCCCGAGGGCGGCGAGCGGGTGGTCGCCCGCCAGGTGGACGACGCCAGCGACCCCATCCGCCTCGGCGGCATCGCCGCCCTGGTCGCCAACCAGGTGGAGGACATGACCGGCATCGAGAGCCGCTTCACCATCCTGGGCCACGTGCAGCGCGGCGGCAGCCCCTCGCCCTTCGACCGCATCCTGGCCAGCCGCTTCGGCTATCACGCCGTCCAGGCCGCCGTCGAGCGCAAGTTCGGCCAGCTGGTGGGGCTGCGCGGCAAGGACATCCGGACGACGCCGATCAAGGACGCCGTGGCCGTGCCGCGGCGCATCCGGGACGACAACGACCTGGTCCGGGTCGCCAGGGCCGTGGGTACCTGCTTCGGAGCGTAGATGGCCGAACTGATCGTCTTCGAGGGCATCGACGGCTCGGGCAAGACCTCCCTGTCGCAAATGTTCCACGGCCACCTGCTCGCCAACGGCATCGCCGCCGCCTGGCTGCGCGAGCCCAGCGATTCGCCGCTGGGGGACAGGATACGGCGCACCGCCCGGGAGAACGATGCCATCTCCATCCAGGACGAACTGGATCTCTTCCTCGCCGACCGGCGCTGGGACGTGGAGAACAACATCCTGCCGGCGCTGCGCGCGGGAACGACCGTGGTGATGGACCGTTATTACTATTCCAACGCCTGCTACCAGGGTGCGCGCGGGCTGGACCCGGAAGCCATCCTGAGCGCCAACCGCGAGTTCGCGCCCGAGCCCGACCTCGTCTTCATCATCGACGTCGATGTCGATCGGGCGCTGGAGCGCATCGGCCGCGCGCGGACGGAGGTCGTCAGGCTGTTCGAGAAGAAGGATTTCCTGAGGAAAGTCAGGGCCAACTACCTGGCCCTGCGCGGCGCCAACCTGGCGCTTATCGACGGCAATCCCGGCCTGGAGCGGGTCTTTGCCGCCGTGCTCCGGCGCTATGGCCGGAAAGGCTCGCCCAGGGAATGAAACCGCCCGTCGGCGTTCCCGCGCGAAAAAAGACCAGGCTGCATGCGGCCCTCCAGCGTTGCGGCCGCGTCCTGGTGGCGTTCTCCGGCGGCAAGGACTCGTTTTTCCTGGCGCGTGAAGCCGTGGCGGAGCTGGGCAAGGGCAACGTCGCCTCCTGCACCGTCGAAACGCCGTTCAGCGGCCAGGGAACGCGGGCGCGTCTGAAGTACTTCCGCGCCCGGCTGCCCGTTCCGGTCCGCGTGCTGCGCCTCGACCTGCCGCCCGGCTCCGCTTTGCTCCGCAACCGGCGCGACCGCTGCTACGACTGCAAGCGACTCATGTTCCGCGCCCTGAAGCGCGAGGCCGCCCGGCTGGGCATCGCGGCGCTGCTGGACGGCTCGACCCGTTCCGACGGGACCGAGCACCGACCCGGGCGCCGCGCCCTGGAGGAACTGGCCGTGATCTCGCCGCTCAGCGACGCCGGCATCACCTCCGGCGAGATCGCCGGCGAGCTGGCCGCTGAGGGCATCGGGGAATTTTACCTCACCTCCTCGACCTGCCTGGCCACCCGTTTCCCCTACGGCCACCTCCTGGACGCGAGGCAAATGCGGGTGATCGGCCAGGTGGAGCATTTCCTGGCTCAACGGGGCGTGTTTCCCCTGCGCGTGCGCTACATCCCCGACGGGGTGCGCATCGAGGCCGGCGCGGCGCATTTCCAGGCCGTGCTGGCATTGAAAGAAAGGCTCCTGGCATTCTGCCGGGCGCGCGGCCTGCGCTTCGTCACCCTCGACCTGGGAGGCCTGCAGAGCGGGCCGTGGGACAAGAGCCCTAATAACTCAAGACAAAAGAAATAGATAAATTCGTGACGCGTAACGCGTGACGCGTGACGCGAAAAAAAAGAGGATACGGGAATCGGCGTAAGGCGTAGGGTTTAGGGCGTAAGGTGCAGGGAGGAAGAAAGATATTCATAGGACTTAAATCCCAAATCCCAAGCACCAAATTCCAATAACCCAAACGAAGATCCAGAACTCAAGAGCAGAAATTGTTGAAACGTTGAAACGTTGAAGCGAAAGAAAAAGAGCTTTTCCCAAGGCTTTTGCTGACACTGACACTGACATCGTGATGAGTGATAAGTGATGCGTTATGAGAAAGAACAGAAATTGTTCCGGTCTTCGACAACCACAACCACTATCACTACCACTTTAACCTGTAAGGTCTCCGGCTGACACTGTCACTGACACTGATACTTGCCTTGGTTTTCGTTTTGGAAATTGGAATTTGGAATTTGGTGCTTGTTTGAGATTTGGAATTTGGGATTTGGAATTTAAGTCTTCCTAATTACATCTTCTCCACATCTGTCCAAAATAGCTTTT
>DCVB01000032.1 GCA_002327965.1 Candidatus Aminicenantes bacterium UBA2199 | reverse complement strand
TGGAGCGCTTCTTCGGCGTGCTGATCGAGCATTACCGCGGCTTTTTCCCGCTGTGGCTGGCGCCGGTGCAGGCCCTCATCGCCCCGCTCAACGATGACTGCCTGCCCTATGCGCGCCAGGTGCTGGAACGCCTGCGCGCGGCCGGACTGCGCGCCGAGCTCGATTCCCGCTCCGAGGGCGTCAACCGCAAGATCCGCGACGCCGAGAACCAGAAAGTCCCCTACATCATCGTCCTCGGCCCCCAGGAGCGGCAGCAGGGAAACATCTCCTTCCGCATCCACCAGCAGGGTGACCAGGGCCGCATCGCCCTGGACGATTTCGTTCAAAGACTCAAAATCAAAATAGAGGAAAAAAGCCAGAATTATGAGGTATCCTAAACCCGTTCCCAACAAGAAGAAGAACCCGCACCGGACCAACGAAGAGATCATGGCCCGCGAGGTGCGGCTCATCGACGAGGAAAAGAACCAGGTGGGCATCATCCCCACGGTCCAGGCCCTGGACATCGCCCGCGAGAAGGACCTGGACCTGGTCGAGATCTCTCCGGAGGCCTCGCCGCCGGTTTGCCGCATCCTGGATTACGGCAAGTTCCTGTATTCGCTGCAGAAGAAGGCGCACGAGGCCCAGCGCCACCAGCGCAAGGTGCTGATCAAGGAGATCAAGTTCACCCCGGTCATCGGCGACCACGACGTGGACGTCAAGATGAAGAAGATCAAGGAGTTCCTCGCCGAGGGCAACAAGGTGAAGGTGACCGTCTGGCTGAGGGGGCGGCAGAAGCGCAAACCGGAGATGCTGGAGACCATGGTCGCCCGCATCATGGAGATCCTGAAAGAGATCGCGGAGATCGAAGCCCCGCCCAAGCGCGAGGGTTTTTTCTGTCATATCATGATCGGAGCGAAAAAAGGAGGCAAAGATGCCAAAACTAAAAACCCATAGAGGCGCCGCCAAGAGGCTGCGGGTGACCGCCACGGGGAAGATCAAGCGCAGCAAGGCCTTTGGCCGGCACATCCTGACCAAGAAGAGTTCCAAGCGCAAGCGCAACCTGAAGCAGGCGACGTATATCGTCAAGTCGGAATTCAAGAAGGCGAAGGAAATGCTGCCGTATTCGAAATAGGAGGAACCGATGCCCAGAGTGACACGAGGAAACAAAAAACTTCTGCGTAGAAAAAAGATACTGGACCAGGCCAAGGGTTTCTGGGGCGCCAAGCGCAAGAACTACCGTTCGGCCAAGGAATCGGTGCAGCGGGCGATGGTGTACGCCTACCGCGACCGGCGCAACCGCAAGCGCGACTTCCGCACGCTGTGGAACGTGCGCATCAACGCCGCCGTGCGCGAGTTCGGCATGAGCTACTCGCTGTTCATGAAGAACCTGAAAAAGGCCAATATCCTGCTCAACCGCAAGATGCTGTCCAACCTGGCCGCCTGCGAGCCCGACACGTTCCGCGCCATCGTCGACAAAGCCAAGTCCGTGGCATGATCGATGAACTCGCAAAAGAGATTGAAGGAGCCCGACAGTCCTTTGTCCATGAACTAGAGCGAATTCAGTCTCCCGAGGAACTCGCTGCCTTGAGGGAGCGCTACCTCGGCCGCAAGAAAGGCGCGGTCAGCCAGCTCCTGGCGCGGTTGAAAGAGTTTGCCCCGGCCGACAAGCCCCGGGCCGGACAGGCCGTCAACGGCCTCAAGGCCTTCATCGAGGCGTCACTGGCCGCGGCGCTCGAACGGCGCGCCGGCGATGCCGGCGGCTCCGCTTCGGCCTGGCGCGACCACTCGCTGCCGCCCTCGGAACTGCCGGTCGGCCGCCTGCACCTGATCGCCGACATCCAGCGCCGGATCGAGGACATCTTCCTGCAGCTGGGCTACGAGATCGCCGTCGGTCCGGAGATCGAGCTGGAAGACTATAACTTCACCAAGCTGAATATCCCCGAGCATCACCCGGCCCGCGACGAGCAGGACACCTTCTTCCTGGAGGGTCACGACGACCGGGTGTTGCGAACGCACACCTCGCCCATGCAGGTGCGCTACATGCTGGAACACAAGCCGCCGCTCAAGATCATTTCGCCGGGCAAGGCCTTTCGCAAGGACGACCCTGACGCCACCCATTCGCCCTGCTTCCACCAGGTGGAGGGGCTGCTGGTGGAGCGCGGCATCCGCTTTTCGCATCTGAAGGGGACGCTGGAGGCTTTCTGCCGCTCGTTCTTCGGGCCCGACATCGTCCTGCGCTTCCGCCCCGGCTATTTCCCCTTCACCGAGCCGTCGGCCGAGGTGGACATCAGCTGCTTCATGTGCCGCTCCGGGCAGGGGGCGATCCAGGCGGGGGACTGCCGCGTCTGCAAGGGCAGCGGCTGGCTGGAGATCCTGGGCAGCGGCATGGTGCACCCCCGGGTGCTGGGCAACTGCGGCATCGATCCGGAGGTCTACTCCGGGTTCGCCTTCGGCCTGGGCATCGAGCGCGTGGCCATGATCAAGTACGGCGTGCCCGACCTGCGCCTGCTCTACGAGAACGACCTGCGCCTGCTGGGGCAATTCGGGTGACGAAATGAAGATCAACGTCGACTACCTGAAGCGTTTCGTCGCTTTTGACCTCGATGATGCTGCCCTGAGGGATCTGCTGGCTGGCCTCGGCCTGGAGACGGCCGAGACGCTGAGAATCGGCGGCGAAACCGTCCTGGACATCGAGACCACGCCCAACCGCCCCGACTGGCTCTCGCACTATGGCATCGCCCGCGAGATCGCGGCCAGGGATCCCCGGCTGCGCTTCGTTCCCATGGACCTGTCGGCCATCAAACTCTCTGCCGCTGCCGGGGATTTCGCCATCCGCATCGAGGACGCCTCCGACTGCCGGCGTTACAGCGGTTGCATCGTCCGCGACCTGAAGGTGAAGGAGTCGCCGCCGGATGTCCAGCAGTTGCTGCTCAGCCTGGGTCTGCGGCCGATCAGTGACATCGTCGACGTTTCCAACCTGGTGATGATGACCTGCGGCCAGCCGCTGCATATCTTCGACCTCGAGCAGCTGCAGGGTGCCCAGGTGCGCGTGCGCCGCGCCCGCAAAGGGGAGACGCTGCGCCTGCTGGACGAGCGCGACGTGGCCCTCGACGGGGGCCACCTGCTCATTGCCGATGCTTCCCGCCCGCTGGCGCTGGCCGGCATCATGGGCGGCCTGGCGTCGGGCATCGGACCCGCCACCCGGCACATTTTCATCGAGAGCGCCTGCTTCGACCCGGTGGTCATCCGCCGCGGCGCCCGTTCGCTGGGCCTCAAGACCGACGCCAGCTACCGCTTCGAGAGGGGGATGGACGCCGAGGCGACCCTGCCGGCGCTGCAGATGGCCCTGCTTCTGCTGTCGCGCTCCCAGGGCCGGGCGCTGACGCCTTCCTTCTTCCAGGATGCCTACCCCCGGCCGCAGGAACGGCCCGCCATCCGCCTGGCGAAGGATTTCCCCGCGCGGCTGACCGGCATGGATATCCCCGCCGCCGCCTGCGCCGCCATCCTCGACCGCCTGGGTTTCCACCTGAACGACGAAGGGGATCATTGGCGGGTCACGCCCCCCAGCCACCGCGTGGACGCGGAATTCAAGGAGGACCTGGTCGAGGAGATTTCACGCATTCACGGCTATGACCACCTGCAGGGGGAGATGCCCCTGGCCGCCAACCCGGTCCTGCGCGTCGACGGCGCGCGCGATACCGTCCAGCGCCTGAAATGCCAGCTGACCGACGCCGGTTTCAACGAAGTGATCAACTACGTCTTCCAGAGCCCGGAGGAGAACGGCATGACCGAACCGCAGGGTTCGCCCCTTACCCTGAAGAATCCCCTGGGGCGGGACCTGTCGGTCATGAAAAGCTCCCTGCTGGCCGGACTGCTGAGGAATACGGCGGCCAACGCCAACCAGGGAGTCGAGCGCGTGGCGCTGTTCGAGATCGGCAGGGTTTTCCGCCGGCAGGGACAGCAGCTGCTGGAAGAGCAGCGGCTGGCCGCCAGCGTCTACGGCCGGCAGCAGAAGAAGGATTGGCGGCTGCCGGAGCAGGAATTCGACTTCGCCTGGCTGCAGGCGCAGCTGGCCGCGCTGGGCCGGCGCCTGCGGCTGGAACTGGCTTTTTGCGGCGGAACGCACCCGGCCTTCGCCGCCGGCTGCTGCTTTCGCGTCGAGGCCGGCGGCCGGGCCTGCGGCTGGTGCGGCGAGATTGCCCCCGCTTTCCGCGCCGCTTGCAAACTGGAGCGGCCGGTCTTCGCCTGCGAGCTCGACCTGGAGACCCTGCTGGCCTGCCGGGGCGATGGCCGTTTCCGCGCCTGGAACCGCTTTCCGGCCGCGCGCCGCGATTTTACTTTCCTGATGGCCAAAAGCCGGCGATACGAGGAATTGCGCGCCGCCATCGGGCGCCTGCGGCCCGCCGTGCTGGAGAGTTTCGAGCTTGCCGACGTCTTCCAGGGGCCGGCCGTCCCGGAAGACAAGGTCAGTTTTTCAATGAGCTTCACCTACCGGGCCCCGGAGCGCACCCTGACCGGCGACGAGGTGAACGGCAACCATGCCGAGTTCACCGGCCGGCTGGCGGCGGCCCTGGACCTAATCCAACGATAAGGAGAACAGCCATGAGCGGGAGTTTCAAGGAGTTCGATAAACTGGAAGAGAAGATCAACCGGCTCATCAGCGGCATGAAGGCCCTGCGCGATGAGAACCAGAAGCTGAAGAAGGAACTGCACGACGTCAAGCACGATTCCTCGCAGCGCGAGGGCGAGAAAAGCGAGATCCGCAAGAAGATCGCCTCGCTGATCGACCTGGTCGACTCCATCGGCGAATGATGGGCAGGGAAGTCGAAGTCCAGATCACCGGCAAGAAGTTCGTCTTCCAGCTGGCCGACGACGTGCAACCGGAGGAATTCCTGCAGGTGGTCGAGTACGTGGAGAACAAGATCAATAAAATAAAGAACAGGATGAACGAATTGGACGCCCAGAAATTGGGTTTGTTAACTTCGATAAACATCGCCCAGGACCTCTTTTCCCTGAAAAAGGAGAACGAAAAGCTGGCCCAGATCCTGGGGCGGATCGACACCCTCTTGTCACCGGAAAGCGAGGATGGAAAGTTAACCGTCAGTTTGTCGTCCTGATCGCAGGAGGAAGCCAATGATCGGGATCGCCATCGCCATGCTGCTGCTCGGCGCCCTGTTGGGGGGCGCAGCGGTGTTTTTGTTAAAGAAACGGATATTTGCCGGGGAGTACCGGAAGCTGGAAACGCACGTCCAGCAGCTCGAGGCCAGGAACCGCGAGGAACTGGAGCGCGCGCGCAAGCAGTCGCAGCTGGAGCTGAAAGAGGAGTTCTCCGAGTGGAAGAACGAGTACAACCGCCGGCAGAACGAGAAGGTCAACCGCCTGAACGTCATGGAGAAGCGGCTGATCCAGAAGGAAGAGAACCTCGACAAGCGCTACGTCAACCTGGAAAACAAGGAAAAGGACCTGAAGAAAAAAGAGTGGGACCTGGATTTGCAGGAGGAGGAGATCGCCGCCCTGAAAACCCAGGTCAACCAGCTGCACGAGGAGCAGCGGCTGAAGCTGGAGAAGATCTCGGGCCTCAGCGTGCAGGAAGCCAAGGACCTGATCATCAAGCAGTACGAGGGCGAGGCGCGGCTGGAGTCGGCGCAGAAACTGAAGCAGATCGAGGATGAACTGAAGGAAAAGAGCGCGCAACTGGCCAAGGAAGCCATCTCCAACGCCGTGCAGCGCATCGCCACCGAGCACGTGGTCTCCTCGTCGGTCACGGTCATCGACCTGCCCTCGGACGAGATGAAGGGACGCATCATCGGCCGCGAGGGGCGAAACATCCGCGCCCTGGAGAACGCCACCGGCGTCGACTTCATCGTCGACGACACGCCGGAGGCCATCCTGGTCTCCTCGTTCGACCCCATCCGCCGCGAGATCGCCAAGCAGACCATCGAGACGCTGATCGCCGACGGCCGCATCCACCCGGCGCGCATCGAGGAGATCGTCGACCGCATCAAGGGTAATTTCGACAATTACCTGCGCAAACAGGGCGAGGCCGCCGTGCTCGAGCTGGGCATCCGCGACCTGAACCCCGAACTGTATTTCTACCTGGGCAAGCTCAAATTCCGCTCCTCCTTCGGCCAGAACGTGCTGGAGCATTCCAAGGATGTGGCCTGGATCGCCGCCTTCCTGGCCCGGGAAGTCGGGGCCAACGTCAACGTCTGCAAACGCGCCGGGCTGCTGCACGACGTGGGCAAGGCCATCGACCGCGAGACCGAGGGCACGCACACGTCGCTCTCGGTGGAGCTGACCCGCAAGTTCGGCGAATCCGCCGCCGTCCAGGACGCCATCGCCTCGCACCACATGGACACGGCCTTCACGTCCATCGAAGCCGTCCTCATCCAGGCCGCCGACAGCATCTCCGCCGCGCGGCCCGGCGCCCGGCGCGAGATCCTGGAAACCTACATCAAGCGCCTGGAGAAACTGGAGGAGGTGAGCAAGTCGTTCGCCGGGGTGACCAAGGCCTACGCCCTGCAGGCCGGGCGCGAGGTGCGCGTCATCGTCAACGCCAACGAGCTCGACGACAACCGCACCTTCCTGATCTGCAAGGACATCGCCAGGAAGATCCAGGACGAGATGGAGTACCCCGGGCAGATCAAGGTGTCGGTGATCCGCGAAGTGAGGGCCATCGAGTATGCCAAGTAAGCCGGTGCGCCTCATTCTCATCGGCGACGTCGTCGGCCGCCACGGCCGGCGCTTCGTGCGGGCGGTCCTGCCGCTGGTGAAGGAGAAATACCTTCCCGACGTGGTCATCGCCAACGGCGAGAACTCGGCCGGCGGCCTGGGCATCATCCGCCGCACCGCCGACGAACTGTTCGAGGCCGGGGTCGACGTGCTGACCGGCGGCAATCACATCTGGGACAAGAAGGAGGCGCTCGAACTGCTCAAGACGGAGCGGCGCGTCCTCAAGCCCCTGAACTTTCACCCGACCACTCCGGGCAACGGTTCGTTCGTTTTCCGCACCGCCGCCGGCCATGCGGTGGTCGTCGTCAGCCTGCAGGGGCGGGTGTTCATGGAAGCGGTGGTCGACAATCCCTTCACGGTCATCGACGGATTCCTCAAGGCCAACCGCCATGCCATCGTGCTGGTGGACTTTCACGCCGAGGCCACGGCCGAGAAGCAGGCCATGGGCTTCTTCCTCGACGGCCGCGCCAGCGCCGTCCTGGGCACCCACACCCACGTGCCCACCGCCGACGGCCGCATCATGGAGAACGGCACGGCCTACCAGACCGACGTGGGCATGACCGGGGCGCTGGACTCGGTCATCGGCATGAAGCACGAGCCGATCGTGGCCCGGTTCATCGACGGCATGCATCACAAGTTCGAGGTGGCCGGCGGCAGCCAGGTGCTGGACATGACCCTGGTCGACGTCGACCCCGAAAGCGGCCGGGCCGTTGCCATGAAGGCCCGGCGCTACCACGAGGACACCTACGCCCGGGAGCTCGGTCGCTAAGCCATATCCATTGCCGTTTCAGTGTCAGTGACCGTGTCAGTGTCAGCAAGAGGTCCAATGAGCAACAGTGTTAGTGTTAGTGATCGTGTTAGCAGGAGGGCTTACAGGCATCAGTGGTAGTGATAGTGGTAGTGGTAGCAGGAGGCCTTACGGGCAGCAGTGTTAGCCCGCATTTCTCACAA
>DCVB01000064.1 GCA_002327965.1 Candidatus Aminicenantes bacterium UBA2199 | reverse complement strand
CTACAAGTTCTCCACCTACGCCACCTGGTGGATCCGCCAGGCCATCACGCGCTCCATCGCCGACCAGGCGCGCGCCATCCGCATCCCGGTGCACATGATCGAGACCATCCACAAGATCAACCGCACCCAGCGCCGGCTGGTGCAGGAACTGGGGCGCGAGCCCACCGAGGACGAGATCGCCAAGGAGAGCGCCTTTACATCGGAGAAGATCCGCAAGATCCTGAAGATCGCCCAGGAGCCCATCTCCCTGGAGACGCCGGTGGGCGACGACGACTCGCACCTGGGCGATTTCCTGGAGGACGAGAAGACGGTCTCGCCGCCGGAGATCGTCTCGCAGATGAACCTGAAGGAGCAGCTGGAGGCGATCCTCTCGACGCTGACCGAGCGCGAGGCGCGGGTCATCCAGATGCGCTTCGGCCTGAACGACGGCAACGAGCACACCCTGGAAGAAGTGGGGCAGGAGTTCCAGGTCACCCGCGAGCGCATCCGTCAGATCGAGGCCAAGGCGCTGCGCAAGTTGAAAAAGAAATCCAAGAAACTGGTCAACTTCCTGGACAAGCCCGAGAATTACCGCTAACGAAGCCCGAGTGTCAGTGTCAGTGACAGTGACAGCAAGAAAGCGAACTCCAAGAGATCGGGATAGTGATTGTTTGGGCAGGGTACGAAAAGATCTTTCGAGACAGCAGAAGCAGGAAGGCTTCTTTTCATAAAAGGGATTTGCTGACACTGACACTGACACTGTCACTAAATTGTTTGACAGTAATTCCGTAATCATCTATACTTTTCCCGATGGCAAACGACCGCGTCACTCTGAAGATACCGCGCCCGCTTTACGAGAAGCTCAAGACCGTCATCCAGGGCAGCGGCTTCCGCAGCGTCAACGAGTTCGTGGTCTACGTCCTCCGCGACCTGGTGGCGCTGAAGCGCGGGGATGCCGAGACGGAAAAAGACCTTTCCAAGGATGAGATCGACGCCATCAAGCAGCGCTTGAAGAATCTCGGTTATTTTTGATTTTATTTTAAATTCGGTTGTTTTTTTAATACAATTGTAGTACAATTGGAGTATGTGGCCCCTGAGAAATACCCTCGTGCCCAGACGGCTCAAAGACCTGCTGGCCGGAAAGGTCATGCTGCTGCTGACCATTCTGGCGGCCCTCCTTGTCCTGGTGATGATCACAGGACTCTATTTGAAATCCAGGCCGGTGCTGGAAAGCCACTCACTGCACGAACTGCTCTTCTCGACAAAATGGCGCCCTTTTCGGGGCCAGTTCGGCTTCCTGCCTTTCATCATGGGCACCCTGTGGGTGACGGGCGTCGCCATCGTGATCGCCGTGCCGCTCTGCCTGCTGACGGCCATCTATCTGTCCGAGTACGCCCATTCCCGGGTGCGCGAGTGGGTCAAGCCGCTCATCGACATCCTGGCCGGTATCCCTTCGGTGGTGTTCGGGGTGTGGGGCATGCTGGTCGTCGTCCCTTTCATCAAGGACGTGGTGGCGCCGTCCTTCAAGGTCTTCTCCACCGGCTACAGCGTGCTGGCCGGCGGCATCGTCCTGGCCATCATGATCTTCCCGGTCATCATCCACGTCTCGCTGGAGGTCCTGCGCGCCGTGCCCAACGAGGTGCGCGAGGCTTCGCTGGCCCTGGGCGCTACGCGCTGGCAGACCGTCAAGCGCGTGGTGCTGCGCAAGGCACTGCCCGGGGTGGCCGCGGCCATTGTCCTCGGCGTCTCGCGCGCCTTCGGCGAGACCATGGCCGTGCTGATGGTGGTGGGCAACGTGCCGAAGATCCCCTCGTCGGTCCTTGACCCCGCCTATCCGCTGCCGGCGCTTATCGCCAACAACTACGGCGAGATGCTTTCGGTGCCGCTCTACGATTCGGCCCTGATGCTGGCGGCGCTGATCCTGCTGCTGGTGATCCTGCTGTTCAACATCGCTTCGCGGGCCGTCCTGCTGCGGCTGGAGCGGAGCGTCCGCTGATGGCCAGGGATCGCCGCTTCGCCGAGGAAAAGCTCTTCCGGGGGCTGATGATCCTGGCCACGCTGCTGATCCTTTCCAGCCTGCTCCTGATCCTGCTGACCGTGCTGTTCAAGGGACTGCCCCACATGAGCCTGGACATGGTCACCAAAACGCCGCAGGGCGGCTATTACCTGGGCAAGGGCGGCGGTGTCCTGAATGCCATCGTCGGCTCGCTGTACCTGGCCGGCGGCGCCACGCTGCTGGCCGTCCTTTTCGGCCTGCCGGTGGCGCTCTACATGAACGTCTACTCCCGTCCCGGCGCCCGCTTCGTCGGCGCCTGCCGCTTCTCTTTCGACGTGCTCAACGGCGTCCCCTCGATCGTCTTCGGCGCTTTCGGCTTCACCATCATGATCTTTTTCGGGCTGCGCGCCTCGCTGCTGGGCGGTATCATCGCCATCGCCCTGCTCATCCTGCCGATGATGGTGCGTTCCATGGACGAAGTGCTGCGCCTGGTGCCGCGCGAGCTGCTGGACGCGTCCTACGCCCTCGGCGCCACCCGCTGGGAGACGGCGCTGAAAGTGGCCGTGCGCCAGGCCCTGCCCGGCATCCTGACCGCCGTGCTCATCGCCTTCGGCCGGGGCATCGGCGACGCCGCCGCCGTGATCTTTACCGCCGGCTTCACCGATTCCATCCCCGGTTCGCTGCTGCGCCCGGCGGCCACCCTGCCGCTGGCCATTTTTTTCCAGCTCGGGGTGCCCATCCCCGAGGTCCAGGGACGCGCCTATGCCTCGGCGCTGATCCTGACCGTCCTGATCCTGATCATCAGCCTGGCGGCGCGGCTGCTGTCGCGGCGCCTGACGCGCCACGTCGTCAAATAGGAGCCCACCATGGAGAATCGCACCCATATCAGCGTTGAGGGCCTGAACGTGCACATCCGCAGCGAGCATGTCCTCAAGGACATCAACCTGAGCATCCCCGACCGCAAGATCACCGCCATCATCGGCCCCTCGGGTTGCGGCAAGACCACGCTGCTGCGCTCCTTCAACCGCCTCATCGACTCCACGGAGGGGGTGCGGGTCTCGGGCCGCGTCCTGGTCGACGATGAGAACATCCTCGATCCCGGCGCCGAAGTGACCCATATCCGAAAGAAAATGGGGCTGCTGCTGCAGAAGCCCTACCCGCTGCCCATGTCCATCTACGACAACGTGGCCTATGGGCCGCGCATCCACGGCATCCGCGACCGGCTTCGCCTCGACGGGATCGTCGAGCGTTTCCTGAAGAAAGCCAGCCTGTGGGACGAGGTGAGCGGGCGGCTGAACCAGCCGGCCACGGCGCTTTCGCTGGGGCAGCAGCAGCGCCTGTGCCTGGCCCGCGGCCTGGCCGTGGAGCCCGAGATCATCCTCGGCGACGAACCCACGTCGGCCCTCGACCCCCAGTCCAGCCAGCGGATCGAGGAAACGTTCACCGAACTGAAGCGTGATTACACCATCATCATCGTCACCCACATCCTGCGCCAGGCGCGGCGCCTGGCCGACCACGTGATCTTTCTCTACCTGGGCGAGCTGGTCGAGCAGGGCCCGGCCTGGGACTTTTTCAACAACCCCAAGCAGCCGATGACGAGGGAATATATCAAGGGGCTGATCAGCTGAGTCGAGTGATGAGTGATAAGTGATGCGTGATGAGAAGGAGATATTGCGGTAATGAATCAAGAACACTCTGTTGCTTGTTTAATCAGCAGATTTAACCCTATTTTTTTTGACCAGCAGATAATTACCTTTCTTTTTTTCGTCAGGACTTAATATGAAATGGTTCTTTCTCTTTCTCATCACGCATCACTAAGGTTCAGTGAGTTCATTCACTTATCACTGATCGGTCGTGGACTCGCCCTGAAAAA
>DCVB01000066.1 GCA_002327965.1 Candidatus Aminicenantes bacterium UBA2199 | reverse complement strand
CAACAGCCCGTTGAGACCTGACCCCTATGCCTTCTATGCCTTTTGCTAGATATTTCGCGACTGTGACGAATTGATTATCCTTGAGCTTAACATTATTCAAACATCAATTTGGCCCTGTGGATATATGAAAACAAGCAAATGACCGACCTTATAATTCAAGATCTGACCCTTATTTTTCCGAATGAACTGCATGGCCATTTTTTTGTTCACATGTCTTTTTTTGCTTTCACTGGCCATGGCAGTCCTCGCTATCCCCGTTCGTTACGCCGAATACGGAGTCGTATACATCTTTGCCAAAACTGGTCGCCAGCGGCTCGCCCTCGATCAGTTTGAACGTCCGCGTGCCGTCATCCCGTCTTTCGGCGCGGAGGAACAAGGTTTTCTCCGCATTCTCGGCCAGGAAGCTGCGGGCGAAATCGACCAGGTGCGTGACGAAGAAGACCATGATGTTCTTTTCCCGCAGGCCGCGGGTGATCTGCCTCGCGATTTCCGAGCCCTCCCTCTCGTTTGTTGCCGCGAACGATTCATTGAACAGCACCATGGAGCCGGGCTGGAGCTCGTCGACGATCACGCTCATCCTGCCCAGTTCCTCGTCGAGCTTCCCGCTCTTCATGGTCGCGTCCTCTTCCCGCCGGAAATGGGTAAATAGTCCCTGGCAGAGGCTAAAACGAAACGACTCGGCGGCAACGAACATCCCGCACTGCATCATCAGCTGGGCCACGCCGATGCCGCGCAATAATGTCGACTTGCCGCCCTGGTTGGCGCCGGTAATGACGACCAGATCTTTTTCATTGGCATGGATATCATTTCCAACGATGCGGCCATCCAGGAGCAAAGCCAGGCAGGCATCGTAAAGCCCCGCGCAAGAACGATGATGATCGCTGCCGGCTTGGGGCTGAGGAAAACACAGCGGCCTTCCTTTCCCAGTCAGCTGCTCATGCAAATTCATGCACCCGATATAGAAGGCCAGCTCGGTCCGCAGCACTGTAAAAAAATTGCGGATGTGATCGCAGGATTGGGCAAGAATGCCGGCAGCGAGATTGAGTCCCTGGTTATTCAGTTCTCCCAGCGCCCGGTGGCCGCCCTCATCACGTGGATGTATGTGCAAAGTAAGATCTGATGATTTCTTCGTGAAGATCCGCCGCCACCAACTAAACTTCTCATCATGTGTTTTTCGGAGGGTGTAATGAGTGCCGGCATTCCCCTCTCCCAGCTCGGCACTGAACAGAACACCGTTGCGGAATTTCAGCTCCTGCAAATGATCGTGGACGCGGGCGAAAAAGCTGTTGTCCAGCTCACGCTTCAGCAATGCAAAAAGCGCCTGGAATCCCTCCGATCGGAACACGCCGGCATGCTCATCGGCAATAGCCCTCAGTTTTCTGAGGGAATCCATGTATACCTCCAGCAATCCCACTGAATTGTATATCAGCGAAGATGGGGAAGAATATTTTATTGAGACGTAAAACCAGGTTTTTCGTTTCATCTCCAAGGTCTCTTCCGCCAGTAAAAATAACTTGCGGATGACGGCGGGATGCTCCAGGCAGTCCTGCAGTATGCCCTGGCGGTAGAGGATCACACGCGGATCCTCTTCGCTCGCCAGGACCACCTTCTGGCACACCTCGAAGAGAAAATCTTTCCGGAGCGCCATGGCGCTGAACAGGATTTTTAATCCCAGGTCTTGAGTCAGGGCTTCTGCCTGAGGGGGAAGGGCACGCTTCAGGTCGAGGTCGCGATCCGGATACAGCAAATGCGCGTGCATCATGGCAGCCGATCCTTCAGTTGATCGTAGGTCATTCGGTACTTTTCGGCAATGGCGATCGCGTAGGAGAGACCGTCGGCGGGTGTTCTTACGATCTTGAACGTCCTCAAGGAGGGATTGCCAGGCACGATCTGGCTGACCATGCTGACGACCCGATCCCCCAAGTGAGAAAGTTCGTCGACAAACGTAACCCAGACGCACAGCAAGTCGGCGCGCTGGATGATTTCCATAACCCGACGGCTTAAAAAAACGGCATCGTGCAACGTGGTCGACGTGAATATTTCATTGATCAAGACGATGCTTCCGGGTGTGGCCCGATCGAGAATATCATGAATTCTCGCCACGTCATCGAAAAGCTTGCCATAAAGGTCCTTGGTCTCCTCCTCCTTCCCAAAGTGGGTGAACAGCTTGTCGCACAGGAAGAGGAGCGCTTCCCGCCCCGGCACGGGGCAGCCGATGCCGGCCAGGTAATGCATCTGCCCAAAGGCGCGGGCGAAGGTGGTCTTGCCCCCCTGATTGGGACCCGTTACGACGATGATCCGCTCCTTGCCCCGCAAACAAAAATCATTGCAGACAACAGGCGAGTTCTCCTTGATGAGCTTCAGGGCCAGGGCCGCGTCAAATCCTTCATAATCATGAATTTCCTTGCCATCGACCGAGATCCGCGGATAGCAGAACTTCAATCCCGCCTTTCTGAAACGCGCCATGTAATCCAGGTAGGCGATGTAAAACTGGATTTCCCTGTCAAAAGCGACTATGGCCGCATTGAGAAAATCAGTGTTCCTCTCACAAAAAGAGTCCAGGTCTGCGAAAATGGCTGGATACAAGCGGGCGACTCGCGCCAGGATCCCGGCCTCCACATGGTTCATGTCCAATGCGGGTGAGAACGATGCCTGGTAATCTTCCACCTCTCCAATCTTGAACTTGGCGAACGTGGCATCCACATCAACGCCGTAATCCGCCTCATTCTCATATTTTTTCACTGTGACGCGACTGCCCTTGATCCACAGGCAATAGCGGATAGCGGCCAGTTCGGCCTGGATCCTCCTGGCCTCCGCCACCAGCGACGTGAAGCCGCCGGCTGCGGCATAGGCGGTCACGTATTCGCGAAAGGCCAGGAACCCTCGCGATCTCAGATCGGCGCGGGACAAATCTTGCTGCAGACGCTCAACGGCATCGCCGTAAACCGCCACGGCATCCAGGAACCATCTTTCCTTCTGGTATGGAACGCGAAGCTTGCCGGCCTGGGCAAGGCGGCTGCGTACTTCGCGCATTTTCCCGGCAAAGGATTGGATGAGCGCGAACAAGCTTTGCTCTTCCAGATCGCGCATGATCTCCTGCCGGTACAGGACCATGTCCGGATCATGCAGCGGGATGCAAAAAAAAGGTTTCAAGTCATATTCTTCTTTTCCTGCGCAGATCTCATCCACGACCTGATCGAGATTCAAGTCCTTGAAAAAGTAGGGATACCCGGGAGACGCCTCAGCCTTTCCCATCTGGTCATTGAACAGCATTCCGCTGAAGATCATATAAGGTTACCCCTTACTATTGGCCACGATCAGCGCCGCAGCGTGGCCACCAAGCGCTTGCTTTGGTCGAGGATGGAGAATGCCAAAAGAATTTCGGGGCAAAGGACATCAGCCATCTGCAGTGCCTTGGCGGCTCCCTATTCTCACCGGGAATCGTTACGTTGATCATGGAAGATGCCTCTCTTTTATCAATTGCCGCATTTTAACAAGGATTTGTAAAATGCCTGTTGCCTGCCAACTGCACGAGCGCCCTTGAAAAAATAGTTTTTTCAACACTCTCCAAGGGGCCCCTGCGTTGTGACGCTGATTTTGCCGAAAAGGCCTGCAGATCCTGGGACAATTCGCTAAAGCGTTTCCGGGCATGATCCAAAATGAAAGCCGCGATCTTCGTGTCCATTCTGGAAGCAACCAAAGCGGTATGGCGAACACAAAAGCCCAGCGATTGTTCATAAGCGGCGCGGCCATTTTGCGTGGCCAGGAT
This sequence comes from Candidatus Aminicenantes bacterium UBA2199, assembly GCA_002327965.1. GTDB lineage: Bacteria > Acidobacteriota > Aminicenantia > UBA2199 > UBA2199 > UBA2199. The sequence goes on along the minus strand of DCVB01000066.1, from coordinate 11,177 downwards.
TTTTTGAAAATCTCTGGCTAGTCGGGTTTCACTTCGCTGGATAAATGTGCAGACCAGGCAACACCCCTTGGGAGAGGAAGAAAGGCCGCGTTGCTTTATGTGTTTTTCGCTATTTCCGCCCCTGGCCTGCCATCTTTCTGCCGTTTCCCTTGCTATGGCGGCTAACGTCGGCGCCAGGTCCAGGGGCGAAGCCATGGATGCCAGTTGCCATAAATGATATTGGCAAATCCGCCCCGCTGCGCTGTACTTCCTCACGGTTTCAGCACTTCGGGCCAGGTCATATTGCAGATCGACAAAAAAGTCATACCCCATGCGCCCCAGCTTCCCGCAGAAGAAGCAAGTCGACGCTTTGGCCATCATTTCCAGGGTGCTTTTTTGAGAATTCCCCGGCACTTTCCCAACTTGCCTGCGATCAGCAAAATCCATGCTTTTATCCCAAAAATAAGACGCTCGTTTGCGCTTCTCTCTCAAGCAAGACAAATGAAAAAGATAGGGGTTGAAACGATCGCCGGGTAAGGAATTTTCTCAGTGACCAGGATTGAATTAAAACCGCCTTCACCAAGCACCTCCTGTTCCTTGGTTGATCAGGAGTTATCAGCTTGAGAAAGCGGTTCACGGCGAACTCCATCGCCGGATAAGATCAGATTTTAAATAAAAACAACGCTGCTGTCAAGGGCACAAAGCAAATGCAGGTTGTCTTGGACACTACTCTCTGATAAAATCGGTGCTGCATCAGGAGAAACGGCATGAAACGCATCGCCCTGCTCTGGGCCACATTTTTTGGGATAGGGCGCATCCCTGTCGTCCCTGCCACCTTTGCCTCGCTGGTAACCTCGATCGTCGTCTTTGCCATCTATCCGTACCTTACCAGTCCTTATTCCCTTCTGCCGGCGGCACTTATCATTTTCCTTACCGGGATCCCGGCTGCCAGCCAGGCCGAGCGGCACTATCAAACGAAGGATCCCCGCTTTTGCGTAATCGATGAAGTGGCCGGCCAGTTGATCGCCCTATTTCTGGTTCCGCACACCATTGCCTTCTATATCTCTTCTTTTTTGCTCTTCCGCTTCTTCGACATCTTGAAACCATTTCCAGTCAGACAGAGCGAACGGCTGCCCCATGGGTTGGGCATCATGTCTGATGATATTCTGGCCGGTATCTATGCCGGCATTGCCCTGCACCTGTTCCGGGTCGTGATTCTCGGGCAGCCGCTGGGGCTTTGATGCGAACAGAAAATCAATTTGTTAAACAGGCATAATCCTGGTTGCCCACTCCGCCATTTTCATTCGACTTGGCATCCATACTTCGAGATCGACGTCTGCACCGAAGTTCCTCGCCGTAAGGTGTCATTGAAATCATCTGAACTACCAGATATAATAGATAAGGTGATGGCGTCCACCTTGTAATCGCCTCCGTTGGCTGATGACTCCTACTTATCTAAAATTCAACAGTAGAGGTTGTTTTATGCCAGCCGAACCTGGAGCGAGTGTATGACAATCAGCAAGGGGAATACGGCTCAGTTCCATGACCACTGGTTTATCGTTCCGTTACTTTGGTTATGCAGGAGGCCGCATGGTAATACGCAACCAGAAGCATCGTCACCTTCAGGTGCTGCCCAAGGCTGGCAACGGTACGGTAGGCATCTCATTTACCCTGTTGCGATTAAGTGCATGACAACTGAGGCTTGGCCACAATAAAGAAAATGTAACGCAAAGCATTTGATCAGGAGGAAAATTCGATGACACCCATTTCCCGAGTAATCGCCTGCGAGATCCTGGATTCGCGCGGCAACCCGACCGTAGAGGTGGATGTCTGGCTGGAAGGTGGCGCGTGTGGCCGGGCAGCAGTCCCATCCGGCGCATCGACCAGCATACATGCGGGCATTACTGCTAACCACCTAGTAGAAAGCAGGGCCGGATAATCTTGGAAGTAGAAAAACTAGTTGCAGGTATTGGCTTCGTCTTCGCGCTCTTCGCCGGTTTGGCGTCTTTCCTGATCACCTACGAAGAGTATGCCAGGCATTACCCTGATCGCCGGATAGCCTTTCGCAAGAGCATGCATATGGCATTTGTTTCCTTTGCTTTTTTCTTTGGTTTCACTTTAATCGCAGTCATTTTTCTTTGGATCACATCTCCTTAAAATCATTTTTCACCGATTTTTTATTGAGGACAATTTTCGCTTTCAGCCCGGGCGGATTCCAGGCGTTTTGAAACAACAAAGTATTTAAAAGCTTACCCTGCCGGCGTGCCGCTGACCATCGTGCAGCAGATCCTGGGCCATGCCAACCTGAACACAACGGCGGGTTACCTGCAATTTTCCGGGCAGGAAGCCAAAGCGATTTTAAGAGATCGGGGCCTGATATGAAACCATTTTTTAATCAGGCAACTTGGAAGCAATGATGCCGCGCACCAGGTCGGCCGGATCATCCCTTTGAGCGGCGGGCAGATCGGCCAGGTGAAGCGGGGGATGGATGTGCAGGCGGACGCGCCCAGGCCGGATGCGGCCGCGGTTGCCCTCGAGCAGGCGAAAGGAGCCGTCGATGGTCAGGGGCACGACGGCCACCCCCGAGCGCGTGGCCAGCTTGAAGCTCCCCTCCTTGAAGCGCTGCATCTTCCCCGATTTGCTGCGCGTTCCTTCGGGGAAGACCACCAGCGAGCGGCCGGACTTCAAGTCGCGCACGCCCCGGGCAATAGCCTGGACCGATTGCCGCAAGTCTTCCCGGTCAAGAACGACGCAATGCAGACGCTTCATCCAGCTGGACACGATGGGCAGGCGGAAGTTCTCCTTCTTGGAGACGAAGCCCTTCACGCCGGGGATATAGCCGATGAGCAGGGGAATATCGAAGGCACCCTGGTGGTTGGAAACGTAGAGCTTCCCGCCCTGTGCCGGCAGGTTCTCCAGCCCGGAGACCTCGACCTTGCCGCCGGCGGCAACGATCATCTGCCGCGCCCAGGCGCCGGTGATCCATTCGAGAAGTTTCGCCTGCGTCCGTTTCATCCCCAGGAGCCCGAGCAGGAAATGGCCAAGCAAGAAAATCGTGGAGAACAACTGGAAGAGCCAGAAGTAGGAGAACCACAAGATCGTGCGCACCATGAGAGGCCATCATAGCCGAAGCCGCGACGCATTGCAACCCGGACCGCCCCCCGGCGATTCCCGCCGGGGAGCCTCTTGGCAGGCGGGCGCGTCTGTGGTATAATCGCGTCTACGATCAAGGCCATCGCTTCCTGAGAACGGGTATCGCTTTCCGTCATATCCCCAGATCAAGAATCACCGAGGAATCGCAATCCGGCAAAAGCCCTGCTGGCGAATGGCGGCCTTTGGAGCCTGATCGATACCAGAAGGAGCTTGGACCCATGGAACAGTCCGTCATGCAGAAGATCCGCAACATCGGCATCGTGGCCCACATCGACGCCGGCAAGACCACCACCAGCGAGCGCATCCTGTTCTTCACCGGCATCACCCACCGCACCGGCGAGGTCCACGACGGCCAGGCGGTGATGGATTTCATGAAGCAGGAGCAGGAGCGGGGCATCACCATCTCCTCGGCGGCCATCACCACCCGCTGGAAGGACCACCAGGTCAATCTCATCGACACCCCGGGCCACATCGACTTCACCGTCGAGGTCGAGCGCTCGCTGCGCGTGCTGGACGGCATCGCCATGGTCTTCTGCGCCGTGGGCGGCGTCGAGCCGCAGAGCGAGACGGTCTGGCACCAGGCCGACCGCTACAAGGTGCCGCGCATCGCCTTCGTCAACAAGATGGACCGCCAGGGGGCCGACCTGTTCCAGACGGTGGAGATGATGAACGAGATGCTGGGCGCCAACGCCCTGGTCTACCAGCTGCCCATCGGCAGCGAGGAAAATTTCCAGGGCGTGGTCGACCTGGTCCGGATGCAGGCCGTCACCTACGACGGAATGGAGATGAAGATCTCGGATATACCTGCCGACCTGCTGGAGCCGGCCCGCAAGCTGCGCCAGCAGATGCTGGAGCGCCTGGCCGACTTCGACCTGGACCTGATGGAGAAGTTCCTCAACGAGCAGGAGATCGGCGAGGAGGACGTCAAGCGCGCCACGCGCCACGCCGTCCTCACCCTGTGCATCACCCCGGTGTTCTGCGGCACCGCCTTCAAGAACAAGGGCATCCGCCTGCTGCTGGACGCGGTGGTCGACTACCTGCCCTCGCCCGTCGACCGCGGCATCATCGTCGGCAGCGACCTCGACGACCGGGAAAAAGCGGTCTCGCGCAAACCGTCGGCCAAGGAGCCCTTCGCCGCCCTGGCCTTCAAGATCATCAACGACGCCTTCGTCGGCCAGCAGACCTTCGTCCGCGTCTACTCCGGCGAGCTGCAGGCCGGCAGCTACGTCTACAACCCGGTCAAGGACAAGCGCGAGCGCATCGGCCGCATCCTGCGCATCCACGCCGACCGCCGCGAGGAAGTCGACGCCGTGCGCGCCGGCGACATCGCCGCCCTGATCGGCACCAAGTTCACCACCACCGGCGACACCCTGTGCTCCGAGAAGGAGCCGCTGCTGCTGGAGAACATCCACTATCCCGACACGGTCATCGACCTGAAGATCGAGCCGCCGTCGGCCAGGGAACGCGACAGGCTGTCGGCCGCCCTGCACAAGCTGTCGCTGGAGGACCCCTCCTTCAAGGTCCATTTCGACGACGAGACCGAGGAGACGGTGATCTCGGGCATGGGCGAACTGCACCTGGACATCATCGTCGACCGCCTCAAGACCGAGCACAAGGTCGACGTCAAGGTCGGCCAGCCCGCCGTGGCCTTCCGCGAGGCCATCACCCGCGAAGCGGAAAGCAACTATAAGTTCAAGAAGCAGACCGGCGGCAAGGGCCAGTTCGCCCATATCGAGATGCGCCTCGAGCCCAACGCCGGCCTGGGCCTGGAGTTCGTCAACCACATCAAGGGCGGCAACATCCCCAAGGAATTCATCCCGGCCATCGAAAAAGGATTCCGCGCCTCGATGGAAAAGGGTCCTTTTGCCGGCTACCCCATGGTCGACGTCAAGTTCGTCCTGCTCGACGGCAGCTTCCACGCCGTGGACTCCTCCGAGCAGGCCTTCAAGACCTGCGCCCAGCTGGCCATCAAGGCGGCCATCGCCAAGGCGGCGCCGCACATCCTGGAGCCGATCATGAAGATCGAGATCAACACGCCCGACGAGTACATGGGCGAGATCATCGGCGACGTCAACCGCCGCCGCGGCCACATCGACAGCATGCGCCGCTTCCGCAAGGGCTCGCAGAAGATCAACGGCAGCATCCCGCTGATGGAGATGTTCGGCTATGCCTCGGTGCTGCGCACCGTTTCCAGCGGCCGCGCCAGCCACTCCATCGAGTTCCTGCAGTATTCGCCCCTGCCCAAGTCGATCGAGGAGAAGCTGCTGGCCGACCTGCGCGCGAAGAAAGCCGGAAAGGAATAGCCGCGGACCCGCTCCGGCCCTAGATCAGCCCGCTGAGTCCGTCGTCCAGGGTAAAGGCGCCCATGCGGCGGAACTTGTCGTAGCGGCTCCGCACCAGGGTCTCTTCGTCCAGCACCAGCAGTTCTTTCAGGGCCATGGCGATCGCCTTGCGCGCGTGGCCCATCGCTTCGCCCGGTTGCTCGTGCGCCCCTTCCCCGGGCTCGGCAATGATGCCGTCAATCACTCCCAGCTCTTTCAGATCGACGGCGCGCAGGCGCAGGGCTTCGGCCGCGGCCGAGGCCTTGGCGGCGTCTTTCCAGAGGATGGAAGCGCAGCCTTCCGGGGAAATGACCGAGTAAATGGCGTTGGCGAGCATGAAGACGCGATCGGCCACGCCGATGCCAAGAGCTCCGCCCGAGCCCCCCTCGCCCGTTACCAGCGCCACGATCGGGACCCTCAGCCCGGACATCTCGTACAGGTTCGTGGCAATGGCTTCCGCCTGGCCGCGCTCCTCGGCGCCGATGCCGGGGTAGGCGCCGGGAGTATCGATCAGGGTGATCACCGGCCGGCCGAAACGCTCGGCCTGCTTCATCAGGCGCAGAGCCTTGCGGTAGCCCTCGGGATGGGCCATGCCGAAATGGCGGCGGATGTTCTCCCTGACATTGCGCCCCTTCTGGTGGCCCAGGATGGTCACCGGGATGTCGGCAAAGAAGCCGATGCCGCCGATGATGGCCGGGTCGTCGGCGAAACGGCGGTCGCCGTGCAATTCCACGAAGTCGCGCACCAAGTATTCGATAAAATCCCGGCTGGTCGGCCTCTTGGGATGCCGGGCCAGCCTCACGACGTCAATGGCGGGTTTCATGCCGATCTCATCTCCATGACCGCTCGGGCGCTTGCCGGCGCCGGGGCGGCATTCATTCGCCCCCCCCGTGGTGGAAAGGATAGGGGCGGGTACGGTGTATTTTCAAGACGCCGACCAGGGTGGCGCGCAGGTGCTTGCGCGGCACGACGATGTCCACCATGCCTTTCTCCAGCAGGAACTCGGCGGTCTGGAAGCCGGGGGGGAGTTTCTGGCCGATGGTCTGCTGGATCACGCGCGGACCGGCGAAGCCGATCAGCGCCCCAGTCTCGGCGATGCTGACGTCACCGAGCATGGCAAAGGAAGCGGTGACGCCGCCGGTGGTGGGATCGGTCAGGATGGTGATCAGCGGCTGGCGCTTGCCGTGCAGACGGCGAACGGCCGCCGCGGTCTTGGCCATCTGCATCAGCGAGAGGATGCCCTCCTGCATGCGCGCCCCTCCCGAGCAGATCACTATCACCACCGGTAGGCGGTGGTCGGCGGCATGCTCCAGCAGCCGGGCGATCTTCTCCCCCACCACCGATCCCATCGACGCCATGATGAAGCCGGGATCCATGATGGCCAGGGCGACCGGCATGTCGCCGATCTCGGCCGTGCCGGTGACCACCGCCTCCCAGCCGCTGGCCGCCCGTTCCGCCGCGTCGAGCTTCTGCCGGTACTGGGGGAAGCGCAGCGGGTCCAGGCTCTTCAGGTTGGCGAACAGGGAACGGAATGTCCCCCGGTCGCACAGTTGCCGGATCCAATGCGGGGGATCAAGCCGCGAGTGGTGGCCGCAGCGCGAGCAGACATAGTGGGCGCTCTTGAAGAACGAGATGAAGTGCGTGGTCTGGCACTGCGGGCACTGGACGAACAGCCGGTTCAGCATGCGTTCTCTCCTCCATCGGCGGCCATGACCCGGCGAATGAAATCGGTGGTGTACGTGCCCTGGTGGAACTCCGGGTGCTGGATGATCCGCTGGTGGAAGGGAATGGTGGTAGCGACCCCCTCCACGATGAACTCACCCAGTGCCCGTCTCATGCGGGCGATGGCGTCCTTGCGCGTCTCGCCCCAGACGATCAGCTTGGCGATCATGGAATCATAGAAAGGCGGGATGGCATAGCCGGGATAGACTCCGGCATCAACGCGGACGCCGGGGCCGCCGGGCACGATGTACTGGCTCAGCGTCCCGGTCTGCGGCAGGAAATCCTGCCGTGCGTCCTCGGCGTTGATGCGGCATTCGATGGCATGGCCCGTTCTGGCGATCCCCTCCTGCGTCAGGGAAAGTCTTTCGCCGTCGGCCACCTGGATCTGCCGTTTCACCAGGTCCACGCCGGTGATCATCTCCGTCACCGGGTGCTCCACCTGGATGCGCGTGTTCATTTCGATGAAATAATAGCGTTGCGTCCGCATGTCGTAGATGAACTCGATGGTACCCACCGAGTCGTAGCTCACCGAACGGGCGGCCGCGACGGCGATGCGCCCCATGGCGGCGCGCGTGTCGTCATCCAGGACGGGAGAGGGGGCTTCCTCGAGCAGCTTCTGGTAACGGCGCTGGATCGAGCAGTCGCGCTCGAAGAGATGCACCGCCTGGCCGTGCTTGTCGCCCAGGACCTGGATTTCGATGTGCTTTGGGTTCTCGATGAACTTTTCCAGGTAGACCCCGGCGTCGCCGAAGGCCTGCCGGGCTTCGCCGACCGCGGCGTTGAAGGCGCCTTCCAGCTCCTTCTTCCCGTGGACGATGCGCATGCCGCGCCCGCCGCCGCCGGCCGTCGCCTTGATCACCACCGGGTAGCCGATCTCGTCGGCAAGCCTGCGGGCGGCCGCCGCCGACTCGAGCACCCCTTCCGATCCGGGCACGGTCGGCACGCCGGCCTCCTTCATCAGCCGCTTGGCCGTGGCCTTGTCCCCCATCTTGCGGATCGCCTGCGGACTGGGACCGACGAAGATGATGTGGACGGCGCGGCAGGCCTCGGCAAAAAAGGCGTTTTCCGAGAGAAAGCCGTATCCGGGATGGATGGCGTCGGCACCGGTCGACTTGGCCGCCGCCAGGATGTTCTGATAGAACAGATAGCTTTCGGAGGGGGGAGGCGGCCCGATGCAGACCGCCTGGTCGGCATAGCGGACGAACAGGGCCTCGCGGTCGGCCTCGGAAAAAACGGCGACGGTCTGGATGCCGAGTTCCCGGGCGGCGCGGATGATGCGTACGGCGATCTCGCCGCGATTGGCGATCAGGAGCTTGCGGATCATGCCGCTATTCCCGCTCCTCGATGCGGAAAAGGACCTGGCCGAATTCCACCGTGTCCTTGTTCCCGGGACAGATCTCGCGCACGATGCCCCGCACCGGGCTTTCGATCTCGTTCATGATCTTCATGGCCTCCACGATGCACAGCTTGTCGTTGATGTCGACGCGGTCCCCCTCCTCGACGAACGGTTCGGCGTCGGGCGACGGCGCCCGGTAAAAGGTCCCGACCAGCGGCGCCTTCACCTCGTGCCAGCCTGCCGTCTCTGCCGGGACGGCCGGCAAACCAACCGCTCCGCCCTCACTGGCGCGGGCCGAGGACGCCAGGGACCCACCGGATTCGTCAATCCCCAGGAGCGGCTGGCGGGGGAATGGGGCCGCATGGGATTCCTTCTTCAGCGTCACCAGGAACTTGCCGTCCCTGACCGTCAGCTCGGTCAGGTCGTATTTCTTCAGCCATTCCAGCAGTTTTTCGATATCCATGCCTTTGCCTGTCATCGTGCCTCCCGAAGCCGGCCGCAGTCATGGCGGAGCGACTGTTATCTTGTATTGATCTGAATTGAACCGAGCAGCCGTCATTATACAACAAGCCGGCCGAGAAATATACGATATCGTTAATTCTTACCTATTTTTTGGCGGCGGTTCCTTCGCCCGCGTCCCGATTTCCCACTTTTTCATCGCCGGCTCCCCGCAGCACGGCCGTGCGGCTGAACGGGATCCGCGGCTCGGGTCCGGCCACCAGCCCAGCCTGCTTCATCAAAGCGATCGAATCCCGGAACTCCTCCCGGGAAATGTGAAAAGCGGGCTCGGCGACCAGCGCCCGCCCCCCCGGCTTCAGCAGCCCCTTCAGCTCGCGAAGCAAGCCCGCCTGGTCCGGCGCTTCGTGGAGCACGTGGAAGACCAGGATGAAATCGAACTCACCCGCCAGGCCGATGGCGTCGGCACGGCAGAGATGGAACGCCACCTGATCGGCGAGCCCGGCCCGCTCCAGTTTTTTCCGAGCCCTGTCTAGCATCCCCTGCTGCAGGTCGACCGCGGTCACATGCCCGGAGGGGCCGACGAGGCGCGCCATCTCCAGGGTGAAAAAGCCGGGGCCGCAGCCGAAGTCGAGGACGTCCATCCCCTCGCCCACGAAGGGGCGCAGGATGCGCTTCGGGCTTTCGTACAGCCGGCGCAGCGGGTGCTCGAGCATCCCCGCCTTTTCCACCGGGCAAACGCGGTGCTTTTTTTCCGCTTTCATGAATTTTTCTCCCTGGCGAATGCAGTCATTCGCGTGCGGAACCTGACCATGGGCCTGTTTTTTGAAGTGCGGCCGACGACCTTGAATCCGGCCCTGGAACCGGGTAACGTACTGCCTTCAGCGATCGATTTTGCTTGGCCCAGCGCATCCTCCTTTTCCCCTGCGGGCGCTTCTTTTATCATAATCCTTCAACACCAGCCGCCGGGGATTCGCCGAACCGTGGGCCGGAAGGAAAAGGCGGCATTTCGTGGCCAGCAGCTTCCCCCAGCTCCTGACCGTCTCACCGGCGTCCATGGCGTAGGGCGGAAAGACCGACCCGGGGAAGATCCCGAACATGGCATCGCCCACCAGGGCGATCTCGTCGTCGACGATCACGCTCAGCGAACCGGGCGTGTGGCCCGGAGTATGCAGGGCCTGCGCCTTGATTCCGAATTCGCCCAGGTCGAATGAGGGATCGACCTGGATGTCGGGACGGCACGGCTCATACCGGGCCCGCCGGCCAAAGCGGTTGCCCAGGCCGGCGACCATAATGCGGGTCAGCGCGTTGGTGCCGCCGAGGGCGTTGTTCTCGCCCCGGGCCAGGAAAGGCCCTTCCACGATATGGGCGATCACCCTGGCCTTATACTTTTCCTGCAGCCTGGCGGCATTGCCCGCATGGTCGTAATGGGCGTGAGTCAGGACCAGGGCGTCGAGACGCCCGACACCCAGCCGCCGCAGGCGCCTGTCCAGCGTTTTCCAGCAACTGCCCGGGCCCGAATCGACCAGGAGGCATTTCCCGCCATGGGCAACGAGGAAGGCGTTGCTCCTGCCGGCCAGCACCCGGGTTATTCCATGACCGCTTTTTGTTTCCCAGGCCTTCATTTTACCCATTATAGCAAATTGCCACGGGGACAACACATGGCAGCGGAAATATCCCCGTCAGCACACTGTTTGCGGCCGGAAAATGATTTCGCGAATCGCCTTATCCAGCCAATTTCCTGAGCAGTCGGGCGATGCGGCCGCCGGCGCGCAGGCACTCCTTGACGGCTCGCTCATCGGGAGCGCCGATCGCCACCGGGCCGTAGTGGTCCCCCTGCCAGTCGCCCTGCACGATCATGCCGTGGATCAGCATGGCGTTCAGGATGTCAAGGATCGTCGTCTCGTTGCCCCCGCCGATGTTGGCGCTGGAGGCGAAGGCCGCGCCGACCTTGCCGTCCAGCTTGCCATGAATGCGGATAGATTCGTCGAACAGCTTTTTGATTTCGGCGGCCATGCTGCCGTAATAGGTGGGAGAGCCGACGACGATCGCGTCGAAGGCCTTGAGGTCGGCGGGGGTGACGTCCTTGACATCACGGACATCCACCTCCACATTCTCTTTTTTCATGCCCTCCGCGATGGTCTCCGCCATCTTCCGGGTATTGCCGCTCCGGGAATAATACACGATCCACATCTGTCCAAAATAGCTTT
>DCVB01000070.1 GCA_002327965.1 Candidatus Aminicenantes bacterium UBA2199 | reverse complement strand
GGAAGCAGCGCCACCTGCAGACGCTTTCGCAGGCGTCGGTCATTTTTCAAGTGGGTTATCAGGTCATACAGGTGATCATGCTCATTGCTATCGCTTCGGGCTGTTCTGAATTGGCGGTAAAGAAACTGGGATCCAGGTAAGGTGATTGTACGGTTCAGGTGCGAGAATATGCGGTCCATCTCAAGCTCCGTCCAGGTGCTCTCGTCGACCAGATCATCACCGCCGGAATCCAACCGATAGAACGAAGAAATCAGGTCCATGTCCTGCTCATTGTTGACTTTGCCGCGCCAGATATCGCGCACCAGCCGACGTTTTTTCAGTTCTTTCCCCCAGCGCAATTTGAACAAGTAACGTCTTATGGCGTTCAAGTTATTTCGTTATTCTCTTCCAGCTTGGCGATTTTCTGCTGCAGGCGCTGCAGCCGCTTTTCCATCTCCTGGCGCCGGGCCGGGGGCAGGCCGCCTTCGGCCAAAGCCTTCTCGACATAGGTGAGGGCCATGGCGAAGTCGCGCTCGCGGTGCTCGAAGTGCACCGACAGCTCGCGCTGCGCCTGGGCGTCGTGCGCCGCCGCGAGCTGCTCCCATAGCTCCAGCGCCTCGCCGTAGAGCTTTTTCTTCTTCAGGAGCACGGACAGGCGCCGGGCGGCCAGGGTGGCCACGTCGTCGCGGGCGCTCGACTCGCGGGCCGCCTTGTAGAACTCCCCGGCTTTTTCCAGCAGGCCGGCCCGCTCGCACAGGCGGCCCAGGCCGAAGATCTCGCCGCCGTCGCTGGTGAGCGAGTAGTCATCCAAATAGAGGACCCCCAGCAGCACCACGGCGGCCAATCCCACCAGGTCCATGGCGTTATGCTCGACCACCGGCTCGATCAGCGAGAAGGCGCCGCTGCGCAGGAAACTGAAATAGAGGGCCGGGATCTCGCTGCCGTCGATGTCGTCCTCGCGCGACAGCCCGAGCAGCATCTCGCCCAGGAAGCCGAGCTTGCGCGAATCGAAGGTGTTGCGCCAGATGGTGCGCGCCGGGAAGAGGAAGTCGAGGTGCGGCATCTCCCTGAACGGGAAGCGCTGGCGCTGCAGGATGCAGCGCGTTTCCAGCAGCGGCAGGTCGAAGGCCTTGCCGTTGTAGGTCACGACGGCAGAAAAATCTCCTTCCTCCAGGAAGCGGGCCGCGGCCGCCAGGAACTCCCCTTCGCTGTCCAGGTCGAGGAGGATGAATATCCTGGCCTGGAACGCCTGCTCGCTGAAATAGCCGAACCCCAGCATGAAGGGGACGGTGCCCGTGCCGCCGGCCAGGCCGGTGGTCTCGCTGTCGAAGAAAACCGCCTGGCGCGGGTCGACGGCGGCGAACTCGCTGCCGGCGATGACCTCCAGGGAGCCCGGCTGCAGGGAGAGCCAGTCGCCCAGGCGCACCTTGCCGTAGCGCCCATCGAGCGCGTAGGAAAATTCCTTGACCAGGAAGGGCTCGGTCATGCCCTCCGGTGGGCGGGAACTCGCGACCGGGGCTCTGCCGTCCTGTTTGAGGTTGCGGCGAACGAGCCGGTCCAATTTTTCCCGGGTCGAGAGGCCGACCTCGCCATCCAGTTTGCGCCATTCATCCTGGATGCCTTTCCGGTCAAGATCGTGCAAGCGGTCCTTCAATTTTCTCATCGGGGTTACGACCGTACAATAGCATAGAAAATCGCCACCGGCAATTGGGGACTTGGCGCGTAGCCGGAGAGGTAAAGGGGTAAAGTGATAAAGTGGTAAAGAGGTGACGCAACAGCCATGTGGGAGCTTATTGCATCTTTTCTTGCTTTACCCCTCTACCACTCTATCTTTCTTTACCCCTGATTCCAGCGCTCACTGCTACCACTACCTCTATCACTACCACTTTCTCAGTGGTATCTTTTCCCAGCTGCCGCGCAGGGTACGGCGGCGCAGCCCGGCGCGCACGAGCTCCAGGTAGCGGCGGCGCGGGATGGAGCGCGCCCCCCAGGCGCCCAGGTGCGGGGCCGGCAACTGGCAGTCGATGACATTGAAAGCCATTTTTGCCAGCGTGCCGGCCAGCACGGCCAGGACGGCCTTGGAGGCATTGTCCGCGAAATGGAACATCGACTCGGCGAAAAAGCAGCGGCCCAGGGAGACGCCGTAGAGCCCGCCGGCCAGTTCGCCGCCGCTCCAGGCTTCCAGCGAGTGGGCATAGCCCAGGCGATGCAATTCCGTGTAGGCGTCGCGCATTTCCGGGGTGATCCATGTATCCGGCTGGCCGGTTCGCGGCAGGGCGCAGGCCCGGATCACCGCAACGAAGTCCCGGTCGAAGGTGAAGGTGAAATCCCCCCGGCGCAGGACCTTTTTCAGCGTGGCCCCGCAATGAAACTCCCTCGGGAACAAGACAAAGCGCGGAGCGGGCGACCACCACAGGATCGGCTGCCCCTCCTCGTACCAGGGAAAGATGCCCCGGCCGTAGGCGCGCAGCAGGCGCCGCGGCGACAGGTCGCCGCCGACGGCCAGCAGCCCCTCGCGCCCGGCGCGCTCCGCCGCCGGAAAATCATCCTGTTCGCTCAACCTGGCGATCGGCATCGTTCACGCTCCCCGGCCCGGCCCAGGTCTGATGGTAGCAGAAAATGCCTCCGGGCGCACCTGCGCATTTGACAACAGGACGGCCAGCGGCTATAACCATATTTCACTTGCGCAAGGAGGAAAGACTTTCATGAAACAAAAAACAATGCTGACCCTGTTGATCCTGATGAGCGTGACCCTGTTCGCCTCGGCACCGGCCGTCGCCAAGGACGCCCCGAAGGACAACCCGTTCTTCCAGGCGCGCACCACGCCGTTCCAGGCGCCGCCGTTCGACAAGATAAAGCAGGAGCATTTCCTGCCGGCGTTCAGGGAAGGGATCCGGCGCGAGCAGGCCGAGATCGATGCCATCGCCAACAGCCGCAGGAAGCCGACGTTTGCCAACACCATTGCCGCCATGGATCACAGCGGCCTCTTTCTCAGCGACGTCAGCTCCGTCTTTTATGCCCTGCTGGGCGCCGAGACCAGCGACGACCTGCAAGCCATCGCCCGCGACCTGTCGCCGCTGCTGTCGGCCCACCAGGACAACATCAGCTTGAACCCGAAACTTTTCTCCCGCGTCCAGGCGGTCTATGACCAGAGGCAGAAGCTGCCCCTTACCCCCGAGGAGAGCTTTTTGCTGGAGAACACCTACAAGGGCTTCATCCGCAGCGGCGCCCGGCTTGACGATGCCCGGAAAGCCCGCCTGCGCGAGATCAACCGGCAGCTCTCCCTGCTGGCACTGAAGTTCGGCCAGCAGATGCTGGCCGAGACCAACTCCTCGCGCATCGTCATCGATTCGCCCGATGGGCTGGCCGGCCTGCCCGAGAGCGTGCGCGCCATGGGCGCCGACACGGCGAAAGCACTGGGACTGGAGGGCCAATGGGCTTTCACCACCCAGGTGCCGTCCATGACCCCCTTCCTGCAGTACTCGGCGCGGCGCGACCTGCGCGAGCAGCTGCACCGCGCCTACTTCATGCGCGGCGACCGCGACAATGACAACGACAACAAGGAGATCGTGCGCCAGATCACCGGCCTGCGCGCCGAGCGCGCCCGGCTGCTCGGCTACCCCACCTATGCCCATTTCGTCCTGGAGGAGCGCATGGCCAAGGACCCGGCCACGGTCATGACCTTCCTGCAGAAACTGTGGGCCCCGGCGCTGGAAAGGGCCGGGCAGGAGGCGGCGGAAATGCAGGCCATCATCGACCGCGAGCAGGGGGGCTTCCAACTGGCCTCCTGGGACTGGTGGCATTATGCCGAAAAGCTGCGCCAGGAGAAATATGCCTTTGACGATGCGCTGCTGCGCCCCTACTTCGCCCTGGAGAACGTGAAAAAAGGGATATTCACCCTTTGCGAAAAGCTGTACGGGCTGCAGTTCACCCCGCTGGCCGACATTCCCCTCTATCATCCCGAGGTCCAGGTCTACGAGGTGAAAGAGTCCGACGGCGCCCACGTCGGCCTGCTGTACATGGACTTCCACCCACGCCCCGGCAAGCGCGGCGGCGCCTGGTCGGGCGGTTTCCGCCGCTCCTACCACGAAAAAGGCAAGCGCGTGGCGCCGCTCTCCACCATCGTGTGCAATTTCACCCGTCCCGCCGCCGGCGCCCCCTCGCTGCTGAGCATCGACGAGGTCACCACCTTTTTCCACGAATTCGGCCACGCGCTGAACACCCTTTTCTCGAGCGGCGTCTACCGCGGACGCAGCATCCCCCGCGACGCGGTGGAGCTGCCCTCGCAGATCATGGAGAACTGGGCCCTCGAGCCCGAGCTGCTCGCCCTCTATGCCAAACATTACCAGACCGGCGAAACGATCCCGACGGCGCTGGTCGAAAAGCTGAGGGCCGCCAGCCTCTTCAACCAGGGGTTCGAAACGGTCGAGTATTTGGCCGCCTCCTTCCTGGACATGGCCTGGCACACGCTGAAAGGCGGCGAGGCCATCGACGTGCGCAGTTTCGAGCGCGGGGCCATGAACGCGCTGGGGCTGATCCCGGCCATCGAGCCGCGCTACCGCACGACCTACTTCAACCACATGATCTCCGGTTACGCCGCCGGCTACTACAGCTACATCTGGTCGGGGGTGCTGGACAGGGACGCCTACGAGGCCTTCAAGGAAAAGGGCCTTTTCGACCGCTCCACGGCCAAATTGTTCCGCGACAACATCCTGGCCAAGCTGGGCACCGAGGACGCGCTGGAACTGTACAAGCGCTTCCGCGGCGCCGAGCCGAAGATCGAGCCGCTGCTCAGGAGCCGCGGATTGCTGAAGGAATAGCCGGGGCCTGGCGTAAGGCGGAAGAACGGGAATAAGAGAAAAACGGCAATCGGTTCAGGGTTTAAGGTGTAAGGTGGCCATCTTCTCTTACCTTGAACCTTAAACCTTCTACCTTAAACCGATTGCCATTCATGGCAGTCACCGTCAACCGTAAACCGTCTACCGTAAACCGATTACTTTAGTCTCTTGCTGACACTGACACTGTCACTGACACTGATATTCCTTCAGTGCCATGCTAACACTATCACTAACACTAACACTTGTCTTCGTATTGCCCTGCTGAAAGGTTGAAAAACCTTTTCTCATCCATTACAATTGGCCCAGGGGGCAGCCATGAACGTTTTCGACCTGGCCATGGAAATGGAAAAAGAAGGGGAGAGATATTACCAGCACCTGGCCGAAAAGACGACCAATGCCGGCATGAAAAGGATCCTGGGCCAGCTGGCGCTGGACGAGGCCAAGCACTACCAGGTGCTGCAGAAACTCAAGGAGTCGAACCGCGTCGATCTCATCTCCACCCCCATTCTCGGCAGTTCCAAGAACATTTTCCAGCAGCTCCGCGAAGACAAGAACTGGGACGACCTGCCGACCACCCAGGTCGAACTCTACCGCAAGGCCAGGGATATCGAGACGAAAAGCTTCAAGTTCTACATGGAAAAGGCCCGGGAGAGCGGCGATCCCAGGATCCAGAAGATGTTTTTCCTGATCGCCGAGGAGGAAAAACGCCACGAGTTCCTCCTGGAACACATCCTGCAGTTCATCGCCAGGCCGCAGACCTGGCTGGAGAACTCCGAGTTCAACCACCTCGACCAGTACTGACTCGCACCCGCCGCCTTTGCTTCACTCACGGTTGTTGGTGAAGCGGGCGAGCAATTCTTCGCGAATCCGGACATACAGCGGCGGCACCTGTTCCATCAAGCCGCGGCAATAGCCGGTCAGGAAGGCCCTCGCTTTCTGCGGATTTCTCCGGTGCAGGGCCAGGGCCTCTTTCTCGATCCGCTCCTGGTCGGCGAAGATCTTTTCCTCGAAGGGGGCGCGCATCTCATGGACCCGCTTGGACGCGTCCTGGAAGCGCAGGTTGCAGAGGTTGTCGACGGCGTCGATGGTCCAGCGCGCCGAGCGGTCGCTGTACTTTTCCGGGTCATACTCCTGATAACAGGCGGCCGTGTCGGTGCAGCCGGCGTACACCGGCACGTAGGGGCTGATGTAGGGGTTGTCCTGGTAGACCCAGTAGACGCCGCCGATGGCGTCCGGCAGCCAGGAGCGCAATTGACAGACCATGCCGTAGTGGCCGCGGTGGCGGGCCACCGGCCGGCGGTTGCTCAGTTTCAGCAGCGCCCGCAGCTCGCTGCCCGGGAAAGGGGTGGCCAGGGGGCTGACCTTCATCCCGCCCTTGCCGTCCGTGACCAGCCACTGCGGCTGCGCCGTGAAGTCGTAGATCGTCCCCTCAAAGACCGAGCGCTGGAAGGCGATGACGTCCTGCAGCGAGATCTTTTTTTCGGGAGCGGCCGAGAACGGGTAAAGGGAAAGGGGCTCGACGAACTGGTGGTAGGGGTTGATGGTGGCCATGGGGTTGCCGCCGAGCTTGCGCTCGGGCCACTTGGCCAGGCTGGGCATGAAGGTGGTGTAGAACAGCCAGAAGCGGCTGGTGGCGAACTCCACCGGCAGCGGGGCGTAGACGTCCTGCCAGATGAAGGGCCTGCCGGCGGCCGGGTCATACCAGCCGCGGTCGATCGCCTCCTGCATGTAATTGGCCGAGACCATGAAGTTCTCGCCATCCTCGGCGCGGATCTCCTTGATGATGCTCCAGTTGGGGATGACCAGGGCCTGGTCGTCGCCCAGGCGCTGGGCCGCCCATATCGCTCCCGGCTTGCCGCTTTCCGGGATCCAGCCGGGCCCGACGCCGAAGATCTCCATCACCCAGGCCTCCTCGGGATCGCCGATGACCAGGTCCTCGGCGCCGTCACCGCTCGAGGGCAGGAACCCGTAGGTTTCCATCAGCGAGCCGATGAGCCTCACGGCTTCGCGCGCTGTTTTGCAGCGCTGCAGGGCGAAGATCTCGGCCTGCTCGACGGTCATGATCTGCCGGGCGCTCCCATGCAGGGCCACCAGCTCGGGACGCTGGTTGATGGTACTTTCAGCGATGGCCAGCTGATGCTCGTTCATGTGCGGGTAGGCCGAATGGATGTAGGCGTGCGTCCGGGCGACCTGCGGAATATAGCCCAGGACATCGCCGTCGTCGCGCAGCGGCCGCGACGGGTCCTGGATGCCCCAATGGACGGCGGCCCTGGAGCCGGGCTGGTGGCGGGAGGCGGGCACGACAAAGATGCGCGAATCGGGGCCGGCATCGGTATGCGAGAGGATGACCGAGCCGTCGGCCGACGCCTTCTTGCCGACGGCGATGATGGTGCAGCCCTCGTCGTCAGGGGCGACCGGGACGGCGGCCAGCGAAACCAATAAACCCGGCAGGATCAGGAGAGAGAGAATGGATTTTTTCATGGACCCATTTTAGGCGAACTTCGGCCGCGGCGCAAGGCATCGCTCAGCGGAACAGGATTTCGCTCACCCGGGGCAGTTTCCAGCAGTCGCGATCCACGCGCTCTTCGATCTTTTCCACCAGGGCCGCGGCTTCGGCCAGATGGGGACGTATGGTACCGGAACAATAACGAGCCCTGGCCGCATCGTCACCTTCCTTCAACTTATCGTTGTCTTCGTCGAGCTGGGACAGGAATTCCATGGCCCGGTTGATCTTGGCGGTGAACTTGGCGATGAAAGCATGCTGGTTGTCGAGGAGTGAAGGCTGCGGGGCCAGGATCTGCTGGGGGAACCCGCGCAACGCCGCCAGCAGTAACGCCTGATTTTTAAGCGCCGCCGGGATGATGAAGGCGCGCAGCATGTAGCGGGCAACGCGCAATTCCATCTCTACGGTCTTGACATAGATCTCGATCTTGATGTTCGTCCGCGCAGCGATCTCCTGGCGGGAAAGGATGGCGTACTTTTCGAACAGGCGCACGATCGGCTCGTCCTGGAGATGCAGGATCGTCTCCGGCACGGAGACCGGGACGAACAGCCCGCGCTGCCGGGCCGTTTCCTGCCACCCGGCGCTATAGTTGTCGCCGTTGAAAACGATCGCGGCGTGATCTTTCAGGAGGCCCTGCAGGGCGTGGACAACCGCTTTTTCATCCGCAGCCTCTACGATGGCGCCATGAACCTCGTCCAGCCCGGCTGCCACCATCAGGTTGATCGCCGCGATGGGAAAGGCGAGGGAGGCTGAGGAGCCAGGCATGCGGAATTCAAACTTGTTGCCCGTGAAGGCGATCGGCGACGTGCGGTTGCGGTCGGCGAGGTCATGCAGGATGGGCGGCACGAATTCCTCGAAACGCTTCATTTTCGCCTTGGCGAATTTTCCTGCTACGAAGGCGGCGGGATCATCGACGATCCCCTGCAACTCCTCTCCCAAAAAGACCGAGAGGATCGACGGCGGGGCCTCGTTCCCGCCCAGGCGCAACTCATTGCCGGGCGAGGCCAGAACGGCCTGCAGCAGGCCATGGTGCCGATCGACGCCGCAGAGGAAACCGGTCAGGAAACTCAGGAACACCAGCCGCGAGCCGCGGCTGTCGCCGGGAGTCAGGCAGTTGCGCCCGCGACTGTCCATCAACGACCAGTTCACGTGCTTGCCGCTGCCGTTGAAAAAAACGAACGGCTTCTCATGCAGCAGGCACACCATGCCGTGCTGGCGGGCCACCCCTTGCAGCAGGTCCATCAGCAACTGGTTGTGATCGGCGGCGATGTTCGCCTCTTCGTAAAGCGGTGCCAGCTCGAACTGGTTCGGCGCTACTTCATTGTGCCTGGTTTTGATGGGAATGCCCAGCTTCAGGGCTTCTTCCTCCAGGGCTTCCAGGAACTGCAGCACCTGGGCGGGTATGGCGCCGAAATAGTGGTCTCCCATCTGCTGGCCGCGGGGCGGCCGGGCGCCGAAGATCAGCCGGCCCGCAGTTTTCAGGTCAGGCCGCTGCTGGTGATCGCTTTCGCGGACCAGGAAAAACTCCTGCTCCACCCCGACCATGTTCTTGACCCAACCGGCCCGCTGGTTGAAGCGGGTCAGGATCTTCAGGGAGATATCGTTGATATGCTTCAGCGACCTCAGCAATGGGGTCTTCTTGTCCAGGACGCAGCCGTTGTAGCCATAGAAGACCGAAGGGATGAACAGGACGCAGCTTTTCTGGTTCTTGACGATGAAAACCGGCGAGCAGGGGTCCCAGGCCGTGTACCCTCGGGCTTCGAAGGTTGAGCGCATGCCTCCATGCGGGAACGACGAAGCGTCGGGTTCGCCCTTGACCAGGTCGCGCCCGGAGAAACAGGAAATAATCTTGCGGTTTTCTTCCCATTCCAGAAAAGTGTTCTGCTTGCCGGCGGTCAGCCCGGTCAGCGGCATGAACCAATGGGTGAAATGGGTGACGCCCATGGCCTCGGACCATTTCCTGATCTCACGGGCGATCAGGTCGGCGACCTCGGGGTCGAGCGATTTCTTCTGGTCCCGGGTTCGCAGGAATTTATGCAGCGCTTGGGGAGGCAGTGATTCCTTCATGCGCTCTAGATCGAAAACGTGGCTGGCGAACAGTGTGTCCATCTCCACCTCCCTGCCGGCAGCCCTCCCGAAGCCGCGGCAAAGACCTATTGTGGAACTCTTGGTCCCGGGAGAGCATGTTATAGCCGAAACCGCCGGCGCTGTCAAAGGGACTGGATCACAGCGTTCGCCCACGGCCGGGTCGCGCATCCCGGGGAGGTCCCGGCCGGGATTGGCAAGCGCAACGCCTTGAGGTACAATAGCGTCATGGCCTTCCCATGCTCCCGTACCGCCAGCCGACGCCATGCGCGATAAAATCCGCGAACTGACCAAGGACACGGCCATCTATGGCATTTCCACCATCGTCGGCCGCTTCCTCAACTTCCTGCTCATCCCGTTCTACACCCATTTCATCTCCACCGGGGCCATGGGTGTCTACACCAACATCTACGCCTACGTCGCCTTCCTCAACATCCTCTACATCTACGGCATGGACGCCGCCTTCATGAAGTACAGCTCACTGGCCGCCCCCGGCGAAAAGAAGCAGACCTTCTCCTCGGCCTACCTGGCCGTCTCCCTGACGACCCTGCTCCTGAGCGGTTTGCTCTTCCTGCTGCGCTCGCCGTTCAACTCCCTGATGCAGGTGCCCTCCCGATACTCGCACCTGGTCGTCTATGTCGTGTTCATCGTCCTCTGCGACACCCTGGCGCTGATCCCCTTCGCCAACCTGCGCCTGGAACGCCGGGCCAAGAAGTTCGCCCTTGTCAAGCTGGGCAACATCCTGCTCAACCTGGGGCTCAACCTGCTGTTCTTCATCAAGCTGCGCATGGGCATCGAGTCGATCTTTCTGGCCAACCTGATCGCCTCGGCGGCGACCCTGCTCGTTCTCCTGCCCGAGATCCTGCCGCGGTTGCGCGGCGGCATCCGCGCTGACCTGCTGCGGCGCATGCTGCGCTTCGGCCTCCCCTACCTGCCGGCCAGCCTGGCCTCGATCATGGTGCACGTCATCGACCGCCCGATCGTGCTGCGCCTGACCGACCACCACACGCTCGGCCTCTACCAGACCGGCCACAAGCTCGGCATCTTCATGATGCTGGTCGTCTCCATGTTCCAGTACGCCTGGCAGCCCTTTTTCCTGAACAACGCCCGCGAGAAGAACGCCCGGGAGATGTTCGCCAGGGTGATGACGCTGTTCGTGCTGGCGGCCGGGCTGCTTTGGGCCGTGGTCTCGCTTTTTATCGACCTCTTCGCCGGCTGGGAGTTCGCCGCCGGCCGCTCGCTCATCGCGGCGCCGTTCCTGCCCGGGCTGGTCATCGTGCCGGTCATCCTGCTGGCCTACCTGTTCAACGGCATCTACGTCAACCTGTGGGCCGGCATCTACATCGAGGAGAAGACGAAGTATTTCCCGCTGGTCACCGGCGCCGGCGCCCTGGTCAACGTCGCCGCCAATTTCCTGCTCATTCCGCGGCTGGGCATCATGGGGGCGGCACTGGCCGTGCTGGCCAGCTACCTGGTCATGGCCCTGCTGCTGCACCAGGTCGCCCGCAGGTTCTATCCCGTTCCCTACGAGTACGGCAAGCTGGCCCGCATCCTGGGAACGGTCATTGTCACCGCCGCGGCTTATTACTGGATCTACTTCCGCGTCGGCATCGAGCTGTGGCACCGCTGTGCCCTGCTGGCGGGATTCATCGCCCTGCTCTTGGCGCTGCGGGTGGTGACGCGCCAGGACTTGCGGCGCGTCAAGGAATTGCTGCCAAGAAAGAAACGAGTGACGAGTAACAAGTCGGCGAGGGGCTAGGGGCTAGGGGTGAGAGGGAAGAAGAAATGGCAATCGCTGTAAGGTGTAAGGTGGAAGAAAGATATTTATAGGACTTAAATTCCAAATCTCAAGCACCAAATTCCAATTAATTTCCAAATTCCAATTACCAAAACGAAGATCCAGAATTCAAGAGCAGAAATTGTTGAAGCGTTGAAGCGTTGAAACGTTGAAGCGAAAGAAAAAGAGATTTTCCCAAGGCTCTTGCTGACACTGACACTGTCACTGTCACTGAAATCATTTGAAAAAAACGCTGTTTTTTGCTGTAATGGGCGAATGACAGCACTGGATTGGCTGGTCATCGCGGCGACGATCGC
>DCVB01000036.1:15128-16724 GCA_002327965.1 Candidatus Aminicenantes bacterium UBA2199 | reverse complement strand
TCACCCACGACCGCTATTTCCTGGATAACGCCGCCCAGTGGATTTTGGAGCTGGACCGCGGCGAAGGCATCCCCTGGAAGGGCAATTATTCCTCGTGGCTGGAGCAGAAACAGCAGCGCCTGGCCAGCGAGGCCAAGGCCAGTGAGCGCCAGCAGCGCCAGCTGCAGCGCGAGCTGGAATGGGTGCGCATGTCGCCCCGCGCCCGCCAGGCCAAGGGCAAGGCCCGCCTGAGCTCCTACGAGAAGCTGCTGGCCGCCGAAAAGACCGCCCGCATCGAGGACGCCCGCATCTACATCCCCTCGGGCCCGCGCCTGGGCGAGCTGGTCATCGAGGCCGACGGCATCGGCAAGGCCTACGGCGACAACCTGTTGTTCGATGACCTGTCGTTCAGCCTGCCGCGCTCGGGCATCGTCGGAGTCATCGGCGCCAACGGCGCCGGCAAGACCACCCTGTTCCGGCTGCTGACCGGGCAGGAGCGTCCCGACAGCGGCACCATCCGCCTGGGCGAGACGGTCAAGCTGGCCCACGCCGACCAGGAGCGCGCCGCCGTGGATCCCGAGAAGCCCGTCTGGGAGGTGATCAGCGACGGCCAGGAGACCTTCATGCTGGGCGGCAAGCAGGTCAACGCCCGCGCCTACGCCTCGTGGTTCAACTTCACCGGCGGCGACCAGCAGAAAAAGTCCGGCGTGCTGTCGGGTGGAGAGCGCAACCGCCTGCACCTGGCGCGCATTGTCAAGGCCGAGGCCAACGTACTGCTCCTCGACGAGCCGACCAACGACCTCGACGTCAACACCCTGCGCGCCCTGGAGGACGCCCTGGACGACTTCGCCGGCTGCGCCGTCATCATCTCCCACGACCGCTGGTTCCTCGATCGCATCGCCACCCACATCCTGGCCTTCGAGGGCGAGAGCCGCGTCTATTGGTTCGAGGGAAATTATTCAGACTACGAAGCCGACCGCAGGCGCCGCCTGGGCCACGAGGCCGACCGGCCGCACCGCGTCCGCTACCGCAAGCTCACGCTCGGCTAAGGCTCGCCGGGGCATGATCCCCGCTGCAATCATCCCCGCGAAATTGACAAGCCGGCGCAATTCAAATAAAATGAAGCACCATGAAACCGAGCAATAAAACTGTCGTTCTCCTTCTTCTGGCCGTTGCCGCGACGGCTCCGCTGCTGTTCTCCCGGGGTCAATCGGCGCTTCTGGGAAATTTCGAGTTCAAGGGCGAGCGCTTCGTCCTGGAGGCCGTCTTTTCCGCCGCCGGCGCCGACCTGTCGCTGCGGGGAAAACGCGAAAACAACATCAGCGCCGGGATGGAGGGAGAGAATCCCCTCCTGGGCGTGCGCTTCGGCAAGGACAATTTCTACGTCTTCTGGCTCAATTATCATAACCGCTCCATCCGCCTGGCCTATTACGATCACCGCCGCCGGAGCAGAGAAAGGCTGCCACTGAAAGGCTTTACCGCCATCGGCTTGCCCGAGGTCATCGAGCGGGCGGGCAGGCCTTTCGCCCTGCTCTTCCTGGCGGACAGCTCGGGCAACGACGACCTGTTTCTATACGAGATCGGCTCCGGGACGCTCGACCGGCTGACCGCTACCCC
>DCVB01000036.1:0-14961 GCA_002327965.1 Candidatus Aminicenantes bacterium UBA2199 | reverse complement strand
CTACCTGGCATTGAATTACGGTCCGGCCGATTTCGTCAACCTGGGGATCCCCGGCGAACAGACCTACCAGGCCGCCTTGCGCATCGACGGAGACCTCGACGCCAACCCGGCACTGTATTTCCTCATGATGCTGGGGGTCAACGATGTCTGGCGCCTCAGTTTTTCACTGGCCTCCTCACTGGAAAATCTGAGTTACATCATCGATGCCGCCCTGGAACGCGACATGCGCGTCATCGTCTCCACCCTGACACCGCGCAAGGACGTCTTTTCAGGATATCAGTATTACTGGAACAACCTCAAAGAGCTCAGCGCCGGCATCCTCGACCTCGCCGCCCGCAAGAGAACGTCCAGCATCGACACGCTCAGCGCCTTCATGGGCACCCAACCTCCCGACGGCTGGAAGGACCTGCTGGAGACGCCGGGCAAGGTCATCGTCGATGGCGAGGAGATCGAGATCAAGGGCAACCATCCCAACGGCGCGGGCCATGCGCTGATCGCCTCGCTGTTCGCCGACGCCCTGGTCAAGTTCCCTCCTTTCCCGCCGCAAAACATCAGGGTCATCGATCCCAAGAGCTCCCTGAAGCGGACCGCTTTCTGGGACCCCAGCAACGAATCGGACTTCGATTATTTCCAGATCGAATTCGGCTTCCAAACCGGGGACCTGCCCTATGCCGCAAAAACGACCAACAGTTTTTTTACCTTTCATCTTTTCCCATTCCTGCCGGCGCTTGATTTCCGCATACAGACCGTCGACCGCTCCGGGAACGTGAGCGGATATATCCACCCGGGCGCATCGGCAAAAAGGGCGCCCCGCTCGAAAATCGTCGACTGACCGCGTCATTCCGGCAGAGGACGAGGCAAACCGAGGAACATGGCGAGCATCACAAGATACCCGGCCAAGGCCGCAGCGACGGAACATGACCTGATCATCATCGGCGGCGGCATCTACGGCGTCATGCTGGCCCTGGAAGCCGGGAAGCGCGGCAAGCGGGCGCTGCTGCTGGAAAAGGATGATTTCGGCGGCGCCACCAGCCGCAATCACCTGCGCACGGTCCACGGCGGCTTGCGCTATCTGCAGTCTCTCGACGTGCCCCGCTTTTATGAATCGGTACCCGAGCGGCTCTGGTTCATGGCCAATTTTCCCGCCCTGGTGCATGTCCTGCCCTGCCTGATGCCCCTCTACGGCCGGGGGCTGATGCGCCCGGGCATCCTGCGCGCCGGCCTGCTGCTGAACGACGTGCTGAGCATCGGCCGCAACCGGGGACTCGCCGCCGGCAGCCGACTTCCCATGGGCAGGATCATCGGCCGGGACTCTACCCGGCGGCTTTTCCCCCAGGTCGACCCCCGCGGGCTCAAAGGCGCGGCGCTGTGGTACGACGCCGCCATGCCCGAGCATCAGCGCCTGCTGCTGGAGCTCCTGCGCTGGGCCGGCGACCTCGGCGCCACCGCCTTGAACTACGTCGAGGCGGATCACCTGCTCCTCCAGAAGGGCCGGGTGCGCGGGGTCGTGGCCGCGGACCGCGAGTCCGCGCAAAACCTGGAGTTCCGCGCCCCGGTCGTCATCAACGCCGCCGGCCCCTGGTGCCGGGAACTGGCGAAGAAATTCGACCAGGATCACCCCAGCCTGCTGCGCCGACGCCTGCTGCTGTTCAATATCCTGTTCCGGACCCAGGCGTTGAGTGAATACGCCCTGGCGCTGGTACCGCCCGGCCGACCCGGGCACACCTATTTCGTCCACAACTGGCAGGGTCGTTTGCTGGCCGGCACCGGCGAGGTCCTGCTCGCCGATGACGACAGGGAATCGTTGCCGCGGCCCGCGGACATCGCCGGCTTCATCGCCGACATGAACGACGCGGTGCCGGATCTGTCCCTGGGAAAAAACGACATCGAATGGGTATATTCCGGAATCCTGCCCGCCAGCGCTTCGGGCAAACTCGCCGCCCGGGAGACGATCCTGGACCACGGGAAGCATCTGGGTCCGGAGGGGCTCTTCAGCGTTTCCGGCGTCAAGTACACCACTTCGCGCCGGGTGGCGGAAAAAACCCTGAAAAATATTTTCCCTCACGTTCGGGCAAAAAGGTGCCTGCCGCCGGAAGCGGCGAACTCGCGGCGCGGGTTCTTCACCTACGACTGGCAGGCCGGCGGAGATTGGGATGCCAACGCCCTCCGGTCCCTGGTCGAAGAAGAGGCGGTCATGCACCTGGACGACTTGCTCTTCCGCCGCACCGGCCTGGGCGAGAATCCCCGGCGCGCCATGGATCTGCTGCCCCGACTGCGCTCCCTGTTCCAGTGGAGCGATGCGCGCTGGCGGCAGGAATGCGAGCGGGTGATCGCCCTGCTGGACGCCAGAGTGTAGATCATGCCGTTGCCGATCGGCCATGCGCTGGCGGGGATAGCCCTGCAGCAGGCCTGTCCCGGTTTTTTTTCCGCCCATCGCTGGCTCGATGCTTTCTTTTTCATGTTCCTGGCCAATCTGCCCGATGCCGACTTCATTCCCGGGCTACTCAGCGGCCGGCCCAACCAGTTCCATCATGGCGCTTTTCACAGCCTGGGCGCGGCACTGGCCGTCGCCGCCATCGGCGCCGGATTCTTCTGCCTGAAAAATCGCCGCGCGGATGCTCGGGCGCACGGGCGCTTCTGGGTGCCGGCAGCCATGATCTTCCTGCTGTTCCTGTCGCATTTGCTGCTCGACCTCTTCGCCCTGGACCTCAGGGCTCCCTTCGGCCTTCCCCTGTTCTGGCCTTTCTCAGGACGCTATTTCATCGCCGCCAGCCCGCTGTTCATCAACATCACCCGCTCGTCCGCAGCCGGCGATTTCTTCCCCAGCCTGTTCAACAGCCACAACCTGGCGGCGGCGCTGCGCGAAGTGCTGATCCTGGGAAGCGTGGCCCTGGCGGCGGCATGGCTGCGCGCCCGGACGGAAAAGAACCGGCGGGCCCGGGCGGGAAAAGGCGGCGTCAGCGGCGGGTGAAAATGACCCGGGCCGGGTTGCCCTGGATGATGGCGTTGGCCGGGACATGCCCGGACACGACCGAATTCGGCGCCACGATCACCCCGGAGTCGATGACCGATCCGTCCAGGACGCAGGCGCCGCTACCGATCCAGACATTGCTGCCGATGCGCACTCCCTTGGAAGTGTAACCCTGCCGGGAGATGGGCAGATCCAGCCGCTGGTAGTTGTAATTGCTGGCCAGGATCGTCACATTGGGGCTGATCAGGCAGTCATCGCCGATGATCACGCCTCCCTGGTGGGAGGCGATGAAGCAACCGGCGCCGATGAAGCAGTGTGTGCCGATTTGCAGGGGACCGAAAGCAGCCTTGATCTTGGTGAAGGAGGCAATCTCGCTGTGGCGCCCGATTTTCAGCAGCGGGCTCAACTCCACCTCGGCGCGCAGGCTCACCTTGCAGCCGAATTTGATGAAATAGTAGAGCGACACAAAGCAGTGCGGCACCAGGAAGCGCCGCGCCATCAGCCCCAGGTTCACCCCGCCTCCCCGCCGACGTCCCGCCGCCGGATGACCTCGCAGATATGGGCAAAATCGGTCATGGCGCTGATCTCGGGCCAGGAGAACGAGGCGGCGAACTCCTTTTCCAGGGCGGTGATGATGCGCAGGTTGTTCAGTGAATCCCAGTCCCGGCAGCTGTCGGGGCCGAAGCCGCCGTCAATGCGCGCGGGATCGACCTCCAGAATGCCGGCAAGGATGGTGCGGATTTTTTCTTCCATGTTCAAGGGAAATATAACACGCCGGGAGCCGAAAGGCAACCGCACTTGCGATTCCGTTCCGGGAGAAAAGAGGGCGACGGGTTGACTTCCCACCCCGATGAGCTGACAATGGGCCATACTGGAAAGAGATGAAGAACACCTACGAGCCGCAGATCATTTACGACATGTTCTCGCACTACGGCTTCAGCGTTCTGCGCATCGACCAGTTCGACAGCGGCAGCTTCGCCAAGATCCGCGCCGAGCTGAACTACGAACAGCTGAGCGCCGGCCAGCTGCTGGAGATCGCCACCCGGCTCATGTCCATGGAAAAGAACGAGAACCTGGAACTGCAGGTGGTCATGGTCGACATGCGCCACCGCACCATGACGATCAACATCATGGTCCGGGAGCAGGAGGCGACGATCATCGGCTGAAGCCGGCCCCCGGCGCTTCACTCCCATTTCAGCCGGGCGCTTCTCTTTCCTGAAAGGTTGCAGTAGGCCGTGACCGTCACCGCCGTTCCCCTGGCCAGCGGCCTGTCGATGAAGAGGAACATTTCTTGCTGAACGGCGGTGGTTTCCTGGCGCTCGTAGGTTTTCTCGGCCAGCAGTTCCTTGCCGGCGAACACTTCGATCCTGCGGATATAATGCCGGTCCGCATCGCTCACCTTGTGATGGACCGTGACGGTCAGCGCCGAGGTATCCGCATCGTAATTCAGCTCCATGTCCTTCGGCGCATGGGCGACGAGGGCGGCAACGGAAAAAAACAGCAGGAAAAAGATCGCGTTCTTCATCGGGCCTCCTTGCCGCGAACGGCTCAGTAATACAGGATCGCCAGCAGCCCGTGCACGCCGGCAACGGCCACGGCCAGCCAGGCCAGGGCCTTGTGGTGCTTGAGCTTCAGTTTGAGGTTGGCGCGGAAGAGGCCGACCAGGAACGTGAGCAGGACGCAGGCGAAGGTGACGATCCCCAAGGGCTTGACCAGTTCGCTGGGTTCCATGGCCAAAGCCTAGCACAGGCCGCAGCTGAATGCAACGGACGGATCCCCGCCAGAAAGCAGAAGGACGGAGAAGGCAACTGATTCTCCGGGAATTATGATATAATGAAAAATGGAAACATCGTTCACGCAATCTCCGCTTTTCATCTGGTTCGTCCTGCCGCTGCTGATATTCCTGGCGCGCATCGTCGACGTCAGCCTGCAGACCATCCGCATCGTCGCCATCTCGCGCGGCATCCGCTGGCTGGCGCCGCTGGTGGGTTTCTTCGAGGTGCTGATCTGGATCGTGGCCATCAGCCAGATCATGAAACGCGCCTCGAGCCCGATGGCCTACATCGGCTATGCGGCGGGCTTCGCCGCCGGCACCGCCATCGGCCAGTTCATCGAGCGCCGCCTCTCCCTGGGCATGGTGCTGGTCCGCTTCATCACGCCCACGTCCAGCCAGGAATTCCGCCGGCGGCTGCGCGAGTTGAAGTTCGGCTTCACCCACGTTCCGGCCCAGGGCGCCGAAGGCCCGGTGGAGCTCGTCTTCACCGTGATCCGCCGCCAGCACCTGCAGCAGCTCCGGCAGCTGGCGCGCGAGAAACTGCCCGACGCCTTTTATTCGGTCGAGGAAGTGGCCGCCTCCTGCGAAAAGATCTACCCCACCCCGCTGAGCCCGCGCCGCGACCCGGTCTTTCCCCTGCGCCTGTTTTCCAAGCGTAAATAGTTTCGCTGCCGGGCAAAAAAAAGGGACGGGCCGCAGCCCGTCCCCGGGGATAAGGAGGAAGGAGATGAATCAGATCCAGTAATTCTCGCCGATCCTCTTCAGCCGCTTTTCGATCTTGATCTTCGCCTGGTCCAGTTTCTCGCTAGTCTGTTCCAGCTGTTCGTGGGCATGCTCCAGCTTTTTATGAATGCGGAGTTCTATCTCCTCCGCGTCGGGAGGCTCAGGGGGTTCGGGAACCCGCACGTCAAACTCCTGCAGGGTGAAATCCAGCTCGGGCAACTCGAGGTGGCGGAGCTCCATGTCCTTGTCGCCCTTGAAAAAGCGCAGAACGCGCCGCTGGCGGTCATGGTCGGGAGTGGCCTTGAGCGTCTCCTTCTTGCCGCGGCGCATGACCGTCATGGTGACGCTGTCGCCCTTTTTCAACTCCGCCAGCGCCTTGTGTATGTCGCCGGTCTTGCGGATCGCCTTGTCCCCCATCTGCACGATGACATCGCCGGATTTCAGACCCGCCTTGGCCGCGGCCGTGTCCTTCTCCACCTTCGTCACCAGGATCCCCTCGCCGGCCTTGACCGAAAAATAGGCGGCCAGGTCGTCGTCCAAGTCCATGATGTTCACGCCCAGGTAGGGGGTGGGCTCCAGGATTCTGGTCATGGGCCCCAGCTTCCAGCGCAGGCTCCGCGGGCGCTCGTACTTGCCCAGGACCGCCTTGACCTCCATGTCCTTGCCCTGGCGCCGCAGCCCCAGCCTGACGGCGCTGCCGGGCGCCAGTTCACGGATGATCCCGGTCAGCGTGCGCGGGCTGCGCACTTTCTCATTGTTGACCGAGAGAATGATGTCCTTCTCCTGGACGCCCGCCTTGGCGGCGGCGCTTTCCTTCTCCACGGCGGCGACGCGCACGCCGTACTTCAGTCCCAGTTCCTCCAGCTCGCCGTCGTCCAGGCCGCGCACGCTGACGCCGAGAAAGGCGCGCTCCGCCTTTTCCGCGGCGGGCTTCTCTGCCGCCAGCAGCACCAGCGCCCCGGTCAGGGCCAGGACCAGCGTCACGGTGAGGACGGCCTTGAAGCCGCCGCTCATTTTGTTGAATCTATCCATGTTGACCTCCTCGTGGTTCGCTTTTCACCTGCTAAGATGCGGGGAGGCCGGGAAAAGTTGCGAATATTTCGCAAGACGCTTAATTCAATTTTTTGAATTTCAATTCCCGCAGGTCGGGGAAGGCGAAGAATCTGGTTTTGACCTCATCGAGCAAAACAATGCCGTGCCTTTGTATCCATACATGCCCGGGCCACTTGCCATTGAAATCGAATTTCCTGATGAAGACTGGCTTGCCGCCCTGCAGGCGGAAAACTTTTCGCCACTTGTCAGATCGGCCCTGGCTAGGCAGCCAGGCTTCGTGCTCGACATAGTAGAAATCCGCTGGAGGGACCCTCAGGACCTGGCCGCGTTTGGGCCCGACATCGCCGATCGCCAGGGTGGCCAGGTCGATGCGGATAATGCGCGTGTTGCGCGTGCCATAAATCTCGCGGGCCTCCCCAACATCCAAAAAGCCTATAAAATAGTCGCTGGCAACGTTAACCTTGCCCGCGATTTCCCTGATCGTTTCGCTGCCGCTGGCCAGCAGCCGGCGGACGACAAGGGAACTGGCGGTGTGGGAGAAAAGCAGGTGGCCAAAGTACACGGGAAACTTTTTCGATACGCCAAGGTCCTCGACTACGCCATCTTCCCAGAGTCGGAGGAGGTGTTGCTCCTTGCCATCCTTGCCACTGACCAGCCAGAAAGAGCGGCCGCCAGCCTCATCATGGGCAAATATATAGGGGTTGAGAAAAGTAGGGAACAGGGAGGAGCGAAAGGAAATGGTCCTGGAACGTTCACTGTTCATGTCGAGGAGGACCAGGTCGAGTCGGTTACTCTTCAGGGACAGGCCGGATTTCATACCGGACCTTTCAGTCTGCTCGCGGCCGCGCTGCAGAAAGACCAGGACATGCCCGGATTGCCGGAACAAAAAGCCGGGGGTAGCCTCAGATCCGTCAGGAATAGAGTACACCACTTTCCAGGCCAGGTTCTCCAGCTGCAAGCGGATGATGGACGTCGAAGAATCATTCACGTCATAGCCCAGAATGAACACTTTCCCCGGCACCTCAAACAGAATATACTCCCACCAAAGTTTCCGCCCGGTTTTGATCTGACGCCGGCCGGTCTCACCGTAAATGTCCAGATTGCCGAGCGAACTGGTCTTTAATAATTGCCGGTTCTCCAGGATATGACAGTTCGATTCGTAATCAGCGGAATTATTCTGCACCAAGTAGGTGACCCCAAGGGAAGCGGCAAAGGCCAGGATCAGCATTGGAATGAAGACCAGCAGCTGGCGGCGGTTGAAGGCCCGCGCCGGCTTCAGGTCGAATCTTTTGAAGGCCAGGAAGAACGAGAGGATAAAGGGCAAGGCCATCAGGAGGAAAACAGCGATGGCGGAGAGCAGCGTGGAAGCATCGTAGGACAGGTCGAGCCAGGCTCTGGACCCGATCCAGGACGCAGGCATTCTGAACTTCCAAGCAAACCCAAGCACGACGATGAACAGACACAGGAACAGGTAGACGCCCAGGGCGACTCCGGCCCAGAGCGACTGGACGATGAAGCTCTCATGAACGACAGCGAGGGAGAAAGAGATGAAGAACATGGCGAAGTAAGCCAGGCTGAATACTGTGAATCCCCCGCCGAAGGCATCCTGGCCAATGAGAAAGTACATTAGTACGAACGCCAGGTAAAAGAGGACAACAGCCGCCAGCCGGGGCAGCAGCTTGATCAGCAGCAGCCGGCGCCGCGAGAACGGCAGGCTGAGCAGATACTCCATCCCCTTCTGCCGGGAGTCCATGGCAAAGGGAGAGAGACCGATGAACATGGAGAAGACCAGCAGCCACAAAGCGAAGATGATAACGAGCTTCTCTCCCTCAAGGGGCTTGCCCTGCAGCAAGTCCATCAGCCAGGCCAGCAGCGCCATCCCGGCCGCGGCCAGGACGAAGTACCAGGACTGCCTGCCGACCTCACGCCATTCTTTTCTGTTCATAACCGCCTCCGATAAAGGCCTTGATGATCTCGGGCAACGCGATATCCTGGAAATCAAGGGCGTGCTTCGCCCGCATTTCTTCGTGAAACGGATAGATGAAATATTCCTTGTAATCTCCCTCGGCCTTCCTGAAAAAGCAGGGTACGCCGCCGGGCAGCGGCTCGCGGCTGACGATCTTTTTCATCAGGCCGCGCAGCTCCTCCGGCGTCCCGTCGACGATGAACCTGCCGTCCGCCATGACCAGGACACGGTCGGGCAGGCGCTCGATCTCGCTGAAGGTATGGTTGACCGTGACCACCGCCGCCTGGCGGTCGGAAACGGCCTCGATCAGGGCGTCGACGAAAAGGTCGCGGATGTATGGGTCGAGCATGTGCAGCACCTCGTCGACCAGCAGCAGCGCCGGCTTCTGCGCCAGCGCCAGCGTCAGGTGCAGGATGGCCCGCTCCCCGGCCGAAAGGTCGCGGATGCGGCTCCCTGGACCGACGCCCAGGAGCTTGACCAGGCGGTCGTCGAATTCCCCGACCTGGAAAACACGGCAGTGGAAATCGATGGCCCGGGCGACCGTCCAGTCCTCGAACAGGCTGAGGCGGTCGGACAGGAAGCCGATCTTTTCAGGAGGCACCTCGGCGGAGCGGGTGATCGCTCCCGCGTCGGGAAGCAGGACCCCGGCGATGGCGCGCAGCAGGGTGCTCTTGCCGGCGCCGTTGCAACCGGCGATCACGGCCCACTCCCCCGCCCCCAGTGACAAGTTCAGCGAAGCGAGAACTCTCCGGCGCGAAAAACCCAGGGACAAGTCGCGAATTTCGATGATGGCTTGGCTCATTGGCTTATCCTCTCTATCAGCTGCCTGACGTCGTCACGGGAAAAACCCAGTGAAACGGCCTTTCCCAGAAAAGACCTGAACTCGCTTTCCAGCATGGCCCGGCGCAGCGCATCCTGCCGCCCGGGCGGCACCCTGACGCGGCTGCCGCTGCCGCTGCGCCCCTCGCTGAAGCCCTCGGCTTCCAAAGCGTAATACGCCTTTGCTACGGTATTGGGGTTCAGCTTGAGTAGCTTGGCCAGGTCGCGGATCGACGGCAGCGGATCGCCGTCGCGCAGGCCGCCGGAAAGTATCTCCAACTTGATCGCCTGGATAACCTGCTGATAGACCGGCAAGGGTGATTTGGCATCGATCATCAAGTTCATGTCCGTTCCCCTTTGGCTTTCATTGTATCACTATTTTAATACACTTAGGCTTTTTTGTCAACAACTTATTTTTCTTTCTGCTGTTTTTTTGAAATTCACCTTGTTTTCACGTACAATCTCCCCCCTGGAAGGAGAGCCCATGAACGGAAAACCGCTTCACTGCATCTGGCTGCTGCTGGCGCTGGGCGCCATCCTCCTGCCGCTGCAGGGGGAAAAACCCGGGGAGGTCTTGAATCCGAGAAAGACCTCGGGGTCCTTTGTCGCCGACGGCGGCGACGTGCTGTCGCCCGCGTATTTCAGGATGATCGACGGCATCTGCCGCGAACTGCAGGCCAAAACGACCATCGAGATGGCCGTGGTCACGGTCGGCGACCTGGGCGGGCTGGGAATCGAGGAGTTCGCCGAGAAAGTATTCCACCGCTTCGCCATCGGCGCCAGGGGCAGGGACAACGGCCTGCTGCTCATCTGCTCGCGCGACGACCGCATGCTGCGCCTTGAGGTGGGCTACGGCCTGGAGGCGGACATTCCCGACGCCCTGGCATCGCGCTTGCTGGAGCGCGAAGCGCTGGCCCATCTGCGCGATGGCCGCTTCGGCCGCGGCCTTTTCCTGGCCGCCCGCGACATCGCCGTCCAGGCGGCTGGAGCCGCCGGAGTCACCCTGACGATCGCCGAGCCGGCCGCATGGCCGGCCGAAGCAGAGCCTCCTATGTCCAAGGTTCAACCCCAGCCGAAAAAGAATAAAAGCTGGGACCCGCTGCTGGCCTCCCTGTACTTCGGCGGCGGCATCCTGGCTTTCGCCCTGCTGGCCATCGCCCTCACCGTGAAGCGCTTCAACAAGGCCCGCGGCAGGGCGGCGCGGGCGCGGATTGCCGGCGGCACGCAGGCCAGCGTCATCCTGGCCTGGATCGCGGCGGCGATCTCCTTCTTTCTCATCCTCGGCTTCGGCGGGAAGTTTCTCACCCCGTTCGTCGCCATGCTGGCGGCGCCGGGGCTGGCCACCTTCGGCCGCCTGTTCACCGGCCGGATGCTGAAACGGCGCCTGGCCGCCTACCGTCTCCCCTGCGCGAAGTGCGGCGCCACCATGGACATGGTCGAAGACGGCGAGGACGAGAAGTTCCTGACGGAGGAGCAGGCGGCCGAGGAAAAGGCGGGCGGCATGGACTACGAGTTCTGGCACTGCCCGCAATGCGGCGCCGAAGAGAGCCTGGCCGTGAAGCTGGACAAGGCCGGCGTCTGCCCGCAGTGCAAGCGCCGCACGCTGACCTCCACCACGGCCGCCCTGGTCGCGGCCACGAGAGAGCGGGAAGGCAAGACGCGCGTCATCGAGAGCTGCCTCAATCCCACCTGCAACTACAGCCGCATCCGCGAGCACGCCACGCCGAAGCTCTCCTCGCCATCCCCGTCATCCCCCGCTTCCCCGCGCTCCTCCTCGGGCTCGTTCGGCGGCGGCCGCTCCGGCGGAGGCGGCGCCAGCAAAAAGTTCTGAAGAAACGAGCAACCAGTGTCAGTGACAGTGTCAGTGTCAGCAGGGCAATACAAAGACAAGTGTTAGTGTTAGTGATAGTGTTAGCAGGAGGCCTTTCGGGCCTTAGTGGTAGTGATAGTGATAGTGGTAGCAGGGCAATACAAAAGTGTTAGTGTTAGTGAGGTGTTAGAAAGAGATAAGAGCAATTCTTGTTCTTTCGCGTCACGCGTTACGCGTTACGCGTCACGAAGATCGGTTGACGGTAGACGGTTTACGGTAGACGGTCAGAGAACAATAGTAAGACTTAAATTCCAAATTCCAAGCACCAAATCCCAAACAAATTCCAAGCTCCAAATTCCAATTTCCAAAACGAAAGCTCCTTGCAGAGATTTCTCTTTGTTTTGGTCAAAGTCCCCGCCAGGGGATTTGGTAATTGGAATTTGGAACTTATTTGGAATTTGGAATTTGTTTTTTGGAATTTAATTCCTATTATTTCTTTTCTTCCACCTTACACCTTCGCCTTGCATCCTACGCCAAGCGCTGTTTCTTCACTTTTGCCTTTTGCCTTTTTACTTTGCCTTTGTCTGACCTTCCGCCTTACGCAGAGTTCCGCTCTTCCTCGTCACTCGTCACTTGTCACTCGTCACAATTTCGGGTATAATTGGCTCCTGATGGCGGCGTAGCTCAGTCGGTAGAGCAGACGGCTCATATCCGTTATGTCGGGGGTTCAATTCCCTCCGCCGCTATTTTTTCCCCAGGGCGGAAAAAGGGGGACGCGGCCGCACACCCATGAAACTCCTGTTTCCGGAATTCAAGAGGAACATCGAGCGCCACGGACTCGTCCGCCCCGGCGACACCATCATCCTCGGCTTCTCCGGCGGCAAGGACTCGGCCACCCTGGCCGTGCTTCTCCAGGAACTGCAAAAGACCCTCCGCTTCCGGCTGGTCGCCGCCTATTTCAACCACCGCCTGCGCGACGACGCCCGGGAAGAGGAGAAATGGGTGCGCGACTTCTGCGCCGCCCGCAGGATCGAATTGGAAGTCGGCGGCCGCGACGTGAAGCGCTTCCGGGAGGAAAGCAACCTGAACCTGGAGCATGCCGCCTCGCTCTCGCGCTACGATTTTTTCCATGCTTTGGCGAGCCGGATCCCCAATTCCCGCGTGGCCACCGCCCACAGCCGCTCCGACCTGGCCGAAACCTTCTTTATCAAGCTCTTCCGCGGCAGCGGCCTGCAGGGACTGTCGGCGATCTACTCCAGCAAGGAGAAGCGGATCATCCGTCCGCTGCTCATCTTCTCCGAGGCGGAGATCCTGGCATTCCTGGAACGCAACGGCATCGAGTATTACCAGGACCCGACCAACCTGGGGCACGACTTCCTGCGCAACCGCATCCGCCACGGCCTGCTTCCCGAGGCCAGGAAGATCGAGCCCGACATCGAAGAGAGGATCTTCAAGACCGTGCTGCTCATCCAGGACGAGTTCGACTATTTCCAGGGCCGGGCGGGGGAGATCATGAGGAAGCAGCTGCGGCTGGGCTCCATCCTGCCGGCGGCGGCCTTCCGTGACCTGCACCCGGCGCTGGCCCGCCACCTGGCCCGCGAGTACCTGCGCCGGGTCAAGGGCGACCTGCTGGGCGTCGGCTATGAGCACATCGCCGATTTCCTGGCCAGCGTGCAGAGCGGCCGCGGGCTTTCCCTGCCCGGGCTGAACCTGAAATTCTCCAAGGGCTGGATCTTTCCCGAGAAGGTACGCATCGGTGATTATCGCCTGGAGATCAACGGCACCGGCAAATGGCCCATCCCGGAGATCGGCCGCGCCCTGATCGTGAAAAAGACCGCCTGCTTCCGCAAACCCGGGGACAACTTCGAGATCCTGGTACCGGAAGAGAAACTGCGCTTCCCATTGCGCCTGCGCCCGGCACGCCGCGCCGACAAGTACCGCAAGATCCATTCCCCTTATGCGCAGGGCGTATTCGAGATGATCCGCAGCGCGGGCATTCCGGCGCCGCTGCGCGCCCTCTGCCCGGTCCTGGAGAACAAGGACGGCAGGATCATCTGGGTCTGCGGCTCGCCCATCGCCGCATTCTTCGCAGTCGCCAAGACCGGCCGGGGACCCTTTGTGGCCATCTCCCTCCGCTCCTGATGCCACGATCCTGATTTGAAAAAGCGCCGGGGCTGTACTAAGATGACGGGCAACATGGCCGAAAAAGAACCCTCGTCCATCCTGAAGAAACCGCACGTCTGGTGCTTCAGCACCTACTTCGCGGAAGGGTTCCCCTTCTCCGTCATCCGCTCCGTCTCCACCCTCTTCTTCCGCGACCGCGGCGTCAGCCTGGAGGCGGTGGGCCTGACCACCTTCTTCGGCCTGCCCTGGATCCTCAAATTCTTCTGGGGGCCGCTCATCGACGAGTTCGCCACCAAGAAACGCTGGCTGCTGGCCATGCAGGCGGCCCTGGCCGTCCTGATCGGCGCCGCGGCGTTCCTCGTTCCCCTGCCCGCCGCCCCGCGCCTCATCGCCATCCTGTTCTTCGCCGGGGCCTTCGTCGCCGCCACCCACGACATCGCCATCGACGGCTACTACCTGGCGGCGCTCAACAAGGAGGAACAGACCCGCTTCCTCGGCTACCGCATCATGGCCTACCGCGTGGCCATGCTCACCGGCAGCGGCGTGATCGTCACCATCGGCACCGCCTTCTCCTGGGTGGCGGCGTTCCTTTGCGCCGGCCTGCTGCTGGCGCTGCTCGCCGCCTACCACTTTTTCTTCCTCCCCGAGTGCGAGACGGAGCGCCGGCCGGCCGTGCAAATGCTCGGTTTTTTCGCCCGGCCGCGGGTCCTGGCGAACATCGGCCTGGGCGTCGCGCTGATCGCCGGGTTCTTCCTTTTCTTCAACTCGGCCCTGTGGGAAGGATGGCGGCAGGCGTCGCCCATCCTGAGGGAACTGAACTTCGCCCGCGCCGTCGGCCTGGGGCTGCTGCTGGCGCTGGCGCTGCTGGCGGTTTTCCGCAGTCGCCTTATGGCCCAACTGACCCGCGACCCGGAGTCGTTCTACGGCCGCGCCTTCATCACCTTCATGGACCAGGAGAAGATCGGCCTGGTCCTGGCCTTCATCGTCCTGGCGCGCAGCGGCGAGTTCATGGTCAGCTCCATGGCGTCGGCGTTCGTCGTCGATTTGGGCATCAAGGAGCACTACGGCTGGATCTCGGGCGGAATCGGCATCCCCGCCTCGATCGCCGGCGCGCTGATCGGCGGCTGGATGATCTCGCGCCACGGCCTCAAGCGGGTGATCTGGCCCTTCCTGCTGGCGCAGAACCTGACCAATGTCGTCTACATGCTGCTGGCCGGCGGCCTGGCATCCTACCTGGCCGCCAACACCGGCGCCGCGCAGCCGCTGTTCATCGGCGCGGGCAACCTGGCGCTGGCCGCCGGCGTGCACGGCTTCGACCAGTTCGCCAGCGGCCTGGGCACGGCGGTGCTGACCACCTTCCTGATGCGCATCTGCAAGATGGAGTTCAAGGCGGCGCACTTCGCCATCGGCTCGGGGCTGATGAGCCTGGGCGGCATCGTCGCCGGCGTCAGCAGC
The DNA here is from genome assembly GCA_002327965.1 of Candidatus Aminicenantes bacterium UBA2199. Taxonomy (GTDB): domain Bacteria; phylum Acidobacteriota; class Aminicenantia; order UBA2199; family UBA2199; genus UBA2199. Next base: position 266 of record DCVB01000036.1, on the reverse strand, counting down.
GGCTTCATCGCCTCCTGGATCGGCTACTCCGGCATGTTCCTGGTCAGCTTCCTCATTTCGATCCCCGGGATGGTATTGCTGTTCTGGGTGCCCAAGAAATAAGCGAAATCGGTGCACGGCACACGGTTGACGGTGGACGGCAAGAAAAGAGATCAATAGGAAGACTAAAACTCCAAATCAATTCCAAATTCCAATTCCCCAATCCCCTGGGGGGGACTTTGACCAAAACAAAGAGAAATCTCTGCAAGGAGCTTTCGTTTTGGAAA
>DCVB01000053.1 GCA_002327965.1 Candidatus Aminicenantes bacterium UBA2199 | reverse complement strand
CCGCCCACGCCGCCGGCGACGCTGCACGGGGCAAGGCGCATCGCCCTGGACGCCGGCATGCGCTTCTGCTACGTCGGCAACCTGCTCTCCGACGCCGAACACACCTATTGCCCGTCGTGCGGCAAGGTGCTGCTGCGCCGCCTGATGTACAGCCTGGATAACGAGGGGCTCAGGGACGGGCGCTGCCGCTTCTGCGGCACCGCCATCCCCGGCGTCTTTTCCTGATCGCGGAAGATCACCCCCGGCCCGCCGCGGCGCGTCCTTTTTATTCCCGCGTTTTTGTTATATAATTTATCCTTAAACGATGCCGCGATCCGGCGGCGCCGCGATCCAGGGAGACGCCGATGGCTGAAAAGATCCTTGTCCGCGACCTGACGCTCCGCGACGGGCAGCAGTCGCAGTTCGCCACGCGCATGAACCAGGCCCAGGTGGACCGCCTGCTGCCCCATTACCAAAAGGCGGGTTTTTACGCCATAGAGGTCTGGGGCGGCGCCGTCCCCGACTCGGTGATGCGCTTCCTCAACGAGAACCCCTGGGAACGCCTGGAGAAGATCAAGGCCGCCATCGGCCCGGCCTCCAAGCTCACCGCCCTGTCGCGCGGCCGCAACCTGTTCGGCTACAACCCCTACCCCGACCCGGTGATCGAGGGCTTCTGCCGCAACGCCGTCGGCTCGGGCATCGACATCATGCGCATCTTCGACGCCCTGAACGACATCGACAACATGAAGTCGACAATCCGCTACGTCAAGCAGAACGGCGGCATCGCCGACTGCGCCGTCTGCTACACCGTCGACCCGCGCTTCACCCTCGGCGACCGCGTCAAGGCCCTGCTGCGCGGCCGGCCGCTGCCCCGGAAGATCTTCGACATCGGCTATTTCGTGACCAAGGCCGAGCAGCTGGCCGGGCTGGGCGCCGACATGATCACCATCAAGGACATGGCCGGGCTCATCGATCCGGCGACGGCGGGGCGGCTGATCCGCGCCCTGAAGAAGAACGTCGGCATCCCCATCGACATGCACACCCATTGCACCCCGGGCTTCGGCCTGGCGTCGGTGCTGATGGCCATGATCAACGGCGTCGACATCGTCGACACCGTCATCCTGAATTTTTCCGGCGGCCCGGCGGCGCCGGCCTTCGAGCTGGTGCAGCTCTTCGCCGACAAGCTCGGCCTCGACACCGGCGTCGACCGCGAGTGGGTCTCGGCCATCAACCGCGAGCTGCTGCAGGTCCGCGGCGAGCTGGCGCAGTTCGACCAGTACAAGCTGCTGCCGCTGGCCTTCGACATCGCCCGGGACACGCTGCCCGCGGAGATCGACGCCCTGTTCGACCGCGCCGTCGCGGCGGCGAAGGACGAGCGCATCGCCGAGCTGCTGCAGGCCACCCAGGCCATCGAGAGGCACTTCAATTTCCCGCCGCCCGATGACATCGTGCGCGTGGCGCAGATCCCGGGCGGCATGTACACCAACATGCTGGCCCAGCTGCAGCAGGCCAAGCTGGAGCACCTGAAGGACAAGGTGCTGCGCACCGTGCCGCGCGTGCGCCTGGACGCCGGCGTGCCGCCCCTGGTCACCCCCACCAGCCAGATCGTGGGCGTGCAGGCGGTCAACTGCGTCATCGACCAGGCCAACGGCAAGCCGTTCTACACCTCGAAATCCACCCAGTTCGTCAACCTGGTCAAGGGCAGCTACGGCAAGACCCCCATCCCGGTCGACCCCGCCTTCCGGCTGAAGATCGCCGGCACCCGCGAGGAGACCCCCTACGACACCTCCAGCTACAAGCGCCAGGACAACCCGCTGCTGCCCGGGCTGGGCAACGTGCGCCTGGCGCGCAACGAGAAGGAGGAGCTGCTGCTCGAGCTCTTCCCGGCCGTGGCCGGCGGCTTCCTGAAGAAGCTGCGCGAGAAGGAGCACCTGGAGCAGCCCGGGCCGAGGGAAAAGGCCGACGAGCCCGACCCGCAGGACCAGGTGTGGGAGAGCCTTTCAGAGTACGCATAACGAGCCTTCGTGACGCGTAACGCGTAACGCGTGACGCGAGAAAAATTAAAATCGGTCTACTGTAGACGGTTTACGGTTGATGGTCAGAAAGAGGCAATACGAAGACTTAAATCCCAAATCCCAAGCACCAAATTCCAAACAAATTCCAAGCTCCAAATTCCAATTTCCAAAACGAAATTCCCTTGGAATGGCATTTTCTTCGTTTTGGTCATTTGGTAATTGGAATTTGGAATTTATTTCTTCACATGTCACGCGTCACGCGTTACGCGTCACGTTTGCTCACATATTCTCTAATTTATGCTTGTATATCACTCCGCGCTCGGCCAGCTCTTTCAGCATGAACTCCACGCAATTGGGCTCCTCGCCGATGTACTCCGGCGGGATGATGCCCTGGCGCGAATAGAGGCCGGAGGCGATCAGGCGCACGGCGGCGGTGGCGGTGTAGCCGGTGGTGCGCGCCATGGAGTGGACGCCGCTGGCGGCGTCGAAGCGGTCGAGCAGGTCGTAGGTGTGGCGGACCCTGCCGCCGTCCTTCTCGCCCTCGACGACGACCTGCATGACGGTCAGGTCGGTCTCGCCCGGCTGCAGCTTCCAGATGGGGAAGAGCAGCCTGGCGGTCAGGTCGATGGGCCGGATACGGGCGCCGAGGACATTGACGGGCTCCTGGCTGAAGAAGCCCGACTCGCGCAGCACGGCGATCTTCTCGATGTGGCCGGGATAGCGCAGCGTCTTCTCCTTCATGTTGGGGATGTCCAGGGTGCGCACCAGCGTGCGCAGGCCGTCGCTGTTGAAGGCCACCAGCGAGCTGACGCCGGGGAGGTTCAGGTACTCCGCGTCGGAGAGGGCGGGCCGCACCACCATCTTTCCGTTCTCCACGTAGCGCGCCGGGCGGACGTACTCCTCGATCACGTCGATGGGCGAAAAGACGGCCTTGTACTCCCAGGGCCAGACACGGACCTCGGGCAGGCCGCCGACGT
>DCVB01000055.1:38257-38384 GCA_002327965.1 Candidatus Aminicenantes bacterium UBA2199 | reverse complement strand
CAGTCGACTTGCCGTCGGGATTGAACTCAATGGTTTTCATGAACGGATATTTGATTATATTCCATTTGCCCGCTCATTTCAACATTGCGGCAGGCGCAGACGGATAAGATAATGAAATCGGTTTACG
>DCVB01000055.1:37910-38212 GCA_002327965.1 Candidatus Aminicenantes bacterium UBA2199 | reverse complement strand
TCCAAATCCCAAATTCCAAATCCCAAACAAGCACCAAATTCCAAATTCCAATTTCCAAAACAAAAGCCCCTTGAGATAGCATTTTCTTCGTTTTGGTCATTTGAATTTGGAATTTGGAATTTATTTGGAATTTGGTGCTTGGGATTTGGAATTTAATTCTTATTATTACATCTCTTCCCGTACACCTTAAACCGTCTACCGTAAACCGAGTCCAGTATCCTTTGTTTTCGCGATCGTTTGTGTTAAAATACCCAATATGATAGCCGATAAACACCTGAAATACTGGCAAAGAGGCCGTGATT
>DCVB01000055.1:0-37757 GCA_002327965.1 Candidatus Aminicenantes bacterium UBA2199 | reverse complement strand
GATCGCCTACGGCGCCGACGCCCTGGTCCTGGAGGGGAGCGAGGCCGGCGGCCATATCGGCCACGTCTCGACCATCGTCCTCATCCAGCAGGTTCTTTTCCATTACCCCCAAGTTCCGGTCTTCGTCGCCGGCGGCATCGCCACCGGCCGCATGATCGCCCACCTGCTGCTGATGGGGGCGGCCGGCGTGCAGATGGGAACGATCTTCGCCATGGCCGAGGAGAGCCCCTGCCACCCGGCCTTCAAGGAGCGCTTCTGCAAGGCGCGGGCCCGCGAGGCCTTTGCCACACCCCAGTACAGCTCGGCCCTGCCGGTGGTTGCCGTCCGCGCCCTGAAAAACAAGGGCAGCGAGGAGTTCGGCCGCCTGCAGCTGGAGCTGATCCAGAAGCTGGAGCGCGGCGAGATCTCCCGCATCCAGGCCCAGTACGAGGTGGAAAAGTACTGGGTGGGCGCCCTGCGCCGCGCCGTCCAGGACGGCGACGTCGAGCACGGCTCGCTGATGGCCGGCCAGAGCGTGGGCCTGATCCAGGACAGCAAGCCGGTGAAGGAGATCGTCAGGGGACTGGTGGCCGAGGCGGAAGAGACGTTTGCCGGGCTGGGATTATGATATCAGGTGCTTGGCGGACGGGAACGGCCATTAATTGAAATCGGTTGACGGCAGACGGTATACGGTTGACGGTCAGAAAAGAAGGAATCGGAAGAATTAAATTCTAAATCCCAAGCACCAAATTCCAAACAAATCCCAAATTCCAAATTCAAATCCCCTGGCGGGGACATTGACCCAAACGAAGATCCAGAACCCGATGATGAATTGAAGAGTCAATGGAACAGAAATCGTTGAAGTGTTGCAGCGTTGAAACGTTGAAGCGAAAGAAAAAGAGCTTTTTTCCAAGGCTCTTGCTGACACTGTCACTGACACTGACACCTGCCTTAGTTTTCGTTTTGGTAATTGGAATTTGGTGCTTATTTGGGATTTGGAATTTGTGATTTGGAATTTTAGTCTTACCATTGCATCTTCTCTCCGTCCAACGCACTTCGATACCGTGAACCGGGTTCTAGTCGCGAATCTTTTTGGCTGTTTCGACCTTTCCCGTCTTGTAGTCCAATTCCGATCCCAGCATGGAATGGGGGATCAGATAGACCGCCACCATCAGCAGGGTCGCTGCCACCACCCAGAAGCGGCTCTTTCTCTTGAGGAACAAAGCAGCAAGCCAGATCAGGACAACGAACAATGTCTTGCTGTCGGTCAGGTCGCTGCCCAAGGGGAAGCCGGTCCAGAAGGCGCCGAAGGCGTATTTTTGCACCAGCGGCCCCAGGAACAGCCCGCCGACCGCCGTCACCGCCAGGGTCCAGGGCAGAAGCTTTCGCCAGGTCGCGTCTCCCAGAAGCGCTCCCAGGCCGGTGCGGAAAGCCAGCAGCAGGCCGGTGAACATGAACAGGACGTGCAGGATCAGGATCCAGGCCGGGACCTCGTCCTTGAAGCGGGCGACGACCGGCCGGCCGTTGTTCAGCCAGGCGCTCCCCGCCGCCGTGACCGCCTCGATGCGGTAGGCCACCTTGCCTGCGGCCGGCTGGCCCGGGACTTCGGCCTCAAAGGCCCCTTCGCGCGTGCGCATCGTCACCGGGGTCCACTCCTCGCCTTCGATCAGGGGGAAGCGGCGGTGGTGCAGGCGCATGGAGACCAGGCCGTCGCCGGTCACCCGGACCGGCAGCGGCCGGTGGCTGGTCCAGCTGCGGTGGAGCTTGTAGGTGACGCGGGCGTCACCCAGCCCCTCGGTCCCTTTCAGCGGGTGGGTCGGGCCGCTCAGGCGCTGGTAAACGGCCAGAAGAAGCGTTAGCAGCAGTGCAAGGAGCCATAGAATGACGGACTTTTTCATGGATGTATTATATCCAAGAACAAGCCAAATGCAACTTCATGATGCTTCTTGCACAAACGTGGAACATGGAACGTGGAACCTGGAACATGGAACGTGGAACCTGGAACGTGGAACCTCCCCCAACCCGGCCACTTGCCAAACCCCGCCGATCATACTAGAATGGCATCTTCGACATAAGGAGAATCCCTACTATGAAAGGCAATATGAACGCCCTGCGCAAGATGAAGCCCGGACCGGGGCTGGAGATGCAGCAGGTCCCCATTCCCGCCATCAAAGGCAATGAAGTGCTGATACAGGTCCGCAAGCGGGCCATCTGCGGCACCGACCTGCACATCTACAAATGGGACGAGTGGTCGCAGAACCGCATCAAGCCGCCGGTCACCACCGGGCACGAGTTCTACGGCGAGATCGTCGAGGCCGGCGCCGACGTGCGCCACTACAAGGTGGGGGAGCTGGTGACCGCCGAGATGCACGTGGTCTGCCATCAGTGTTTTCAATGCCGCACCGGCAACGCCCACCTCTGCGAGAACGTGGTCATCCTCGGCGTCGACGGCGACGGCTGTTTCGCCGACTTCATCGCCGTGCCCGAGTCCAACCTCTGGCGCGTGCCCAAGGGCATCGACCCGGAGTGGGCGGCGATCTACGACCCCTTCGGCAACGCCGTGCACACGGTCATGGCCGGGGCCACCGTGGGCAAGACGTTCCTCATCCTGGGCGGCGGGCCCATCGGCATCGCCGCCATCCCGGTGTGCAAGGCGGCCGGAGCCTCGCTGGTCCTGGTCAGCGAGGTGATGTCCTTCCGCCAGGAGCTGGCCAAAAAAATGGGCGCCGACCGCGTCATCGATCCTTCCCGGGAGAACGTGGAGGAGATCGTCCACGCCGCGACCGACGGGCAGGGTGTCGACGTGGTGCTGGAGATGTCGGGCCACCCGGCGGCCATCGCTGAGGGGTTCCGCTCCATCCGCAAGAACGGCCGCTATTCGCTGCTGGGCATCCCGGCCAAGCCGCTCAGCCTCGACCTGGCCAGGGACGTCATCTTCCCCGGCATCACCGTCCAGGGCATCAACGGCCGGCGCATGTACGACACCTGGTACCAGATGGACGCCCTGCTGGTCTCGGGCAAGGTCGACCTGGCGCCGCTGATCACCCACCGCTTCAAGATGGCGGATTTCGCCAGGGCTTTCGAGATCGGGCTTTCCGGCAACGCCGGCAAGATCATCCTGGAATAGGCCGACCCGCCGACCGCCGCGCCGATGAAGCTCTCGGTCATCCTGGTCATCAGCCACGAGAAGGCGGAGGTCATCCGTAACGCCCTGGGATCTGCCCTTGCCAGCCAGGCGCCCTTTGCTTTCGAGGTCATCGTCGTGGACAACGCCGCGGCGGATGCCGAGGCCAAGCTGAAGCCTTTCGAAGGCAGGATCCGCGTCCTGCGCAACAACGAGAACCTGGGCTTCACCCGCGCCAACAACCGCGCGGCGGAGATCGCCGGGGGCGAGTACCTGCTCTTCCTCAACAGCGACACCCGGGTCTATCCCGACACTTTCGCGCTCCTGGTCGGGTTCGCCGACAGCGAGCCGCGGTCCGGGGCGGTCGGGCCGCTGGTGCTCAACCCCGACGGTTCGTTCCAGCTTTCCTACGGCGCCCCTTTGTCCCTGTTCTCCGAGTTCCGGCAGAAGGCGTGGGCCACGCCCGCTTCCAGGCAGGTCGACACCCGTACGCTGAAGACGCGCGAGGTGGGCTGGGTCAGCGGCTGCTGCCTGCTCACTCGGCGCGAATATTTTCAGGGCGGCAATGTCTTCGACGAGGGGATCTTCCTCTATTTCGACGACAGCGAGCTCTGCGCCCGGCTGCGGAGTCAGGGCAGGCGGGTGTTCTTTTTCCCGCCCGCGCGCATCGTCCATCTCGGCGGCGCCAGCGTCAGCGCCATCCCGGCGCGCACCGCCGTCGAATACCGCCGCAGCCAATTGCACGTCTACAGGAAGCACCTGCCCAAGTGGCAGCTGGCGGCGCTCAAGCTCTACCTGGCGTTGAAGTATCGCTGGAAGTTGTCGCGGAGCAGGGACGAGGATCAAAGAGAGGCGGCAGGTCAGATCCTTGAGTTATTGAAGAAATAGGTTCGACGTTCGATGTTCGAAGTTCGAGGTTTTCGGAAAAGAAAATTTGGCGATCTCAAGGGGTTCGATGTTCGACTTTCGAAGTTTTCAGAGAGGAAAATTCATTGATCAAAGGATTTTGAGGTCCGAGGTTCAGAGTTCGACGTTTTCGGAAAAGAAAATTCATAGATTTCCGATAAGTTTCTTTTCTTTCAACATCGAACGTCGAACTTCGAACATCGAACTCTTTCCTTTTATTTCACTCCCATTTCCTGCAGCAGCCTTTTGGCATTGCTGAACTGGTCCAACGACCAGAGGATGAAGCGGGCGTCGACGCCGATGGAGCGGCTGTAGGACGGGTCCCAGGCGAAGTCGTTGATCGTCGCCTCGTAGACGCGGTCGAAGTTCAGGCCGATGAGCTCGCCGCGGGCGTTGAACACCGGCGAGCCCGAGTTGCCCCCCGTCGTGTCCATGTCGTAGAGCATGGCCACCGGGACGTCGCCGAGGGCGGGGTGGGCGTAGGCGCCATGGGCCTTGGCCGCGGACAGGTCGAGGAGCCTCTGCGGGGCGCTGAAATTTTCCGCTCCCGGGTTGGCAACCGTCTTTTCGACGATGCCGCCCAGGGTGGTGAAAGGCTGCATGTGGACGGCATCGGCGGGGGAGTAGCCGCGGACGCGGCCGTAGGTGAGGCGCAGGGTGCTGTTGGCGTCGGGGATGAACTCGGTCCCCTGCTGTTCCTTCTTGGCGTCGACCAGCTGCGCCAGCAGCGGGTCGAGAAGGCCTTTTTCACGCTTGCCGGCCTCGCGCATCTCGCGGTAGTCGGGATAGAGGGCCAGGCCCAGGAGGATGAAAGGATCGTCCAGGGCGCGCAATTCGAGATTGGTTTTACGCAGCCAGGCGCTGACCACGGCCGGGTCCTTCAACTGCGTCCTGGCGAAGGCCTTTTCCAGGAATTCCGCCAGGTTTTTTTCGTGGTCACCCTGGCCGGCCAGGTCGCGGACGGCGGCGATGGCCTCCCCCTCGGGCAGGGCGGCGGCCCGGCGCAGCAGTTCCCCGAGCACCGCCTTTTCGGCCGGCTCGTAGTAATTGCGCAGGGCCAGGGTCATCTGCTTCTCGGTGCGCTCGAAGTTGCGGTCCATGAAGGCCGCCTCGCGCTGCGTGTCCTTCTTGGCGCGCTCGACCGAGGCCTCGCAGATGGCGAAGGCGTTGCCCATGATCATCGAGTAGCGCCGGCTGACCAGATTGTCCAGGGCCGTGTCGCGGGGCGCACGCCGGCGCATGTCGGCGTAGGCACGGTCGAGACCGGCGAACAGGTCGCCATATTTCTTTTTGCGCTTGGGATCGGCGTTGATGAAGCGCTGCAGCTCGGCCTCCTGCTCCCGGCGCCGCTCCGCCAGTTTCAGGTTCTTCAGCCCCTTGAGCTGGCCCTCGCTGCGCTTGACGTAGTTCCACAATGACTGCAGCGAGGCGGCGAGCTTGATGGCCGTCTCGCGGCCCGTCTCGCTCATCTTCTCCTTGAGGGCGATGATCCAGCGGCCGAGATCGACGGCGGCCGGCAGGCTCACCTCCTCCTCCCAGGCCAGGTAGTGCGACGACTTGTGGCGGTGGGTGCTGCCGGGATAGCCGAGGGCGAAGACGAAATCCCCCTCCTGGACGCCGGCGGTCGACACCTGGAAGTATTTCCTGGGGCGGTAAGGGACGTTCCGCGGCGAGTGGTCGGCGAACGAGCCGTCGGGGGCGACGTAGGCGCGCAGCAGGGCGAAATCGCCGGTGTGACGCGGCCAGGCCCAGTTGTCGACCTCGCCGCCGAACTCGCCGATGGCGCGCGGCGGAGCGTAGACCAGGCGCACGTCCTTGATGTTGGCGTAGACGAACAGCACGTAGGTCTTGCCGCGGAACATCTCGGCGATCTCGGCCCGCCGCCCGGGGTTGGCCTTCTCGACGTCGACGACCATGCGCTTGATCTTCTCCTCGATGGCCTTGCTGCGCTCGGCGTGGCCCATGCGGCCGCTGACCACGGAGAGGACCTGGCGCGAAACGTCGCGGTAGGATTCGATCAGCCGCGCGGTATAGCGCGGGGCCGGCAGCTCGCCGACGGCGGCGTTGGCATAGAAGCCGTCGCGCAGGTAGTCGTTCTCGGTGCTGGTCAGCGACTGGATGGCGCCAAAGGCGCAGTGGTAGTTGGTCAGGATCAGCCCGTCGGGCGAGATGAAGCTGGCCGTGCAGCCGCCCAGGTTGATGATGCCGTCGACCAGGCTGACGCCGCTGGGGTTGTACAGCTCGGCGGGCTCGATCTCGAAGCCGCGCTCCTTGAGGTCGAGCTTGTGGATCTCGCTCAGCGGGTACATGCCCTCCTCGCCAGGGAGCATGGCAACGAGGGTGATCAGCAGGACGACGACGGTCAGTATGTGTTTCATGGTGTTACCTCCAAATAATAGTGATAAGTGATGAGTGATAAGTGATGAGTGAAGAGAATGACAAGAAAGCAAAGGCGTGGTCGCTTGCCTTTACGCCCGGACCATTCTTGGAAATTCGTCCTCTGCGTTTTCTCATCACTCATCACTCATTACGCATCACTGTTTCTATTCCTGGCCGTCCCAGCAATACGTACAGAGCTTGTCCTTGGGCAGGCCGATGGCCGCCACCATGTCATCCAGCAACTGGTATTTGAGCGTGGACAGGCCGAGGTGGCGGCGGATCCATTCCTCCATCGCCTCGTAGGCGGGAGTGCCGGCGCGGGCGAACGGGGCCAGGTCGGAGGCGCCGGCATCGGTGCCGACCAGGTCGCGGATCGCCTTGCGCGTGGCCAGGTCCATCTCCGAGCGCGAGCGCGAGAAGTTGAGGAACTTGCAGGCATGCAGCAGCGGCGGGCAGGCCGGACGCATGTGGATCTCGGCGGCCCCGGCGTCATAGAGCCGCCGGATGGTGTCGCGCAGCTGCGTGCCGCGCACGATCGAGTCCTCGCAGAAGAGGATGCGCTTGCCGGCGATCAGCTCGCGGATGGGGATCAGCTTCATCCGCGCCACCAGGTCGCGCACTTCCTGGTGCTGGGGCATGAAGCTGCGGGCCCAGGTGGGGGAGTACTTGACGAAAGGGCGCTTGAAAGGGATGGCCGACTCGTTGGCGTAGCCCAGCCCGTGGCCGATGCCCGAATCGGGGATGCCGGCCACGTAGTCGACGGCGGCCGGGAAACGCCGGGCCAAAGCGGCGCCGCAGCGGTTGCGCACGTCCTCCACGTTGATGCCCTCGTAGGTCGACGCCGGGTAGCCGTAGTAGACCCAGAGGAAGCTGCAGATCTGCAGGCGCTTTTCCGGGGGCTTAAGGTTCTGCCAGCCTTCGGCGGTGATGAAGCCAACCTCCCCGGGCCCCAGGGCCCTGTGCGTCTCGTATTCGAGGTTGGGAAAGGCGCAGGATTCGAAGCTGACCGCCATGGCGTCCTGCTTGCGGCCGATGACGACCGGGGTGCGGCCGAGGCGGTCGCGGGCGGCGTAGATGCGGTCGCGGGTGAGGACCAGCAGCGAGCAGGACCCTTCGATCTCAGCCAGGGCGCGGCCGATGCCGGCCTCGAAGCTGTCCTCCATGTCGATGAGCGAGGCGACGACCTCGGTGGGGTTGATATCGCCGCTGCCCATCTCCGCCAGGTGGATGCGCCGGCGGCCGAAGGCCTCGCGGGCCAGCGCCTCGGCATTGGCCACCACGCCGACGGTGACGATGGCGTAATCGCCCAGGTGCGAACGGATGAGCAGCGGCTGGTCGTCGGTGTCGCTGATGACGCCGATGCCGCAGCGCCCCTGCAGGCGCCCCAGGTCGGCATCGAACTTGGAGCGGAACTGGGTGTTCTCGATGTTGTGGATGACGCGCACGAAGCCGCCGTCGTTGACGATGGCCAGGCCGCCGCGCTTGGTCCCCAGGTGCGAGTGGTAGTCGGTGCCGTAATAGACGTCCGCCAGGCAGTTGTCCTTGGATGCCACGCCGAAGAATCCGCCCATACGGCCTCCCGTAGATAATCCGTTCCGGAGAGTTCGAATGAAGTTTCCTTATACCAAAGCGGAGGTCGCATGTCAAAGAAGAAATCGGTTGACGGTTTACGGTTGACGGTTTACGGGAAGAAAAAAAGCAATACGAAGACTTAAATTCCAAATCCCAAATTCCAAATAACAAACAAGCACCAAATTCCAAATTCCAATTTCCAAAACGAAAGCTAAAACAAGTGTCAGTGTCAGTGACAGTGTCAGCAAGAGCCCTGGGAAAAGCTCTTTTTCTTTCGCTTCAACGTTTCAACGCTTCAACAATTTCTGTTCTTGAATTCGGGATCTTCGTTTTGGTCATTTGGAAATTGGAATTTGGAATTTATTTGGAATTTGGTGCTTGGTGCTTGGAATTTTAGTCTTATTATTTCATCTTCTCTTACCGTAAACCGTGAACCGTCCACCGTGAACCGATGTCATCCTGGTTCTATTTCATTGCCATTTGATATTGCTTTCTTTACAATGGATATTACTGACACCCAGGGAGGATGAGCATGGCGCTTCGATCCGTAAACCCCGCTACCGGCGAGCTGCTGGAAAGCTTCAGGGAGCAGACGGCGAAAGAAGTGGATGCGGCCGTAAAGCAAGCCCACCAGGCGTTCATTTCCTGGAGCGGTCTCGCCATGGAACGGCGCTCCGCCCCGCTCAGGAAGGCGGCGGCCGTCCTGCGAGCCGAGAAGACCGCCCTGGCGCGGATGATGAGCGAGGAAATGGGCAAGCCCGTCCTGCAGGCCAGCGCCGAGGTCGAGAAGTGCGCCCTGGTCTGTGAATACTATGCGGAAAACGGCCCGTCCATGCTCCAACCTGAACGCATCGCTTCCGACGCCGCCGACAGCTATGTGCGCTTCGACCCGCTGGGGGTGATCCTGGCCGTCATGCCGTGGAATTTCCCGTTGTGGCAGGTCTTTCGCTTCGCGGCCCCGGCGCTGCTGGCCGGCAACACCTGCCTGCTGAAGCATGCCTCCGGCGTCAGCCGCTGCGCCGCGCGCATCGAGGAGGTCTTCCGCCGCGCCGCCTTTCCCGCGCATGTGTTCACCGCCCTGCGCATCGGGTCGGCGCAGGTCGAGGCGCTGCTGGCCCGGCCCCTGGTGCGCGCCGTCACCCTGACCGGCAGTGACGCCGCCGGACGCGCCGTCGCGGCAACGGCGGGCCGGCAGCTGAAGAAGACGGTCCTGGAACTGGGGGGCAGCGACCCGTTCATCGTGCTGGCCGATGCGCCGCTTTCGCCATGCGTGGCATCGGCGGTAAGCTCGCGCATGATCAACAACGGCCAGAGCTGCATCGCCGCCAAGCGCTTCATCGTCGTCCGGGGCATCTACAGCCGTTTTCGCAGCGCGTTCACCGCCGCCGTCTCCGCACTGAAGACCGGCAACCCCCTCGACGAGAGCAACGACCTGGGGCCGCTGGCGCGCGCCGACCTCGTCGATGAGCTCGAGCGACAGGTCAGGGCGTCGGTCCGCGGCGGCGCCAGGGTCCTGACCGGCGGCAAGCGCATCAAGGGCCAAGGCTTTTTTTTTCAGCCCACGGTCCTGGACGGCGTGCAGCCCGGCATGCCGGCCTATGATGAGGAATTGTTCGGCCCCGTGGCCGCCCTGATCCGCGCCGCCGACGATGAGGACGCTCTGCGCATCGCCAATGACACGGCGTTCGGGCTCGGCGCCTCCATCTGGACGGCGAACCGGAAAAAGGCGCAGGCGCTGGCCGCGCGCGTCGAAGCCGGCTCGGTCTTCATCAACGGCATGGTCAAGTCCGATCCCAGGTTTCCCTTCGGCGGGATCAAGATGTCGGGTTTCGGCCGAGAACTGTCCAGTTACGGGATCAAGGAGTTCGTTAATATCAAGACGGTGGTCATTTCATAGAATACTGAGCTCGGTTGACGGCAGACGGTTTACGGTTGACGGGAAGATGAAGATGTAATAGTAAGAATTAAATTCCAAATCCCAAGCACCAAATTCCAAATAAATTCCAAATTCCAATTACCAAATGACCAAAACAAAGAAAATTCCATGCAAGGAGCTTTCGTTTTGAAAATTGGAATTTGGAATTTGGTGCTTGTTTGGAATTTGGAATTTGTGATTTGGAATTTAAGTCTTCGTATTGCCTCTTTTCTTCCCGTAAACCGTCCACCGTAAACCCTAAACCGATTTCATCTATTCTCTCATCACGCGTCACGGATGCCATTTCATTTCCCCACGTTTTGAGGTATAATGACCCTGGACCCTCAGGAGGAAACACCCATGAAAAAAACGATTTTCATCGCCATGTTCATTTTGATCTTCGCCGCGAGCACGTTTGCCGGCGTCGAGTGGAAGACGCGCACCGTGACCCAGGCCGAGGCCAAGGGGCAGAGCAATACGGTCGTCCAGCAGGTCTACGCCCAGGGCGGCAACGTCAAGATGGTCTTCGAGAGCGTGGCCTACGAGAACGAGATGTTCAAGAAAGGCTCGTACTGGCTGTTCAAGGCCGCCGATGATTCCCTCTACCTGGTGAATCCGGAAGAGAAAACCTACGCGCGCCTGCCGATCAACGCCATGATGCAAGTGGCCGGCATCGTGGGCAAGCTGGTCAAGATCAAGATCAAGAACCCCGTCATCAACGTGGAAAAGCTGGGGATGGAGACGATCCTCGGCTATCCCTGCCAGCACAGCAGGATGCTCATGGAATACGACATGGAAGTGAAGGTCGCCATCATCAAGACCAAGAGCCACGAGAGGATCGAAAAGGAGACCTGGTCGACCCCCAAGTTCAAGGGCTTGGAGGAAATGGCCGAATCGTTCCGCTTCCGCGACTTCAAGACCGGCATGGAAGACCTCGATGCGCTGATCGAGCAGCAGATGAAGGCCGAGGCCGGGCTGGGCTTCCCGCTGAAGATGATCACAGTCACCACTTCCGTCGGCAAGAAGGGCAAGGAGACGGAAAAGAGCCGCCAGGTGATGGAAGTGCTCTCGCTGGGCAGCAAGAACCTGCCGGCCTCGTTCTTCGAGATCCCCGCCGGCTATACCGAGACGAGCATTATGCCGGGAGCCGAAGAATAGGAGAACAAGTTCTTCGTGACGCGTGACGCGTGACGCGTAACGAGTAGGAAAAAAAGACTTTCGTTATGCGTCATGCGAAAGAATGGTGGAAAAGATTGGCAATAATAGGACTTAAATTCCAAATCCCNNCAAATTCCAAATAACAAACAAATTCCAAGCTCCAAATTCCAATTACCAAAACGAAAGCTCCTTGAAATAGCATTTTCTCTTCGTTTGGGAAATTTGGTCATTGGAATTTGGAACTTATTTGGGATTTGGTGCTTGTGATTTGGAATTTAAGTCTTCTTAATTGCCTCTGTTCGTCTATCGTGTAGCGAAAATCGATTTCATCTATTCTCGCGTCTCGCGTCACGCGTTACGCGTCACGTCGTTCAGTCAGACCAGCGCCGCCGCCAGCACTATGGAATAGTACTTGGAATCGTCATCGTCTGCACGGGAAGTCAGAATCGCCGGGAAGGACGCGCCGGTGACCACCGCGGCCAGCTTGCCCCTGGCCAGGAGGGTCGTCGCCTTGTAGAAGATGTTCCCGGCCTCGATGTTGGGCATGATCAGGATGTCGGCGTAGCCCTCGACCGGGGACTTAAGTCCTTTCACGTCCAGGGCGTGCCTGGAGATGGCCACGTCCAGCGCCAGCGGGCCGTCGATGACCGCCCCCTTGATCTGCTTGCGCTCGGCCATCTTGGAGATCACCGCCGCCTCCATGGTGCAGGGCATCTTGTCGGAGACCTTCTCGTTGGCCGCCAGGATGGCCACCTTGGGATTCTCGATGCCCAGCTTGGCGGCGATCCTGACGTTGTAGTTGATCATCTGCACCTTCTGGTTCAGGTCGGGATAGGGGATCATGGCCACGTCGGAGACCAGCAGCAGCTTGTCGTAGGTGGCCACTTCCAGGATGGTGGTGTGCGACAGGACGCCGTT
The DNA here is from genome assembly GCA_002327965.1 of Candidatus Aminicenantes bacterium UBA2199. Classification (GTDB taxonomy): domain Bacteria; phylum Acidobacteriota; class Aminicenantia; order UBA2199; family UBA2199; genus UBA2199. The sequence goes on along the minus strand of DCVB01000055.1, from coordinate 25,806 downwards.
CTTGGGAACGAGGTTGTAGTCCTTGTTCAGGATGGGCTTCAGGTAATAGGGCGTCGAGATCAGCCCCTTCATCAGGATCTGGGCCTTGCCGTCGAGGATCAGGCGCACGGCTTTGTCGCCGCTTTTCTTCTCGTCGGGCTCGTTGACGATCTCGAACATTCCCGGGTCGACTTTCAGCTTGGCGCACAGGTCGCGGATGGCCTTCTCGTCGCCGACCATGATGGCGTCGACGATCTTCTCCTCGACGGCGCGCTTGACCGCCAGGATGGTATCCTCGTCCTGGCCGTAGGCCACGGCCATGCTGAAGTTCTTCTTGGACTTGACCAGGGTCTCGATCTCGCTCAGCTTCTTCATCGGCTTCATGCGTTTCCTCCTGCATGTTTCCATTCTTTGGGTTTCTCTTCCCCGAGCAGGACGCGCAGCGCCCCCTGGGCCAGGGACGTCATCTCGTCCTCGCCGGGCAGGATGATCAGCCGCCCCGCGAACTCGACGCGGCGGCGGACGAGTTCGACGAAATACTTGTCGAAGGCGATGCCGCCGGTCAGGACGATGGCGTCGATCCTGCCTTCCAGCACCGCGGCCAGGCCGCCGATCTCCTTGGCCACGTTGTAGGCCATGGCCTCGAAGACCAGGGTGGCCCTGGCGTCCCCGGCCTTGACCATGTCCTCCACCTTGCGCATGTCGTTGACCTGCAGGTGGGCGACGATGCCGCCCTGGCCGGTGATCATTTTTTTCAGGGTGGGCGGGTCGTATTTGCCCGACAGGGCCAGTTCGACCAGGCTCCAGCTGGGCAGCGAGCCGGCGCGCTCGGGAGCGAAGGGGCCGTCGCCGTTGAGGGCGTTGTTGACGTCGACGACCTTGCCGTCAAGGTGGGCGCCCACCGAGATGCCGCCGCCCAGGTGGGCGACGATCAGCCGGCATTGATCGTAGGGCTTGCCGAGCTGCCGGGACGCCAGGCGGGCGGCCGCCTTCTGGTTCAGGGCGTGGAAGATGCTGATGCGCGGGATCTCGGGCCGGCCGGTGATGCGGGCCACGTCGGTCATCTCGTCCACGGTCACCGGGTCGACGATGTAGGCCTCGACCCCGATGTCGCCGGCGATGTCGCCGGCCAGCAGCGCCCCCAGGTTGGAGGCGTGCTCGGTCTTCGTTTGCTTCAGGTATTCGGTCATCGCCTCGCTGACGCGGTAGGTGCCCGAGGCCATCGGGCCCAGCAGCCCGCCGCGGCCGACGACGGCGGCCAGTTTCCTGACGTCGAAGTCGTGATCCTGCAGGAAGCGCAGGATCACCTGGTGGCGGAAATGATGCTGGTCGATGATGCGCGGGAACGGGGCCAGCTCGTCGGCCGCATGGGAGATGTTCTGGCCGAGAATCTTCTCGTCGCCGTTGAAAATGGCGATCTTGGTCGAGGTGGAACCGGGGTTTATCGCAAGCACGGATTTATTTGCCATTTTTAAATTTACCTCAAAAAACCGGCGAGTTCAAGGGGGGTGCCTATTTTTTGTACTTTTCCAGCAGCAGGGCGCCGGCCTGCCGGTCTTTTTCGGTCTCCGGCAGCCAGAGCGGGTCGGGCTCCATGGACAGGAGTTCCTCCAGCGTTTCCACCGCCAGGCGCTTTTCCCCCAGCGACCAATAGGTCTCGGCGAGGAAAAGGAGGCATACCGAGCTTTTCGGGGCGATCCCGCGGCATTTCTCCAGGTACTGCCGCGATTTCTTCTTGCTGCCGCCGAAAATGCCCGGTACCTTGTAATAGAGGCGGCCCAGGACGCAGTAGGCGCCGGCGTGCTCGTAGGCGCCGTCGATGGCCATGGAGCGCTCCATGGCGCGGATGATGTCGTTCTTCAGGAAAAGCGACTTGAGCACGCCCCGGGCCTCGCCGTAGCTGCCGGTGTGCACGCCCAGCCAATAATGCCCCTCCACGCGATCGGGGCGCAGCGCGATCGCCCTGCGGCTGAGGTCCATGGCTTCCTTGAAGATCCTCTGCTTCTCATCCCTGCCGTTGGCATGGTCGCCGATGAAGTACATGACCTGCAGGTTCTTCACCATGGCCGCGTAGCTGTCGGGGGCTTGGAGCAGGGCCTCGCGGTAAGTGGCCAAAGCCTCCGCGGCCATGCCGGCCTCGCCGCGCCGGGCATAGAATTCATCGCCTTTTTGGATCAGATCTCCGACGGTATCGCCGCAGACGAGCGATGGGAAAAAAAAGAATGAAAGTAACAGGATGGAGAGAGATTTCTTCATGATGCCTCCGAGTGATTCTAGCAATAAACCGGACATAATTTCAACAAATGAATTTAAGTCCCTAGGCTAGAGGCAAGAGGCGAGGGGTAAGAGGGGAGAAGACATGGCAATCGGCGTAAGGAGCAGGGTTCAGGGTTCCACGTTCCATGTTCCATGTTCCAGGTTGGAAATCGATCTTCGTGACGCGTGACGCGTGACGCGAAAGAACTGGACTCCCTTCTGATCTTCGACTACCACTATCACTATCACTACCACTAATGACCGTAAGGGCTCTTGCTGACACTGACACTGTCACTGACACTTGTCCTGCACTTCGACTTCTTCCAGCCTCCGCATCGCCTCTTCCCAGCGCGGCAGCATTTCTTTCAGTCGCCGTTTCACGTCGCCGAGCTCTTTCATCAACTCCCGGATGCGCGTCGAGTCGCCGAGCACGCCGGGATCGCAGAGCAATGCCTGGTCGCGGTCCTTCAGCGCCTCCAGCTCGTGGATCCCGGACTCCAGCGCCTGCACCTCACGCGCCAGTTCCCTCCGGACTCTGCTGAGACGGTTCCTCTCCTCGGCCTCCTGGCGCCGTTCCTCGCGTGTCCGCCCCCGCTTGGGCGGGGCAGCCGGCGGGTCCGGGCAAGGTGAGGGGAGAGCCGCGTTTTCATCCGCCGCGAACTCGGCCTCGCGCTTGCCGATGAAATAGGAATAATTGCCGAGGTACTCGCGGAGCCGGCCGTCGCGCAGCTCGAGGACGCGGCTCACCAGGTCGTCGAGGAAATGGCGGTCGTGCGATACCAGGATGATGGTGCCCGTGTAATGCAGCAGGGCGCTCTGGAAGATCTCCTTGGTCTTGAGGTCCAGGTGGTTGGTCGGCTCGTCCAGGATCAGGCAATTGCTGTCGCGCAGCAGGATCTTGACCAGGGCCAGGCGGCTCTTCTCGCCGCCCGAGAGAACGGCCACCGGTTTGTGGATGTCGTCGCCGGAAAAAAGAAAGGCGCCCAGCAGGCTGCGCACCTCCAGGTCGCTGGCCCTGCCGTCGACCTCCCTGGCCTCCTGCCAGACCGTCAGGCCGTAATCGACGTTCTGCTGGCTTTCCTGGGAAAAGAAAGCGGCCTGCACCTGATAGCCCCATTCCACCGCGCCATGGCTGGGGGTCTCCACGCCGGCCATGATACGGGACAGGGTCGTCTTGCCGGCGCCGTTGACGCCCAGCAACGCGATCTTTTCGCCGCGCTGCACCGTGAAGCTCACTCCCGAGAACACCTCCCGGCCGGCGTAGGCTTTCGCCAGGTCCCTGACCGCCAGTACCTCCCTGCCGCTGCGCCGCCCCTCGGGAAAGCGGAAATGGACCTGCTTCGCCTGCTGGTGATCGGGCAGCAATTCGAATTTTTCCAGCTGCTTGATCCGGCTCTGGACTTCGGAGGCCTTGCTGGCCTTGGCGCGGAAGCGGTCGATGTAGGCCTGGATGCGCTTGATCTCCGCCTTCTGCAGCTCGCGTTTCTTCTCCAGCGCCGCCGCCTGGCGCGCCTTCTCCTTCAGGTAGTGGGAGTAATCGCCCTTGTAGATCGTGAGCCGGCCGCGATCCAGCTCGGCGATCTGGCCCACCATCTTGTCCAGGAACATGTGGTCGTGGGAGATGGCCAGCAGGGTGCCGTCGTAACCGCGCAAAAAGCCTTCCAGCCATTCCATGCTCTCGGTGTCGAGGTGGTTGGTCGGCTCGTCCAGCAGCATGATGTCGGGCTCGGAGAGCAGGATGACGGCCAGGAAGATGCGCATTTTCCAGCCGCCGGAGAAGTCGCGGCAGTTCCTGGCCTCGTCGCCATCGGCGAAGCCCAGCCCTTTGAGGATGCGCCGGGCCCGGGCCTCGAAGCCATAGCCGTCGCGCAGCAGGAAGGCCTCGGAGGCGGCGTCGAACTTGTGCAGCAGGCCGGCGAAGCCTTCCTGGCGATGGTCGCCGGACGCGACCCGCTCATGGCTGGCGCGGATGGCCCGCTCCATCTCCTCGTGCCCCGTCTGCTTCTTGAGAAAGGCCATGACCGGCAGCGGTTCCAGTTCGACCAAGTCCTGGGGCAGATAACCGATGCGCTGGCCCTTGCCGGTCTCGATGGTGCCGTCGTCCAGCGCCGCGGCGCCCTGGATCGCCCGGAAGAGGGTGGTCTTGCCGGCGCCGTTGTCGCCGACCAGCCCGATGCGGCTGCGGTCGTTGACCAGCCAGGTGATCCCGGAAAAGATCGCCTTGTCGTTATAGGCGAGTTGGATGTTCTGCAGGCGGATCATGGTTCGGGGTACCTCTTTGGCGCTGAGACGGGCCGCAGGCGCCGATGGCGCGGCCGCTCCGGGTCAGTATTTTTTGGCCAGCAGCTTGGCCGCCTCGATCGATTCGGTGATCTTGTTCTCCTCGATGAGCCGTTGCAGGACCTGGTTGATGCGCTCCAGCAAAACCTTGTCGCCCTTGCGCACCGCGGCGGCCGAGCCGAGCGGCTGGCTGTCGGTACTGCATTCCAGGTTCAGCAGGGCGCTGTCCTTGAGGACGAAAGTGTCGGCCACGGGTTTTTCCAGGATGACGGCGTCCACTTTCTTCTGCAGCAGGGCGTCGACCAGCGCGTCGATCTCCTCGTGCAGGAAGAAGACGGCGCCGCTGACCAGGTTGCGGGCCAGGTCCTCCTGGATGGAGCCCTTCTGGGTCCCCACGACCTTGCCGCGCAAGTCCTCCAGCATCTTGATCCGCTCCCGGTCCTCGGCGCGGATCAGCATGTTCTGGATCGCCTGGTAATAGGGGATGGAAAAATCGACGATGTGCTTGCGGCTCTCGGTCGGGGTCAGCCCGGCCAGGGCAATGTCGATGTTCCCGGCCGCCAGCTCGTCGAAGAGCTTGCTGAACACGATGTTCTTGATCTCCAGCTTGACGTTCAGGTTGGAGGCGATGGCCTCGGCGATATCGATGTCGATGCCGACCATTTCGCTCTCCAGTTCGGGCAGCAGGTAGAACTCGTAGGGCGGGTAGTCGGCGCTGGTGCCGACGACGATCTTGCCCGCGGCCTTGATCTTCTCCAGCCTGCCGGCCTCCTTGCGGATCTCCTGGCTCTGCATGCGGCAGCCGGACAGCCAGAACATGCCGAGCAGGCCGCAGGGCAGCCATAGCGTCAGCAAGAACCGGTTTGGCTTGAAAGATTTGCTTGACATCGCTACCTCCCGAATGACATAGATACCCCAACCATAGCAAACCATTTTTACGATGTCAATCCATTGCCCCGCCGCCGCGTGCCGGGACGGGGTGCGGGCGCAGGATTTGACAACCCCGGCGAATGGTGATATTTTCGCCGCGGGCGGCCGCGAAAGTGGTGGAATTGGTAGACACGTCAGACTTAGGATCTGATGCCGCGAGGCCTGGGGGTTCGAGTCCCCCCTTTCGCATTGCCTTCACCCCGCCGAGGACATGCCTTCATGAACGCCAGCCGTTTTTTCAGGGAAGCCTGGCCGGTCCGGCTGCTGCCGGCGCTTGCCGTCATCGTTGCCTTCCTTTGGGCCTGCGCCGCGCGCGGCAAGACCCCGGTCCGCAGCGTGCTGCGCCGCCAGGTTACCGCCCTGGCCGTGAGCCTGGCCGGCCTTCCTTATGTATACGGCGGCAGCGATATCGACGGCTTCGACTGCAGCGGCCTGGTCTACTACGTCTACGACTGCTTTGGCATCCGCCTGCCGCGCAGCGCCCGCGAGCAGTCGAAGCTTCCGGGCTCCGTGCGCCTGAAACGCGCCGTCGCGGGCGATATCCTGGTCTTCCGCCTGAAAAAAACCTGGCACTCGGCGATCTACCTCGGTGACGGCCGCTTCGTGCACGCCCCCAGCGCCCGCGGCTGGGTGCGGGTGGAAACGCTGAACGATTACTGGCTGCCGCGCCTGAAGACCGCCATCGCGGTCCTGGGGACCGCAAGTGCAATGGAGGCGCAATGAGCGACGCGATCCTGGAGGCACAAGAGATCGAAAAGAGCTTCATCCAGCCGAACCGGGAGCGCCTGGTCATCCTGCAGGGCCTTTCGCTCAGCCTGGCGCAAGGGAGCGTGATCTCGGTCACCGGGGCGTCGGGCTCGGGCAAGAGCACCCTGCTGCACCTTCTTGGCTCCCTGGAGGGGACCGACGGCGGCTGCATACGCTTCGACGGGGTGGATATCGCCGGCTTCGGCAAAAAACGGCTGGCCGCCTACCGCAACCGCGACATCGGCTTCGTCTTCCAGTTCCATTACCTGATGCCCGAGCTGACGGTCAGGGAAAACGTCGCCGCCCCCGGGCTGGTCAACGTCTTCCGCAAGCGTCGGGCCCTGGATGACGCCGCGACGCTGCTGGCCGAGGTCGGCCTGGGCGACAAGCTCGACGCCATGCCCTACCAGCTGTCGGGCGGGGAGAAACAGCGCGCGGCCATCGCCCGCAGCCTGCTCAACGGCCCGCGCCTGCTGCTCGCCGACGAGCCGACCGGCAGCCTCGACTGGAAGACCGGCGAAGGCGTCTTCGCCCTGTTCAGGCGCCTGATCCGCGAGCGCGGGCTCAGTGCCATCGTTGCCACGCACAATCCCCAGCTGGCGGAGCTGACCGACAGGAAGTACCTGCTCCATGGCGGCCGCTTACAGGAAATATGAAAACGGCATTCGTGACGCGTAACGCGTGACGCGTGACATGTGAAGAATTTAATCCCAAGCGCCAAATTCCATAAAAAGTGTCAGTGATAGTGATCGTGATAGTTAAGAAAGGAATTTAGTGGAATGCATGTCATTATTGCGAATTTCAATGACATAATGACAGAAACGATATTCGTCTGGCCTAATTCCGGATATCGGGGAAATTTCCCATGGCTGTTCTTCTTGGGGTATGGGCGGGTCTCAGACCCGCCCATACAAAAAAATGGATTCCATATCCTAAAGAGATCGGCCATTCCCCCTTGCTTGATTCATGTGTTCTTGTTACTTTCTTTCGCGTCACGCGTCACGCGTTACGCGTCACGTATAACCATGGCTTCAGCAATTCAGCGATTGTCTTGACATTGATCCCGCCAGAACCTATCATCACTCCATGAAAGACGTACTGGCAGTGATCCTCGGCGGCGGCAGGGGCACGCGGCTGTTTCCCCTGACCCAGTTCCGCGCCAAGCCGGCGGTGCCCATCGGCGGCAAGTTCCGCCTCATCGACATCCCCATCTCCAACTGCCTGCACTGGAACATCAAGAAGATCATGGTCCTGACCCAGTTCAACACGGCGTCGCTGCACCGCCACATCTCCCAGTCCTACCGCTTCGACGGCTTCTCCGACGGTTTCCTGCAGATCCTCGCGGCCCAGCAGACGATCGAGGATTCGAACTGGTACCAGGGGACCGCCGACGCCGTGCGCAAGAACATCCATTACATCAAGCACCAGAAGGTCGGCACCGTGGTCATCCTATCCGGTGACCAGCTCTACCGCATCAACCTGAGGGATTTCCTCAAGTGCCACCGGGAAAACCAGGCCGACATCACCATCGCCGTCAAGCCGGTCGCGCGCGACCAGGCGGGCGAATTCGGCATCCTGCAGGCCGACGAGCACCGGCGCATCATCCGTTTCGTGGAAAAGCCGAAAACGAAGGAGCTGCTGGACGAGCTGGCCGTTCCCGCCTCCTACCTGGGGCTGCAGGACCCGAGCCTGAGCCATATCGCCTCCATGGGCATCTACATATTCAGGAAAGACGTGCTGATCGACCTGCTGGAACACAACGTCAAGGAGGATTTCGGCCGCGAGGTCATCCCGGACGCCATCGCCGGCAGCCAGGTCTTCGCCTACGTGTTCAACGACTACTGGGAGGACATCGGCACCATCAAGGCCTTTTTCGAGGCCAACCTCGACTTCGCCAACCCCATCCCGCGTTTTGATTTCTACAACGAGGAGACGCCGATCTTCACCCGCAAGCGCTTCCTGCCCGGCTCCAAGATCGAGAACTGCGACATCCATTATTCGCTGATCTCCGACGGCTCGATCATCGAAGGCAGCAAGCTGGCCAACACCGTCATCGGCACGCGCTCGATCATCCGCGCCAATTCCTACCTGGAGCGGGTGGTCATGATGGGGGCCGATTACTATGAAAGCCCGGAAGAAAAGGCGGAGGACGAGCGCCGGCAGCGCGACCAGGTCGGCATCGGCCGCGACTGCGTCATCCGCAACGCCATACTGGACAAGAACGTCCGCGTCGGCGCCGGGGCGCGCCTGCTCAACGAGAAGGGGTTGTTGAATTTCAGCCACGACCGCTACAGCATCGTCGACGGCATCACCGTGATCCCCAAGGATATGGAGATCCCCGCCGGCTTCGTCATCTGAAAGGCCGCAACCTTTTGCCGGGCTGCGGCGTAGCAGGTTTTTTAATGGAGGCCCCATGAAAAAACTGATCCTGTTGCTCCTGGCCTGCGCCGTCGGCCTGCAGGCCGGGGAAATGAAGACGCTGACCCTGGAGCAGGCTTTCCTCAACCGCGGCGAGGCCCTGCTGAAGCCGCTGCCCGAGGCCGGCCCCTGGCTGGACGACTCCGCTTACGTCGAGGTGCGCGAGGGCAAGGCGCTGCGCGTTGATGCCCGCAGCGGCCGCGCCCGCATCCTCCTCGATCCCGCAGCGCTCAAGGGATCAGGCCCGGAAGGCCTGAACTGGCTCCGCCCCGCCGAGCGCAGCGCCGATTATGGTCATCTGGCGTTCATCCACGAGGGCGATCTCTACGTTTTCCGCAAGGCGACGGGGAAGCTGCAGCGCCTGACCGAGACGGACGGCGAAGAGCAGAACCCCCGCTTTTCCCCCGACGGCAGACGCGTGGCCTGGACCGCGGCGGGCAACCTGTTTGCCGGCGCCAGCAGCGGCGGTGCCCCGGTCCAACTGACCCGCGACGGCGGCGAAGAGATCCTCAATGGCTACGCTTCCTGGGTCTATTACGAGGAGATCCTCGGAAGGGCCGGCCGCTATCGCGCCTTCGAATGGAGCCCCGACAGCCGGATGATCGCCTTCATGCGCTTCGACCAGTCGCGGGTGCCGCAGTTCCCCCTGTTCGATGCCGCCGGCGCCTACGGCCGGCTGGAAATGCAGCGCTACCCCAAGCCGGGCTTTCCCAACCCGACGGTCCGGGTGGGTTTCGCCGATCCCGACGGCAAGGGCATCGAATGGGTATCCTTCGCCGACAGCGGCGACCACTACCTGACCTTCCTGGCCTGGGCGCCGGGCGGGGACAAGGCCTTCGTCCAGTGGCTGAACCGCGGCCAGGACGAGCTGCGGGTATATGAATACGACCTGGCCACGAAAACACTGCGCCTTGCCTACAGCGAAAAGCAGAAAGCCTGGATCGATTTCCTCGATTCCGGGAGCTTCGTGCCGCTGGCCGACGGCGGTTTTCTGCTGGCGAGCAGCCGGAGCGGCTGGTCCCACCTTTACCGCGCCAGCGCCGCCGGCGACGTCAAGGCGCTCACCAGCGGCGAGTGGTCGGTCGGCCGCATCGAAGCGGTCGACGAGCGGCGCGGTCTGGTTTTCTTCAGCGCCGACAGGGAGGATTCCACCCGCAGCGACCTGTACCGGCTGTCGTGGGGCGGAGGCATCCCCCAACGCCTGACCGCCGACGGCGGCTCGCACATGGTCACCGTCTCGCCGCGCGGTTCCTTCTTCCTCGACCGCTGTTCCTCCCTGAGACAGCCGTGGCGCCTGCGCCTGTGCCGCGGCGACGGCCGCGTGCTGCGCAGCCTGGGCGAAAGCGCCACGCCCGCCCTGGCCGGCTATGCCCTGGGCCGGGCGGAGCTCTTCCGCATCCCCGCCGCCGACGGCCTGCAGCTTCCGGCCGCCTGGATCCTGCCGCCGGATTTCGACGCCGGCAAGAAATACCCCGTGGTCCTGAGCATCTACGGCGGCCCCGGCGCCCGCTCGGTGCGGGATGGCTTTCCCCGCCGCCTCGACGATCACTTCCTGGCCCAGCAGGGGATCATCGTGCTGACGGTTGATCACCGAGGCGCCGGCCATCACGGCAAGCGCGGACAGGAACTCATGCATCGCTGCCTGGGCAAGTGGGAGATGGCCGACTACGGCAGCGCCGTAGCCTGGCTCCGCAATCAGCCTTTCGTCGACGGCAGCCGCATCGGCATCAGCGGCGGCAGCTACGGCGGCTATGTCGCCGCGCTGGCGCTGGTCTCGGCGCCCGATCTCTTTTGCTGCGGCATCGCCGAATACTCGGTGACCGACTGGTCGCTGTACGATTCGGTCTATACCGAGAGATACATGGATACTCCCGAGGAGAATCCCGAAGGCTATCGCCAGGGGTCCGTTCTCTCCCATGTCGGCAGCTACCGGGGCGGGTTGCGCCTGACCCACGGCAGCATGGACGACAACGTCCATATGCAGAACTCGCTGCAGCTGCTGGATGCGCTGCTCGACCTGGGCAAGACAGTGGAGCTCATGGTCTATCCGGGCGAGCGCCACGGCATTCGCGGCAAGAAGGCGGCGGAAAGCGCCGTTTCCTCGGTCGAGTTCTGGAAAAGGCATTTCTTTGCAGGGGAGGTCGGACAGGTCAGACCGGTCGGACATGTCCGACAAGAAAAAGCCGACCGCCAAGAAAAAGCGGAATGAAGCTCACCGCGCTCGATTGCTGCCCCTCGTGCCGCAGCGAGCGCATCCGCCTGTTCAAGCAGGGGACGGTGGATCCGCAGTCGGTCAATGCCGGCGACTTCAAGATCACCGACAGCCACTACGGCTCGCGCTGGACCTTTTCCTCCTGCAGCGACTGCGGGCTCGTTTTCGCCAACCCGGTACCCGATCCCGAAGCCATCGCCCGTTTTTACGCCGCCCTGGAGGACGAGGAATACAGCCAGGAAGGCGAGGGGCGCGGCCGCAACTTCGCCGTCGTCCTGAAGCGGCTCGGCCGCTTCGCCCCCGCGGGAAGCACGCTGCTCGACGTGGGGGCGGCCAGCGGCATTTTCCTGGACCTGGCCCGCGCCGCCGGCTACCGGGTGCAGGGCATCGAGCCGTCGTCGGCGCTGGCGGATGACGCCGAACGGCTGTTCGGGCTGAAGCTTTTCCGCGGCGGCGTGGAGCAGTTTCCGGGCCAAGAGGAGTTCCAGGCCGTAACGCTTCTCGACGTGCTGGAGCACGTGACCGACCCCAACGCGCTGCTGGCAACGCTGGCACGGTTGACGGCCCCCGGCGGGGTGCTGGTCGTCACCACCCCGGACATCGGCAGCCTGGCCGCCCGGCTCATGGGCGGCCGCTGGTGGCACTACCGCGTGGCCCACGTCAATTTCTTCGATCGCCGCGCCCTGGGGCGCCTGCTGGACGCGCATGGCTTCGACATCGTCCTGCGCAAGCGCTTCGCCTGGAATTTCTCGGCCTATTACCTGGTCACGAGACTGCTGCCGTTCCTTAAGGACACGGCTTTACAACGCCCCCTGAAAAAGCTACACTTGAAGCTGCAATTGTTCGATTCATGGGAGGTCTATGCCCGAAAAAGGGAAAAGTAGCCTGTACCTTGCTTCGCTGCGGCTCGAGCGCTGGCCGCGCAGCACCGCCATCATCGTCGGCACGGCGGCGGTGTTCCTGGTCGAGCCCTCCCGCTTCCCGGCGCAGTTGACGGCGGAGCTGGGGCTGAAGCTGCTGCTGGCGTTCATCCTGACCTGGATGGTCTCCACCGCCAACTACATCGTCAACGAGATCACCGACGCACCGTACGATGCCCACCATCCCCAGAAGCGCCACCGCCCGCTGGTGGCAAAAGAGATCAGCGTCCCGGTCCTCCTCGGCGTCTGGGCGCTGCTGACCGCGGCGGCGCTGGGCATCGCCTGGCATGCCTATTCTCCGCCCTTTCTCTGGAGCCTGGGGGCGCTGCTGCTGGCCGGCATCGTCTACAACGTGCCGCCGCTGCGCGCCAAGGATGTCCCGTACGTCGATTCCACGCTGGAGTCGGCCAACAACCCCATCCGCTTCCTGGTCGGCTGGTACGTGCTGGCCGTTGCCGCGCCGCCGCTCAGCCTGCTGGCCGCCTGGTGGGCCTTCGGCAACTTCCTGATGATCGGCAAGCGGGTGGCCGAGAAGAAGTTCCTCGCTCCCGAGGACGCCCGCAACTACCGGCGGTCGCTGGGCCGCACCAGCAGCGCCGGGCTGATCGTTTTCATGACCGCCAACGGCCTGGTTTTCCTGGCCATGTTCATCGTGTTCGCCGTGCGCTCCGGCCTGGGCACGTTCCTCTACGCGCTGCCCTTCATCGTGTTCTACCTGGTCATTTTCATGTTCAAGTCCATCCAGGACCGCGACGCGGCCGAAGAGCCCGAAAAGCAGCTGAAAAATCCCTATTTCGCCCTGTACACCCTTTTTCTGCTGGTGATCTTCGCGATCGCGTTCCTGCTGAGGTGAAGAAATGGAGATCGACATCATCCTGAAGATCCTGCTGGCGGCCATGCTGGGCGGCATCATCGGCCTGGAACGCGAACTGGCGCACAAGGAGGCCGGGCTGCGCACCAACATCCTGATCGCCATCGGCAGCGCCCTGATCACCATTCTTTCCGGCAAGATCGCCGCCCTGTCCCAGGTGGCCGATCCGGCGCGGCTGACGGCGCAGATCGTCAGCGGCATCGGTTTCCTGGGCGCCGGAGCCATCATCCAGGCGCGCTTCGCCGTCCACGGCCTGACCACCGCCGCCACCATCTGGACGGTGGCGGCCATCGGCATCGCCGTCGGCAGCGGTTTCTATCTTCTGGCCTTCCTGGTCACCCTGCTGGTGGTCATCGTGCTGACCCTGTTCAGGTTCCTGCAGGCCTACATCGAGAGGCAAAAGCAGAATTTCGTCTATCTGATCTCCACCGAGGAGAAAGCAGCGCTGCTGGTCGAGATCCGCCAGGTCATGACCGAGCTGAACATCCGCTATGCCAGCTCGCGCCTGAAACGGCGCGGCGACGGCTACGAGGTCGAGATCATCTTCAACACCTCGGAGAACAAGAACCGCGAGTTCCTCGACAAGGTCATGCTGCTCCAGGGAGTCAAAGAGGTCCTCTCCGAGAACATATGACCGCGCTGCTGCTGGCCACGCGCAACCGCGGCAAGAAGCGCGAGCTGGAGCATTTTCTTTCCGCCGCCGGCGCGAGCCTGCGCCTCCTTTCCCTCGACGATGTCGCCGCCGGGGAGGACATCGAGGAGACCGGTGGGACATTCGCCGAGAATGCCCGCCTGAAGGCCGGCCACTACAGCCGGGTCACCGGCCTGGACACGCTGGGAGACGATTCGGGGCTCGAGGTCGCGGCCCTGGGCGGCCGCCCCGGAGTGCTTTCGGCGCGCTACGCCGGGCCGGGCGCCGGCGACGGGGAACGCGTCGCCAAGCTGCTGGACGAGATGCGGGATGTCGCCGACCGCCGTGCCCGTTTCGTTTCCGCCGTGTGCATTTCGCGCCGCGGCGCCGCGCTCGCCCAGTTCGTCGGCACGGTCGAGGGCCTGATCCTGCGCGAAAAGAGGGGAGCCGGCGGCTTCGGCTACGATCCGCTCTTCCTCTTTCCGCCGCTCTGCAGAACGTTCGCCGAATTGCCTCTCGCGGAAAAGAACAGGATATCCCACCGCGCCCGCGCCCTGGAGCAGGTGCGGGAGTTCATCCGGAGAGGAGGCTTGGAAGAGCGCCCTCTTGTCTGACCGGTCGGACGGGTCCGACATGCCCGACGCCTCCGACGGCGCAAGGCGGCTTCATAAATGCCTGGGAAAGTAGTATCATTCCAGTTTCAAGGAGGCACCATGGACCTGGAAGAGTTCATCCGCGACGTTCCCGACTTCCCCAAGCCGGGCATTCTTTTCAAGGACATCACCACGCTGCTGCAGGACGGCGACGCCTTCCGTCTGGCCGTGAACCGCATGCTGAAGAAGCACATGGACACCGATGCCAGGATCGACAAGGTCATGGGCATCGAGGCGCGCGGCTTCATCCTCGGCGGCGTCATGGCCTACAAGCTGGGCTGCGGCTTCGTGCCGGTGCGCAAGCCCGGCAAGCTGCCGTACCGATCCCTGCGCGAGGAATACACCCTGGAATACGGGACCAACTGCCTGGAGATCCACGAAGACGCCATCCGTCCCGGCGAGCGGGTCCTGGTCGTCGACGACCTGCTGGCCACGGGCGGGACGGCGCTGGCTGCCGCCCGGCTGGTGGAGAGGCTGGGCGGCGAGGTGGCGGCGATCGAGTTCATGGTCGAGCTCTGCTTCCTGAAGGGTCGCGAAAAGCTTCCCGGCTACAAGGTCCACAGCCTGATCGCCTGCGCATGATGCTCAAGGCGCTGCTGCTCCTGCTGCAGATCACCCAGCACTACCTGGTCATGCAGCCCGTGCAGGAGGCGATCGTCAACGGCCGTTTCGAGGCGCTGGCCCCGATCTGCCGCCCGCGCGTCGTGCTCAATCTGGAAGAGCCTTTCGATCTTCGCGGCGCCATGAGCCGCGAGCAGTTCATCGGCGACCTGGCGGCCCGTTTCGAGGACCTGCGGGCGGAGACGATCGAATGGTCGTCGCTGCAGGTCGAGGGGAACATCGCCGTGCAGTCGCTGAACCTGATCCTGCGCCGGCGCTTCTCCGGATCGCGCGTACCCTACAAGCTGATCCTGTTCATGAGCAGTGACACGGCCCCGGGCGAAGAAAAAGAATGGCAACTCTATTACCTGCGCGGCTTAAAAATTTAACCCTGGGCGTCCTGGCCGGCCTCCTGGCCGTCGCCGCCCTGTGGGCCTTTCTGGTGCCGCGGGGAAAAATGGCCCAGGCCGGCATCCGCGCCCTGGTCGAACGCGATGCCGCGCGCATGGATGCCGTCGTGGCCAGGGCCGTGCGCGGCTGCCTGGAGCGTTCCGGGCGCCTCGGCCGCTCTTTCGCCGCCAACCGCCTGGATGCCGCCGACCTGGAGCGACGCGAAGCCCTCGTCGTTGAAAAGAACGGCCTGATCACCGACTACGTCGGCGAGATCTATTTTTTCAGGCCCGTGGCGCTGGACGAAGGTGAATGGCGGCTGATCCAGAAGAATCAAAACGTCCATTTCCTGCGCCGGGTCGGCGCGGACACCTATTACCTGCGCTTCTTCATGGACATCCGCTCCGGCCCGCTCCAGGAAGCGGCATCGTACCCCTATCCCGTCTTCGACCTGAAGTTCGCCGATCAGCCCCTGCCGGACGCCGGCACCGGTTTTTCCTATGACCGGGCGCAGGAGCGCTTCTATTTCTCTCGGGCATTGCCCTCCAGCCAGAACCAGCTCCTGCTGTCCCTGGTGTTTTCCCGGGCCACTCTGGCGCAGCCGGGGCTGAGAACCCGCAATGCCCTGGCCTATGCGCTGGCCTTTCTTTCCCTGCTGGCACTGTTCCTGCGAATCGGCAACAGCGGCGGCTGGCGCCTGCTGCCACGGCTATTGTGCCTGGCCGGCATGGCCTTCAGCGCCTGGTGGGCGATCGCCTGGCTGACCGGGCGCAGCATCTACATCCCGGGACACGCTTCGGTGCTGCGCTCCGTCTTCCAGCCCCTGGTATTGCTCGTCTTCCTGCTGCTCGCCGCCCGCTGTTGCCTGAAACGGGCGCGGAAGCGGAGCGGTATCGCGGCCCTGGTCCTGTTCAACTCCCTCGCCTTGCTCGCGATCCACGCCGCCCGCGTCGTTCTGGAACACGTCGATTTTCCCTACGGCGAGTTCGCCTTGAACCCCGAATATCTCGGGCTGCTGGCGCTGGTCGCCGGCCTGCTCGCCGTCCCGCTGCTGGCGGCTGCGCCTTTCCTGGACGGCCTGCCGCTGCGGAGAGCCTGGCCGCTCATGGCCATGCAGGCGGCCCTTTTCCTCATTATTTGGCGCCTGCTGGCCATGTCGTTCTTCAGCCCTTTCCTGCTGACCCTGGCATTCGTTATCCTGCTGCTGCAGCCGCGGCCTCCCTGGGCGCGCGTCCTGGCGCCGCTGGTGCTGCTGGCACTGGCGGTCAGCGTCCTGCTGGGCGAGCATTCCCAGCGCGAACGCCGGGCTTTCGTGAGCGAAAACCTCAAGCCGATCTTCTCCAGCCAGGACGATTACGCCAAGCTCGTGGCCCGCGAGATCGTCTATGAGTTGAACTCGCAAAACGAGCCCCTGCACGCTTTCTTCGCGCCCGGCCAGGACGACAGGCTGGGCGACATCTGGAAGAACACGCTGGCGGCGCGCGAAAGCATCGCCTCGGGCATCCATGTGGTAGCGGGCGACGGCGCCGTACTGCGCTCTTTCTCGTACCAGGTCCCTTACATTCCGCTCGACAAGGAGGATATCTTCCCTTTCTGGCACGTAGAGAACGTGGAAGCCGTCCTGTTCGGCAGGAACGTGAGGCTGGCCGTGGCCACGATCAGCGTCTTTCAGAGGGAGCGCTACCTGGGCTATGTCATGGTCCAGGTCCTGAACACCGCCGACCTCATCCTCAAGAGCCGCGAGCCGCAATCGATCCTCACCGTGGACCGCAAGATCCGCGATGCCGGGCTCGGCTACATCAAGCTGGACGAGGAACAGCGCATCCTGGAGAACCCGGCCAACATCAACGTCGAGGACCTGTCGGCGCTGACGAGCGCCAGCGACGCCTGGGTGCACTTCCGCTCCATGGGCCGGGCCTTCAGCGGCCATGTCTTCCGCATCGGTGACGAGATGGCCGTCATTTTCTATCCCCGGGACACCTTTTTCCGATCCTTCTCGGAATTCATCAAGGTGCTGGGTTTCCTGCTGCTGCTGGCTGCGCTGCTGGTCCTGCGGCAACTGGGATCGTTCCCCTGGCGGCCCATGCTGGGCTCGTTCTCGGTGAAGGTGTTCGCCATCCTGGTCCTGCTCTCCATGTTCACAGCGGCGGCGTTCTCACTTTTTTCCCTCGACTTCAATTTCCGTTCCCTGGAGGCGCAGCGCGCCCTGGCGGCCCATACCCGCGGCCGCGCCGCCCTGAACGTCATCAACAACCTCCTGGCCGACGGCGGCGAAATGACGCAACGCCACATGTTCCTGCTGCAGAAGATCCTGGAGAACGACATCAGCGTCTACGAAAACGGCACGCTGCTCTTTACCTCGGATCACCGCAAGATCATCCGCTCGCAGCTGCCCATCTACCTGAACTCGGGCATCCGCGACATTCTGCGCCTTGGCGGCCGGCAATTCGAACTGCGGCAGAACGAGAACACGCTCGACCTTTTCTTTAAAACGGATGGGAACTACGTGTTCGACATCGAGTTCCCCTTCGACAGCGCCGACCCGCTGCGGGCACGGCGCACGAACATCGACTTCCTGGTGACCGTCTTCTTCGTGCTGATCGTCATCGGGCTGGGGGCGGCCTTCTTCTTCCGCAACCAGATCGTGGCCCCCATCCATCGCCTGAACCGCGGCATGGCCGAGGTGCAAAAAGGCAACCTGAGCCCGCTGGACGACATCCCGGCCGAGAGCGAATTGCGCGAGCTGTACCAGGGATTCAATTCCATGCTGGAGGGGATCCAGGAGCAGAAGCAGAACGCCTCCGAAATCTCCAGAATGAAGACGCTGGTCCAGCTCGGCCGCCGCGTGGCCCACGAGGTGAAGAATCCCCTGACCCCGATCCGGCTGTCGGCCGAGCAGATCCAGCGCTCGCTGCAGGACGGCGGCGAGAAAAGCGGCGAGATCATCGCCAGCGCCGTGCGCTACATCATCGAGGAGACCGAGCACCTGCGGCGGGTGGCATTCGGCTTCCTGAACCTGTCGAATCTGGACGAACTGAAGCCCGGGCCCTTTTGCCTCGACGACCTGGTCGCCGAGGCGGTTGGCCACCTGCGCCCGATATACCCCCGGGTGCGCTTCACCGTTTCTGAAGCCGAAGGAATCGACGTCGTCGCCGACCGCCGGAAGATCAAGCAGGCGGTCGACAACGTGCTGACCAACTCGCTGGAGGCGCTGGCCATGACCGGGGGCAAGATCGACGTCACCCTCGGCCAGGACGGGGAATTCGCCCTGATCCGCATCCGCGACAACGGCCCGGGGATCGCCGCCGGGGACCTGGAGCGCATCGCCCGCGAGGAGTTTTCCTCCAAGGAGCTGGGGACCGGGCTGGGGCTGGTCATCGCCCGCCGCTTCCTGGAGCTGCATTGCGGCACGCTGGAGATCGATTCGCATCCCGGAACGGGCACCACCGTCGTCATGAGGTTCGCCAAGCATGCGCCTGCGTCCTGATCCCCTGGCCCCCGGCGACGCGATCGGCGTCTTCCTGCCGTCGTCGCCCGCGCGTGAGCCCTTCCGCAGCCAGGGGATCCAGGCCCTGCGCGACCTGGGATTCCGCTGCCGCGAAGTAAAAGATCCTCTTTCCGGCGAAGGGTTCCGTTCCCGCCCGCCGCAACAGGCCGTGGAAGAGCTGCAGGCCTTCTTCAGCGATCCGGAGGTGAAAGGACTATGGGTCGGGCGCGGCGGCTACGGCTGCAACGAGCTCCTGCCGCTGCTCGACCGCCTGGTCATCCCCGCCGCCAAAGTCGTCGTCGCCTCGTCCGATGCCAGCTACCTGCTCTGGCACCTGATGGAAGCGCGCGACATGGTCGTCTTTTACGGTCCCATGGCCTACGGCGCGCTCGCCGCCGGCGAGTACGACCGCGGGCAGCTGCTGGCGGCCCTGACCGCCAACCAGGCGCCGCTGCACTTCCACGGGCAGGTCCTGTGCCCGGGCCGCGCCCGCGGCGTGCTCTCCGGGGGATGCCTTACCAACTTCGTTTCCCTGATCGGCACCCGCTACCTGCCGCGGGTAAAGGGGAGCATCCTGCTGCTGGAGGACGTCAACGAGCGGCCCTACCGCCTCGACCGCCTGCTGTGGCAATGCGAACAGGCCGGGGTTTTCCGCCGTATCGACGCCTTGATTCTCGGCGAGTTCCCGCGCTGCTTCAGGGACGCGCTGGAGAAGGATGCCTTCTACCGGCGCTGGCGGGAGCGCCTCTCCGGCCTGCGCATACCGGTGCTGTACGACCTGCCCTTTGGCCACGCGGCGGCTGCCCAGGTGCTGCCGCTGGGAGTCCGGGCCGAAGTACAGGCCGACGAAGAAAGCGGCTCCTTGCGTTGCGAGATCGGGGTGAAATGGTGAAGAAGGTCTTCCTCAGCGGCATCGCCGGAACGGGCATGAGCGCCCTGGCCGGCCTTTTCAAGGAGGCCGGCTGGCGGGTCTACGGCTCGGACAGCCGCTTCTATCCGCCGGTGGACCGGCTGCTCGCCGACCTGGGGGTCACGCTGTTCCAGGGGTACGACGCCGGCAACATCCCCGCCGGGGTCGATTTGTGCGTGATCGGCAACACCATCAGCCGCGGCAACCCCGAGGCCGAATTCATCCTCGACCGCCGCCTGGAATATCTCTCGATGGCCGAAGCCCTGCGGCGTCATTTCATCCGCGGCAAGCGTTCCGTGGTGGTGGCCGGCAGCCACGGCAAGACCACCAGCGCTTCGTTCGTGGCCCACATGCTGGAGGTCGCCGGCCTGCGCCCCGGGTTTTTCATCGGCGGCAAGCCGGGTAATTTTACCGCCAATTTCCGATTGGCCGCCGGCGACTTCTTCGTCAGCGAGGGGGACGAATACGAGACGGCGTTCTTCGACCGCTCGGCCAAGTTCTTCAAGTACCGGCCCGAACTGTTGCTGATCACCGCCCTGGAGCATGACCACATCGATTTCTATCCCAGCGCGGCGGCCTACCTGCAGAGTTTCCGCAACCTGGTCAACCAGGTCCCGGGCAGCGGCCGCATCATCGTCAACGGCGACTATGCCATGGCCCGGCAGGCGGTCGAGCGCTCGTTCACGCCGGTCGTTTTCTACGGCGGCCGCGGGTGCGAGGGCGAGATATCCGGGCTGCGGCCCGAAAACGGCGGCTATTCATTCTCCCTGGCCGTGAACGGCCGCAAGCGGCCCTTTCACTCGCCCCAGCCCGGGCCCTACAACGCCTGGAACCTGGCCGCCGGCATCCTGCTGGGCGCGGAGCTGGGCCTGGAGCCGGCGCTTGTGGAGCGTGCGGTCGCCACTTTCCAGGGGGTGGAAAGGCGGCTGACCCTGCTGGGACGCGCCGGGAATACGGTATTCCTCAGCGATTTCGCCCACCACCCGACAGCCATCGCCAGCGTGCTGGCCGGCCTGCCCGACACGTATCCCGGACGGCGGATCATCGCGGTGTTCGAGCCGCGTTCCTGGAGCCTGCGGCGCAACTTTTTCCAGGAGCGGCTGCCGGACGCCCTGGGACGGGCCGATGAGATCCTCATCCAGGACGTCTTTGACAAGGAGAAGATCCCGGCGGGGGAGCGCCTCTCGGTCGAGGCGCTGCGCGCTGATCTTGAAGAACGCGGCAGAAAGGCGTGCGTCTGCGCCGATGAAGGGGAGATCCGGGCCCGTGTCGCCGCCCTGGACCTCGCCGCCGCCCAGGTCGTCATCCACCTGTCCAACGGCGACGTGCGCGCCTACAGCGACTGGGTGCGGTCCCTGTGCGCCGGCGGGCCCACTTGACAAAACGACGCCAGCCGCTAAGATTGAAAATTCAAAACGGACAAGGAGGAGCCAACATGGATATCGCCCGGGAACTGGTACCCCAGGAAAGGCGCAAACCCCTTTTCGACGACCCTTTGAAGCTGCCGTTCGGCCGCAATTTCACCGACCACATGTTCACCATGGAGTTCACCCCGGGATCGGGCTGGTGCCGTCCCCGGATCCGGCCCTACGGGCCGCTGCAGATCGAACCCTCGGCCAACGTCCTGCACTACAGCCAGGAGGTGTTCGAGGGGCAGAAGGCCTACAAGTCGCCCCGGGGCGAGATCCTGATGTTCCGTCCCCAGGAGAACGCCCGGCGCCTGAACCGCTCCCTGAGCCGCATGTGCATGCCGGAGATCCCGGAGGATTCGGTACTGGAGGCCGAATGCGCGCTGCTCAAGGTCGAGGAGCGCTGGGTGCCGGCCCAAAAGGGCGCGAGCCTTTACGTGCGGCCGACGGTGATTGGAACCGAGGCGGCGCTGGGCATCAAGCCCTCCAGCGAGTACCTTTTCTTCATCATCCTCTCGCCGGTGGGGCCGTACTTCAAGGAAGGATTCAACCCGGTCGGCCTCTGGGTGAGCGATACGTATTCCCGCGCCGGCAGCGGCGGCACCGGCGAGGCCAAGACCGGCGGCAACTATGCCGGCAGCCTGCTGGCCACCCTGGAGGCGACCCAAAAGGGATACAGCCAGGTCCTCTGGCTGGACGCCGGCGAGCACCGCTACGTCGAGGAAGTCGGCGCCATGAACATCTTCTTCGTCATCGACGGCAAGCTGGTCACGCCGGCGCTGGGCGGGACGATCCTGAAGGGCATCACCCGCAAGTCGGTGCTGGAGCTGGCCCCGGAGCTGGGCATCCAGTGCGAAGAGCGCCGCATCGCCATCGACGAGGTCGTCGAGGGCATCGCCTCGGGCCGGGTGAGCGAGATCTTCGGCGCCGGCACGGCGGCGGTCATCAGCCCGGTGGGCAAGATCGGCTACCGCGGCAAGGACTATACCATTGACGGCGGCCGGACCGGTCCCTGGGCCAGGAAACTCTTCGACACGCTGACCGGGATCCAGTATGGCGAGCTGGAGGACCGGCACGGCTGGATCTACGTCGTCAAGTAGACACGGCATATGCGGGGTCTGCTTCTGCTGGAACTGCTCCTGTTGGCGGCGCTGCCCGCGCAGGCCGATGAGGCCTTTCCGCGCGCCCAGGTCATCGATCCCGTCATTTCCCTGCGGGAACCGGAGCAAAGCTATGTCCTCTACCTGCCATCGGGGTATGACACGGGACGGCGCTGGCCCGTCCTCTATTGTTTTGATCCGAACGGCCGCGGCGCCATTCCCGCCTCCCTGTTCAGCGAGGCGGCGGAGAAGCACGGCTGGATACTGGCGGCGTCGAACAATTCGCGCAATGGGCCCTGGAAGGACATCTACCTCGCCGCCTGGGCCATGTGGGAAGACACGCGCGCCCGCCTGCGCATCGACGAAACGCGGGTTTACTCGGCGGGATTCTCCGGCGGCGCGCGCGTGGCCTGCGCCCTGGCGCGCATCCTGGAGATCCGGACCGCCGGCGTGATCGCCTGCGGCGGCGGGCTGCCCGAGTGGCTGGCACCCGCGGACATGGCCGCCATTCCCTGGTTCGGTACCGTGGGCCGTCAGGACTTCAATTTCCAGGAGATGAAGGAACTGGAAAAGGATCTTCGCCGGCAGGGGAGCCCCTGCCGGTTGATAGTATTTCCCGGCAAGCACAACTGGCCTCCCACTGACCTGGCCATGGAGGCGGTTTCCTGGCTGGATCAGCTATCCGCTGGCGGGAGTGTCAGTGTCGGCAACAAAGAAAAGTAATCGGTTTAGGGTGGACGGTTTACGGTTGACGGTCAGAAAACTGCAATACGAAGACTTAAATTCCAAATCCCAAATTCCAAATAACAAACAATATCCAAATTCCAAATTCCAATTTCCAAAACAAAAGCCCCTTGCAATACTTTTTTCTTTGTTTTGGTCATTTGGTAATTGGAATTTGGTGCTTGTTTGGGATTTGGAATTTGTTTTTTGGAATTTGATTCCTAAGCCAGGCAACGTACTATTGTATCTCTTTCGCGTCACGCGTCACGCGTTACGCGTCACGAAGATCGCTGCTTTGCTGCTACCTTGCGCCCTGAACCCTGCGCCGATTGCATCCCCTTCCGTATCTCGTCTCTGACTCCTGCCCTCTGTCGTCTGACTTCTGTCCTCTCACCTCATGCCTCTCGCCCGGTTCGTTTGGGTCATTGACTGAATGAATCATTTGCGTATTTGCGCTTCTGGGATTATGATTAAAGGGTGAGGCTGCAATGAAAACAACTCTGTGCTTGCTTGCAAGTGTCCTGGCATTGGCGACATGCGCCGCGGCGCCAAAATCCCAAAGCCAGGTTTCCGGGGAGGTGCCCATGCCCGTTTTCGCCATGTCGCCGGAGGAAAACACCCTCATCCGCGTCGAGCCGGGGCAGACGTTCGCCCTGAGCTTCCAGGGCCGGCCCGGGACCGGTTACAGTTGGACCCTCGCCGCTGAACCCGACAAGGAACTCCTGGAATTCCAGGGGGAAACGATCGAGGAAAAGGAAAAGGACCCGCACAGGGTGGGCGGCGGTGAGACGTTCCGCTGGACTTTCAAGGCCCTGAAGGCGGGCGAGGCCGAGATCGCCATGAAGTACGTCCGGCCCTGGGAGAGCGATGCCAAACCCGAAAAGTCGCACGTGTTCCAGGTGAAGATCGAAGCCGTGGAAAACAAGTAGAGCCATGGGGCGCTTCGATGAATTCACCCGTTTTCGCCAGAAGATGAACGCCAGGATCCTGGAAAGGGGCAACCTGGGGATCAAGCGCTTTTTCGCCCTGGACGAGCAGGCCTATCAGCCCGGGGCCCTGGACGGCAAGACCAAGGAACTGCTCGGCCTGACCGCTTCCCTGGTGCTGCGCTGCGACGATTGCGTCTCCTACCATCTGATCCAGGCCAGGGAAAGGGGAGCGGGCAGCGAGGAGATCCTCGAGGCTTTTCATATCGCCCTGGTCGTGGGCGGCTCGATCGTCATCCCGCATCTGCGCCGCGCCGTAGATTTCCTGGAGGAACTGGAAAGCCAAAAGTGATCGACGGGGCAGAACAACTAGGCGTGACCCGAGAAGGGATCAGAACTGGGAATCGGTGCAAGGTTCGGGATTTTAGGTGTAAAAAAGGTATTAGTAGGACTCAAATTCCAAATCCCAAGCACCAAATTCCAAATAAATTCCAAATTCCAATTTCCGAATGACCCAAACGAAGAGAATCCAGTCATCTCGGAAGGGGCTTTCGTTTTGGAAATTGGAATTTGGGATTTGGATATTGTTTGTTATTTGGAATTTGAGATTTGGAATTTAAGTCTTCGTATTGCTACCCTGACCGTCAACCCTAAACCGTCCACCGTAAACCGATTACTTTCTTTCTTGCTGACACTGACACTGTCACTGACACTTGTCTTATTCCCCGACCAAGGCCTGGAACGCCTCCTTCTGGTAGTTCAGCAGCTGCACTCCCATGCCGCCGGGGAAGAGCAGCCAGGGCTTGCCCAGGTCATCCTTGCTCCAGATGATGAATCCGGCCAGGCTGACCTTCTCCCCCCGGCCCTCGAACTCGACATTGATCCCCTTGCCGGCGGGGCAGGGATGGGGGGTCTGGATGAAAACACCCCGGCGCGAGATGTCGCCGGTAAAGGAAAGAAACCCGTGGCCGTTGTAATAGAAGCGCACGGGCAGCTTTTTCTGGACCCGATGGTCACGTCTTTTGTCCATGGCATCTCTCCGGAATCGATCCGCTGATAAAAGTATGTCCTGGATCGCAGGGAATGTCAACCGGGATTTTCCCGATCTTCAGGCCGGGCCCATGTCCCGGCAGGCGGCACGAAACTCGCAATGGCGGCATAAGGAGGTTTCGCTGGCCGGGAAGACGCCGGCGCCGATGCGCTGCACCACGTCTTCGATCATGACCAGGAGCGCCTCCGTGGCGCCTGCGTCGGGGATCACGCGCAGTGTCTGATGGCGCACGTTGCCCGCATTCCTGCCATAAAAGACCTCATATTTCAGGTTGGCCGGCAGCGGGCCGAAACTGCGGTCGAAAAGGTACTTGTAAATGATCATCTGCGGCGAATTTCGCGCCCGGCTTTCGCTCCAGCGGCCGGTCGTGGTCTTGAAGTCGGTGATGCTGAAGTCCTCCTCGACCAGGTCGATGACCCCTTTCAGAAGCACCCCGCTGCCGGGGAGTTCGGCGCCCAGCTCCTTTTCCACCATCAAAGGACGCGTATACGGGGCGACACTGCGCAGGAAATGCCTCAGAAAGGCCAGCCCCCGCTGCCGGGTCTCGTCGCGCGGCGACCGCCAGGAGATATCGCGATTGGAGGCATCCGTGTCGAACCGCGAGCGGAAGTAATCCTCCAGTTCCTCGTCTGTCGGCAAGACGCCGCCTATGCGCTGCAGGAAATAATGCTCGATGGCGTAGTGGAAGATCTCGCCGAGAAATACTTTATCGTTGCCGGGCGGCTGGATGTTCTCGACATAGGCCAACCGGTATTTTCTCGGGCATTCCTTGTAGGCACGGATTTGGCTATGGGAAATATAGCCGCGGGGCAGGGCCATCCAGCGGGACTATTTTTCGTTCTTGTTGACCAGGTGCAGCAGCCGTGATTTGTAGCGCGAGCCGGTGTTCTTGTGGATCGTCCCCTTGCGCACGGTCATGTCGATGATGGAAATGGTCTTGGGAAGCATTTTGGCGGCCTCGTCCTTCTGGCCGGCTTCGACTTTCTTCCTCAGGGCCTTGATTTTATTCTTCATCTTGGAACGGTTGCTGCGGTTGACCATTCTCTTCTTTTCGTCCTGCCGATGCTTCTTTACGGCCGAGTCATGATTTGCCATTGATATTCCTCCAGAATCACGGTCATCATACACAAAATAACCCGTTCTGTCAATGCTTTTTAAGTGACAGTGTCAGTGACAGTGTCAGTGTCAGCAAGACAATACAGGCAATACAAAGTCAAGTGTTAGTGTCAGCCAGAAATAAAAGAAATCGGTTTAGGGTGGACGGTTTACGGTTTAGGGTAAGAGAAGATGCACTGCTGTCCAAAATAAATCGT
>DCVB01000105.1 GCA_002327965.1 Candidatus Aminicenantes bacterium UBA2199 | reverse complement strand
GACCCGCAGCTGGAAAAGGCGGTGGTATACCTGCTGGAGGAGCTGCGCAAGAGCCCGCCCATGGAGTTCAAGCCCCAGCCCTTCCCGCGCGGGCGCTGACCGGGGAACAACAACGGCGATGAGCGCAATGCAAGCGCTGCCGCTGCGCAAGGCGTTCATGCTGCTGGAGCCGGGGCCGGTGGTGCNNAACGTCATGACCCTCTCCTGGCACATGGTCATGGACTTCACGCCGCGCATCGCCTTCGTTACTGGAGCATGGAACCATTCCTGCCGGGCGCTGGCCCGTGAGCGGGAGTGCGTGATCGCCGTGCCCGGAGTCGACCTGGCGCGCAAGGTCGTGGCCATCGGCGCCTGCAGCGGCACCGATGCCGACAAGTTCAAAAAGTTCAGGCTGACCCCGCTCCGGGCCAAGGCGGTCAGGGCGCCGCTGGTCGGGGAGTGCCTGGCCAACATCGAGTGCCGCGTGGTCGATCACATCAGGAAGCACGACCTCTTCGTCGTGCAGGCCCTGCGGGCGTGGGTCAACGCCGAACGCCGCGAGCGCCGGACGTTCCACGCCGTCGGCGACGGGACCTTCATCGCCGACGGCAGGAAATTCAGTCACCGGGAACTGATGCGCGCCAAGCTTCCGCCTGGGGTATGAAGCGATGTCTTCCCTGATCGTTGCGTCTCTTCAGTGAATTCGCGAAAACCTGCTATAATGGGTTTTCCCCGAATCCATTTTCCAAGGCGAACCAGATGACAAGCGTCTACGGCGAGATCGCGGCGTTGCTCACGGCCGTCTGCTGGTCGTTCAACTCGGTGGTCTTCACCCTGGCCGGCAAGAGGGTGGGCTCGTCGGCCGTCAACTCCGTGCGCCTGTGGATCGCCCTGCCGGCCCTGATGCTGCTGAATTGGGCGCTGTTCGGCACGTTGTTGCCCCTGGATATCGAGCTCGACCGGTTATTCTACCTGGGACTCTCCGGCGTGATCGGCTTCGTCATCGGCGACGCCATGCTGTTCGAGTCTTTCCTGCTCATCGGTCCGCGGCGGACCATGCTGCTGGCGCTGCTGGTGCCGGTCTTCGGCGCCTTCCTCGCCTGGGCGTTCCTGGGTGAGACGCTGCGGATCCTGGAGATCGCCAGCATCCTGGTGACCATCGGCGGCGTCGCCTGGGTGGTGGCGGAACGAACGGCGCCGGAAGGTGATCCCCTCGCTGTGTTGCCGCGGAAAAAGCTCCTGGGCATATGGCTGGCCGTGGGCGGCGCGGCGGGTCAGGCGCTGGGGCTGCTGTTCTCGCGGCTGGGGCTGGCCGGCGATTATTCGGCCATTTCCGCCACCCTGGTCCGTGTCGGCGTCGCCGGCCTGCTGCTGGCGCTGTTCAACTTTTTCCAGGGAAAACTGCGCGGCCACCTGGCCGCGATGAAGGACGGCAGGGCCTTGCTGCAGATCAGCGCCGGCTCGCTGACCGGCCCCGTCCTGGGCGTCATCCTCTCGCTGGTGGCCATCGCCCACGCCCATATCGGCGTCGCCTCGACCTTGATGTCGCTGACCCCGGTGATGCTGCTGCCGGTCTCCCATTTCCTGTTCAGGGAGAAGATCACCCCGCGGGCGATCATTGGCACGCTGGTCGCCCTGCTGGGCGTGGTCATGCTTTTCCTGATCTGATCCGCCATTCCCGGAAGATTTGCCGGGAAAGTCGAAAACGAAGAACTTTGCCTGCCTGGGTTCGTTTCCGATCTCCCTGCGGGATCAGTCACAGCGCCGCAGGGTCAGCAGGGAGTCGGCACGATAGCTGATGGATTTTCCGTCCCGGCTCATGACGAGCCGCAGCGTGACCTTCACGGGGCGGCCGGCGGCGGTGAAGGAGTACTCGGTGCCGTCGTAGGTGTCGTCGTTGACCCGGCTGACCGAGAACAGCCGGTTGCCGCGCTTGAAAAAGTCGAGTTGCCCGACGTGGGTCAGGATCGCCTCGTAATACCCCTGGGCGTTGCCGGCGATCTCGATGACCGGGTAATTCCCGCTGCCCACCACGATGACCCAGCAGCCCTTGATCTCGCGGGCGCCGCCCTCCAGCAGGCTGACCCGGCGCTGCAGTTCCTCGATCTCGCGGATCCTTTCCGGAATGATCCGCTCGCGCACCTCGCGCTTGATCGCGTCGGATTCCGCCTGGTATTTCTTGATCTTTTCGGCAAGTTCCCGGTGGTCGACCTTTTTCCCGGGAGTGGACTGGACCGAGAGTATGTATTCGTTGGTGAGCAGGGTGATGGCCCTCTCGCGGGACATGTGCGGGGCCATGGCGCCCAATTTTATCGCGGACTGCAGGATCCAGAGCCCGTTGTTGCCGACCAGCTCCTGCAGCATCTCCAGGTCCTCCCGCAGGTAGCTGAGCGTGAATTTGTCGGAGCGAAGCTGTGTTTTTGCCTGGTCCAGCGCCTGCGGGAGCAATGCATCCCGCTCCTGGTCCAGGGCCCTCAGTTCCTGCGTCAGCCGGACATATTCGTCGTTCAGTTGCAGCGCCTCGCTGTTTTTGCGCTTGACTTCCTCCTGCAGTTGGAACAGCGAGCCGAACGGGACGCCGTCGATCGGCAGTCCGCCCTCCAGCCGCATGATGCCGTCGAGCTTTCTGCGCAGGGCCTGCAGCTGGTCGTCCAGCTGCCGGGTGTCGTAGATGTTGAAACTGCCGCTTCTTTTCTGTTCCTCGAGGCGCTGGATCTCCGTGTCGACCCGGCTCTTTTTTTGGAACCAGTCTGCCGCGATGCCGGCCAGGCGATCGGCCCGATTGAGCTCCTCACGCACCTGCCGCCGCTGCTCGACGACCTGGTCGCTGCGGGATTCAATGGCATCGATCCGGTCCTGGGCATCCCGGTTTTGCGCCCGGGCATGGGCGGCCGGGAGTAAGATTGCCAGAACCAAGGTCAAGCCCGCGAGAACATGGTTTCTGCTAAAAAACATCATCCGCATTTCCTCCCTCAGTTTTAAATGATTATGGACTATCGGCTGGCACGTCGTCCGCTTCATCACCTGGGCTTGTTGCGAAAAAGCTTAAAATCAATCAACAGAATAAGCATCTCATCGCCCTCCGGTTTTCGGTAGATATGAATTGCCTCATTCTTTTGGACCCATCCACTTTGGCTCCGGATGCGGGTCAGGATGAAACGAGGTGCTGAAGGGATCCATATTCCACTATCATGCTGAAAACCTCGGGACCATTCTCCACTATAACGGAATTCGAGATGATCTGCCGTTTCTGGGGATCGCATGACGAAGGTGCAGTCACCGGTCTGGGTTATCTCATATCGATGAATCGTTTTGGTGAAAGACTTTTGCAGCCACCAAGTGCCGACCACGTAACTGGCCGGGCAGCCGGGTGGCGGCGCTGGGTTTTGCCGGGGGCGGGGGTCCTCTTGGATCACCGGGGGAGTGGTCTGGTCCAGCAACCGGATAGAGTCGGAATCGTCTTTCAGGTGGAGCTTGGCCAGCGATTGCGGGGTCACACGATCCAGGATAAAGGGCTGGCGGACGGCCGCCGGGTCGGGCAGCCGGTTCTGGACCGCCCATTGGTTTTGCTCTCCCGACGCGTTGCTGTCGAAGATCTTCGCCAGGGACTGTTGATCCATCGGCTCTCCGTCGAAGGGGTTCTTGAAAAGATGGGCCTTGGCCAGGTTGCCGAGGAATTCGTGTACTTCCCGGCGCAGGGCCTCATAGTGATCCTGATAACCGGGGGTCTGCTCGGCGAGGCGCTTCTGGCCATGCATGGCCAATCCCATGCAGATGGCCGCGTTCACCGGGATGTTGTTGAAATAATGCTGGATTGAGGTGTTCGCGGCCCGGGCATAGGTCTGGTCGGCCTGCTGGATCAGGGCGGTCACGGCCTCTGAGCGGCTCATGAATATCCGGGCGTGCTCCGCCGGCAGCGGCAGGGAAAAAAGAACGGCCAGGAGAAACATGGCCCGCAAGCGCCTGCCGCCCGGGAAAAGATCACGTACGCGATTTTTCATCTCCATCCTCCAGCGGAACCTTGTTCATCAGCCGCTGCCCCGTGGCAACCCCGGCGGCCGGCGAAAAACATTCTTGCTGGCCAGAGGGTATGAATTAAGACGGAAAATGTCAATGGCTGCCGGGAGAAAATCTCATTTTTGCGTCACGCCAGGGGACCGGCTTGATTTATTTTCGCGCTGTCCTACAATCGGTTCAGAGAAAGGCCGTTTCACTTCGGTCCAAGGAGGCAGGATGAGAAAGAGCATTTTTTTGATCGCCTTGATGGCTTGCTGGATCCGGGTCAATGCCAATCCGCTTCCCTGGCCCGCCGCCACTTCGGAAGCGCTCTACCTTCCCTTCGGCCTGCAGTGGTTCATGGAGATGGACGCCGTGAAGAAAGCGATCGTCGATTACGGCCCGGCGGGCTGCGATGAGCGCTCTTGCCGCTGGATGGCGACCGTCGAAGAGGGCACGGCCATGTTCGAGCTCACTTTCCATGCCGGCACCCTGGTCGGCTGCGAACTGGACTATACCCTTTTGCGGGACGCCGGCCGGCCCTACCTGGAGAAGCTTGAGGCATTGAAGCGGTCGACGAGCGAATGGCTGGTGCGGGACCTCCGGGATTTCCCGCCGCAATCCACCGCGCCCCACGATGAATACAGCGCCGAGACTCAGGATGCGCGGATCATCGTAATATGGCGCCAGGGCGAGCATTCTCTTTTCATCAACATGAAGATGAACGCGAAATGAGCCGGCCTTGTTGAGGATTGCAGCCAGAAGGCGGGAACGTTGGAAAAAAGTTCTGTTCCCGCCCTATTCCCAGAAGTCGCGGGTGAAGAGCACGAACACGGTATATATCTCCAGACGGCCGGCCAGCATGCAGAAGGAGAGCAGCCACTTGCCCGCCAGCGGGATGTGCTGGTAGTTGGCCGCCGGTCCCACGGCGCCCAGGCCCGGTCCGATGTTCCCGATCGAGGCCGCGACCGATGAAAACGCGGTGAGGATGTCGAGCCCCATCAGGGTCATGGCCAGGGTGGACAGGAACAGCAGCCCGAAATAGAGGAACAAAAAGCCGAGGATGTTGACCACCACGTCCTGATGAACCGTGCGCCCGTCCACGCGAACCGGGATGACGGCTCGCGGATGGAGCAGCTTCCTCAGCTCGGCCAATCCCTGCTTTAGGATGATCAGGACGCGGATGACCTTGATGCTGCCTCCCGTTGATCCCGCGCAGCCGCCGATGAACATCATGAACAGCAGGACGAACCGCGCCGTGGCGGGCCAGATGCTGAAATCGGAGGTTGCGAATCCCGTGGTGGTGGTGATGGAGACGGCCTGGAAAATGGAATGGCGCACCGCCCCGCCCGCCCGCATGGTCCCGGCCAGGAGATTGTCGGCTGTCAGCAGCAGGGTGAAGACGGCGATGATCCCCAGGTAGAAGCGGAATTCCTCGCTATGCCAGAAGGCCGATGTTTTCCCCTTCAGGAAATGGTAATGGAGGGTGAAATTCATCCCCGCCAGGAACATGAAGACGATCACGACGGCCTCGACGAAGACGCTGCCGAAACCGGCGATGGAGGCGGTCCGGGTCGAGAAGCCGCCGGTGGCCATGCTCCCGAAAGACTGGCAGAGGGACTCGTGGAGGTCAAGGCCGCCGATGAGCAGCAGCAGGGTTTCCAGGAGCGTGAGCAGCAGGTAAACTTTCCACAGCGTTTTGGCCGTCTGGCGGATGCGCGGCGTGATCTTGTCCGGGGCGGGCCCGGGGATCTCGGCCTTGTACAACTGGGTGCCGCCGATGCCGGTCATGGGCAGGATGGCCAGGGAGAGGACGATGATGCCCATGCCGCCGAGCCAGTGGGTGAGGCTGCGCCAGAACAGCAGGCCGCGCGGCAGGTCCTCGACACGGACAAGGATGGAGGCGCCGGTGGTCGTGAATCCCGACATGCTCTCGAAAAAGGCGTCGGTATAAGAAGGGATATGGCCCGAGATGACGAACGGCAGGGCGCCGAGAGCCGAGATGATCAGCCAGCCCAAGGTTACGACCGCGAAGCTGTCGCGCAGCATGAGCTCTCCGCGGGCGCGGAAAACCAGGATCAGCGAACCGCCGATCGCCACGGTCAGTGCCGAAGAAACAAGGATGGGCACCAGATCGCCGCCGCCGTAATGAAAGGCGAACAGCGCCGGAACGGCCATGAACATGCCGACGAACAGCAGGATGAAACCCAAGACGCGGCCGATGATCCCGGTGTTCACGGCAGTCTCACCTGCTAAAAAAGCTTGTCGACATCGGTGAGTGCCTGGGGCAGGGAAAAGATGATCACGTGGTCGTCTGCCTGGATGCGCGTGTCGCCGACGGGAATGATCACCTGGTCGCCGCGGGTGATGGCGCCGACGATGACACCGTGGGGGAAATCGACCTTGGTCAGCGGCTTGCGGGTGATGCGCGAGTCGGCGTGGGCGACGTACTCGACGGCCTGGGCGTCGAGGCCCGGCAGCGTGGCCAGGGAGACGACGTCCTTGCGGCGGATGAGGCGCAGGATGGCGTTCGACGTGACCAGGTTCGTGTTCACGGCGGCATTGACGCCGATGGGCGCCATCAGCGACATGTATTCGCGACGGTTGACCAGGGCGATGGTCTTGGTCACGCCGAAGTGCTTGGCCAGCAGGCTGGTCAGGATGTTGGTCTCCTCGTCTTCGGTGACGCTGATCAGGGCGTCCGTCTCCAGGATGCCCTCGGTGGACAGAAGGTTGAAATCGCGGCCGTCGCCGTGAATGACCAGCGTGTTCTTCATTTCGTCGGCCAAGGTCAGCGCCCGGTCGGCATCCGGATCGATGAGCTTGATGGCCAGGTCCTTTTCCTGGTCCAGGAGCCGGGCTGTGGCCCGCCCGACCCGGCCGCCGCCGAGGATCATGATCTGCTGCAGCTTCTCCTCGGACTTGCCCATCAGGGCGATGATCGCGGGGATGTCGGCACTGGCGGCGACGATGAACAGCTGGTCGCGGTTGAGCAGGATGTCGTTGCCGCCGGGAATGATGGTCTCGAGCCCGCGCAGGATGGCCACCACGCGGAACACCTTTTCGGGGAACTTCCGGTTGACCTCCACCAGGGTTTTGTGCAGGAGAGGGCAGGTGGCGTCGATGCGGATGCCGATGAGCTGGACGCGATTGTCGGCGAATTCCAGAACATCGGTGGCCGCGCTGCGCTTGATCAGGAGCACGATTTCCCGGGCCGTTTCCAGCTCGGGATGAATGGCCAGGTCCACGCCCCAGTCGGCGAATGCGAAGCGCGGCGGATGATCGAAGAATTCGGGGTTGCGGATGCGGGCGATCTTCTGCTTCACCCAGAAGCGCGCGGCCATGCCGCAGGCCACGACGTTCACTTCATCGTTGCCGGTGACGGCGATCAGCATGTCGGCCCGCTCGATGCCGGCTTCTTCAAGCAGATGGGGATCGCTGCCCTGGCCATGAAGGGCCTTGATGTCCAGCGTCTCGTCGGCCTCGCGGGCGCGGGCGGGATCGCTGTCGATGGCGGTAATGTCATGGTTTTCGCGCGACAGTATTTTGGCCAGGTGGGAGCCGACCTGGCCGAGGCCGAGAAGAACGATGTTCAAGCCCATGGGGATCGCGTACTCCTAGCTGAGCGGGTTAAGACCGGAGACCGGACAACAAGCGGACATGAAGCGGCAGAAAAAAAAGGCCGCAGCCATCCGGCCGCGGCCCTGGTTGCCGAGTCTTTCAGGAAACGATCCGGGCTTAGCCGAGGATGGAGTCCTTGCAGGCCTTGGCGACGCGGAATTTCACGACGCGCTTGGCCGGGATCTTGATGGCGGCTCCGGTGGCCGGGTTGCGGCCCATGCGCGCCTTGCGGTTGACCAGCACGAGCTTGCCCAGGCCGGGAACGGTGAAGCCGTTCTTGGCGTTCTTGTAGGCCATGGTCGCCAGCGTTTCGATGGCTTCCCCGGCCTGCTTCTTGGTGATCCCGACCTTCTCCGCGACTCCAGCCACGATCTGGCTCTTGGTCATTGCTTTCGGCATTCGTTCATCTCCTTTTTTTGAATTTTGTCGTGGCCGGCATGCGCGGCCCACGATCCTTGCCGGAACTATAACCAAATTTCCAAAGAAAATCAAGTGTCAAGGCCGGCGCGGAGAATTTATCTCCTTTGGGACCGGCGATTGGCAATCCGCGTTTCCTCGTGATATGATCGCTTCATGATCCCCTGCAAGGAGGTCCGGCGATGAACGATGTGAAGCCCCTGCGCTCCATTACCCGGGAATTGATCGGCCGTATCGGCAAGGCCGACCTGCTGGTCGGCATCCCCTGCTTCAACAACGCGTCCACCGTCGCCCATGTCGTGGCCGCCGCCGCCAAGGGATTGCGCGAGCATTTCCCCGGCAGCAGGGGCGCGATCATCATCGCCGACGGCGGCTCCACCCTGGACGACACCCGCGAACTGGCCCTGGCCGAGATGAAGGCGCGGGAGGTCCCCGGCGTGGTCGGCATTTACCGCGGCCTGCCGGGCAAGGGATCGGCGGTGCGCATGATCTTCGCCGCCGCCGGCGAACTGGAAGCCAAGGCTCTGGCACTGCTCGATGCCGACCTGCGCTCGGTGAGGCCGCTGTGGATCGAGCGCCTGCTGGGCCCGGTGGTCAAGGGCGGCTACGAGTTCGTCGCCCCGCTCTACCGCCGCTACAAGTTCGACGGCACCATCACCAACAATGTCACCTACAACATGCTGCGCTGCCTGTTCGGCAAGCGGGTGCGCCAGCCGATCGGCGGCGAGTTCGCCTTTTCCGGGCGCCTGGCCGCCGAGCTCGAAGCGCTGCCGATCTGGCATACCGACGTGGCCCGCTTCGGCATCGACATCTGGATGACGGTCAACGCCCTGATCCGCGAGGTGCGGATCTGCCAGACGCACCTGGGGGTCAAGGTCCACGACGCCAAGGATCCGGCCGCCAGCCTGGAGCCGATGTTCCGCCAGGTGGTCGGCACCCTCTTTGCCCTCATGGAAGAGACCGAAGCCTACTGGACCGTTGCCGGGCGAAGCGCGGCCATCGACGTCTGGGGCGATCCCGGCGACGAGCAACCGGAGGCCTTTCCCATCGACTTCCAGCGGCTGGTGGAGCACTTTTATCTCTCGTGGCAGACCCTGCACGGCGCCTGGAAATCGATCCTCCGGACCGAGACTTTCGACGAGCTCGAGGCCTGCATCGACACCGGCCGCGATATTTTCCTGATCAGCACCGATCTCTGGGCGCGCATCCTCTTCGAGTTCGCCGCCGCCTACCACCACCGGCCGGCGGCCAAACAGCAGGTCATCGAAGTCCTGTCGCCGCTCTACTTCGCCCGGGTGGCCTCCTTCATCCGCCGCGTCGGCGAAAAATCCAACGACGAGGCCGAGGCCGTGGTCGAGGAGCAGGCGCGCATTTTCGAGATCCGCAAGCCCTACCTGCTGGATCTCTGGAACGCCAAGCCGGGCGAAAAAACGGCGACGGCTCCCTGAGCCGCCGTTGACAAGCCGCGCGCAAACGCTTATGATACATTCTTGAATCGGGAGGCGACATGAAGATCCGGCTGGGCTTGCTGACGGTCATCCTGGTTGCGCTGCTGTCCGCGGCGGGCTGCAAGGCTTTTTCCACCGATCCTTGCGACAAGGTCTATTTCGACGGCGACGAGCTCGTGATGCCCAACTGCGTGGCCTACAGCCTGTCAAACCCCAAGCTGGACGCGAACGGCAAGCTGATCTACTTCGAGTTCAAGGCCATCTGCGACAACGCGCAGTATACCGGCAGCGTCACCCTGGTCCGCGACGACGCCGGCAACGTGATCGCCAAGCAGGTCACCGTCAACGGCAAGGACTGTTTCTAGGCGCGACCATCTCTTCCCGGCGCTTGCCGGACCCATGATTTTATTCCCCTGTTGTGCTATATTTCCCTTTTGCCAAGATTTTCAAGGAGGGGGCGCATGAAAAAAAAATGGCCGGTCCTGGTATGGGTGCTGTTGTTGTTTTCGTCTTCCCAGTTCTCCTGCAAGAAGGCCAAGCCGCCACAGGCGCAGGAGTGGTACCGCTACATCAGCGCCTTCACCTCGGGCGACATCTCGCGCCGGGCGCCGATCCGCGTGCTGTTCGTCAACAACGTCGGCACGGAAGGGCAGGATGCCTCCGAGCTGCAGGACTATCTGGAATTCAGCCCCGCCATCGCCGGCAAGGCGCAATGGAAATCGCCCCGCGAGCTGGTCTTCACTCCCGACCGCCAGCTGCTGCCGGGAACGACCTACCGCGCCGTCCTGAACCTGAAGAAATTCATGAGCCTGCCGCGCGAGTACGCGCGCTTCGAGTTTGCCTTCTCCGTCATCCGCGAGTCGATCGCCATCGACCTGCAGGGGCTGACGCCGCTGGATGAGGTCTCGCCCAACCAGTTCCTGCTGCGCGGCCTGCTGACCACCCGCGACGTGCAGGAAGACGCTGCCGTCCAGAAGGTCCTTGCGGCCCGGCAGGAGGGCAAGGCGCTGGCCATCGACTGGTCGCACGAGAACCAGGGGTGCAGCCACTCCTTCGTCATCCGCGCCATCCGGCGCCAGGAGACACCCAGCCATGTCGAGCTCAACTGGGACGGGTCGGCGCTCGGCGCCGAGCAGAAAGGTTCGCGGCGGATCGACGTCCCCTCGCTGGGCCAGTTCGACCTGCTGGAGGCCGAGGCTGTCCTCGAACCGGCCAACAGCATCCTGCTGCGCTTTTCCGATCCGCTGAAGAAAAGCCAGAACCTGCGCGGCCTGGTCACTGT
This sequence comes from Candidatus Aminicenantes bacterium UBA2199, assembly GCA_002327965.1. GTDB lineage: Bacteria > Acidobacteriota > Aminicenantia > UBA2199 > UBA2199 > UBA2199. The sequence continues at coordinate 7,565 of DCVB01000105.1, read as the reverse complement.
TCCCGGCCACGAGCCCACGTTTGAGGTCGACAACAACGTGATCCGCGTCTATTCCGCCAAGGGCTTCGACGCCGCCGTCGACGTCACCGTCCATCCCGGCGTGCGCAACTTCAACGACCGCAGGCTGGAAAAGCGACTGACGCGCACGATGACCTTCCAGCGCCTGGCGCCGCAGGTGCGCTTCGTCGGCCAGGGCAACATCCTGCCCGATAAGGACCGGTTGACCGTTCCCTTCGAGGCGGTGAGCCTGCGCGCGGTCCAGGTGACCGCGTTCCAGGTCTATGCCAACAACATGGCGCAGTTCTTCCAGCAGAACAACCTGGATGGCAAGGATAACCTTTCGCAGGTCGGCCGTTTCCTGTGGCGCAAGACCGTGCCCCTGTCCGACAAGCCCGAGGAGGCATCGGTCTGGCGGCGCTACAGCCTGGACGTGACCCGGCTCCTGGGCGAGAACCCGGGCAGCCTGTTCCGCATCATCCTCTCCTTCCACCGCGGCAATGCCGTTTTCCCCTGCGCCAACCAGGACAAGCCGGTGCCTGAGCCCGAGCTGCAGAACCAGGACGACGCCTCCTGGCGCGACTTTTCCAACTGGGACTATTCTTATTCCTATTATTACCAGGATGGAAGCGACGGCTGGGCCGAGCGCAGCGACCCCTGCAAGGATGCCTATTACAACCCGCGCTTTAATGAGAACGCGATCCAGGCGCGCAACTTCCTGGCCTCGAACATCGGCCTGGTGGCCAAGCGCGGCGACAACTTCGACCTGCACGTGGTCACGACCGACATCCGCAGCGCCGAGCCGCTCGCCGCCGTGCGCGTGCGCGCCTACAATTTCCAGAACCAGCTGCTCGGCGAGGGCAGCAGCGACGGCTCGGGTTTCCTGACCCTGAACCTGCCGGGCCAGCCGTTCTTCATTGAGGCCCAGCACGGCAAGGATCGGGGCTATCTGCGCCTGAGCCGCGAGGGGGCGCTGGCGACCAGCCATTTCGACGTGGGTGGCGAGAAGGTGCAGAAAGGGATCAAGGGCGCCCTGTACGGCGAGCGCGGCGTCTGGCGCCCCGGGGACGACCTCTACCTGACGTTCGTCCTTTTCGACCGGGAGCGCAAACTGCCGGCCGGGCACCCGCTGCTTCTCGAGCTCTACAATCCCAAAGGGCAGCTGATCCGGACCGCCAAGCCGGCGCGTTCCCTCGATGCCTTTCACTCCTTCCGCCTGCGCACCGACGAATCGGCACCCACCGGCAACTGGAAGGCGCGGGTGCTGGTCGGCGGCCTGACCTTCGAGCAGAACCTCAAGATCGAGACGGTGGCCCCCAACCGCCTGAAGATCGACTTCCAGCCGGGAGCGGAAAAGCTGGTCAAGGACCGGCCGGCGACCGCCGTCCTGCGCAGCCGGTGGCTGCACGGCGCGGTGGCGGCCGACCTGAAGTTCGATGCCCAGGTGCGCCTGGCGCCGCGCCCCACCCGCTTCCCCCGCTGGGCCGACTACGTGTTCGACGACCCGGCCCGCGAGGTCGGCGTTTCCGAGCAGGCGCTGGCCAAGGGACGCCTGGATGCCAACGGCGACGCCCGTTTCCCCATCGCCCTGGAGATGGAGAAAGCGGCGCCGGGAATGATGGATGCCATGTTCACCGTGCGCGTCTTCGAGGAGAGCGGCGACTTCTCCACCGACGCCGTGACCATCCCCTACTATCCCTACCGGAGCTTTGTCGGCATCCGCCTGCCCAAGGGCGACGAGATGCGCGGCATGCTGCTCACCGACCAGGACCACGTGCTGCAGATCGTCACCGTTGATGCCGATGGCAATCCCGTCTCCCGCGACAAGCTGGAGGTCAGCCTCTACAAGGTCGAATGGAAGTGGTGGTGGGACAAGAGCGGTGACTCGCTGGCCCAGTACGTGGCCAGCACCCGCCATGTCCCCGTCCTGAAGGGCGAGGTGGCGACGCGCGACGGCATGGGCGCCTGGAAGTTCCAGGTCAAGTACCCGCAGTGGGGCCGCTACCTGGTGCGCGTCGTCGACCCGCAGGGGGGACACGCCGCCGGCCGGGCCATCTACATCGACTGGCCGGGCTGGGCCGGCCGCGCCCGCGAAGAAAAGGGCAGCGGCTCCACGCGCCTCAATTTCAGTGCCGACAAGCCGAACTATCAGGTGGGTGATAAGGCGACCATCTTCCTGCCCGACGCCCCGCAGGGGCGGGCGCTGGTCTCGCTGGAAAACAACTCGCGCGTCCTGAAGCAGATGTGGGTCAGCACGCAGAGCGGCGAGAACCGCTTCGAGATCGAGCTCGACGAGAGCATGACTCCCAACATCCATGTCCACGTCACCCTGCTGCAGCCGCACTCGGGCAAGAAGAGCGACACGCCCATCCGCCTCTACGGCGTCATCCCGATGCTGGTGGAGGACCCGCGCACCCGGCTGGAGCCGCTGCTCAAATTGGCCGAAGAATTGAAGCCCATGACCGATTTCAAGGTCAAGGTGGAGGAAAAGAACGGCCGGCCTATGACCTACACCCTGGCCGTGGTCGATGAGGGGTTGCTGGGTCTGACCCGCTACGCCGCCCCCGACCTGCGCAAGAGGTTCTACAACCGCGAGGCGCTGGGCGTCCTCACCTGGGATCTCTTCGACGACGTGGCCGAGGCTTACGGCGCCGACCTTTCGCGCCTGTTGGCCCTGGGCGGCGACGAGGAAGGGGGCGCCGCCGCCGGCGAGAAGAAGCAGCGGCGTTTCCCGCCCGTCGTCCTTTTCGCCGGTCCCTTCGCCCTGGAGGCCGGCAAGGCCGCCGAGCACACGTTCGCCATGCCGCAGTACGTGGGAGCGGTGCGTGTCATGGCGGTGGCGGGCCGCGACAACGCCTTCGGCGTGGCCGAAAAGTCGGTGCCGGTACGCCAGGACCTGATGATCCTGCCCACCCTGCCGCGCGTCGTGCGGCCGGGCGAGACCTTCGACCTCCCCGTCTCGGTGTTCGTCAGCCGCGCCGACATCCGCAACGTGCAGGTTCAGATCGACGCCGGCGACCGCTTCCTGGTCGACGGGCCGAAGATCAGGACCGTCGAGTTCAGCAAGCCGGGCGATGAGATGGTCTTTTTCCCGGTGACCGTCGGCACCGGGATCGGCCAGGGCAGCGTACGCATCCAGGCGACCAGCGGCACGCGCAAGGCCGAGAGCCGGACCGTCATGCCCGTCCTGGCCGCCAACCCGAGGATCCTAGAGACGCTGCATGCCGAAGTGGCGCCGGGCGAGACTCGGCAGCTCGCGATCCGCTCCTTCGGGATCAGGGGGACCAACGACGTGACCCTGGAATACTCCATGCTCCCCCCCTTTAACCTGCAGAAGCGGCTGCAATTCCTGATCCGCTATCCCCACGGCTGTCTCGAGCAGACCCTTTCCACCGCCTTCCCGCAGCTCTACCTGAAGAACCTGATCAAGCTCGATGCCGGGCTGCAGAAAAAAGTGGAAACGCACGTCGCCGGCGCCATTGAAAAGATGCGCACGTTCCAGGCGCCCGGCGGCGGCTTTGCCTACTGGCCCGGTGAGTACGAGGCCCACCACTGGACCTCGTCGTATGCCGGTTATTTCCTGCTCGAGGCCCAGCGCCTCGGCTTCCGTGTCCCCGCCGCCATGCTGGACGGATGGCAGAAGCACCAGCGGACGCTGGCCAATTCCTGGACCGCGGGGCCGGAGCACGGACGCATCGTCCAGGCCTTCCGCTTGTACACGCTGGCCCTGGCCGGTTCGCCCGACCTGGGGGCCATGAACCGTCTGCGCGAGACTTCGGGGCTGGACGGTCCCGCCGCCGTGCTGCTGGCCGGCGCCTTCCAGGCCGGAGGGCAGCGCGAGGCGGCCGATGACCTCTTGAGCAAGTGCTCGTGGCAGGTGACCCCGTACCGCGACGATAGCCGCACCTTCGGCTCCGATCTCCGCGACAAGGCGGTCATGGTGCGCACCCTGGTGCACATGGGCCAGGAGGGCCGTGCGAAAAAATTCCTCGACGAGATCGTCGCGGCCATGTCGAGCGATACCTGGTATTCCACCCAGGAGACCGCCTACGCCCTGATGGCCATCGCCACTTACTACGGCGGCTCACCGGCCAAGCCCTTCCGTTTCCAGGCCGGCTGGCAGGGAGAGCCGCTGAAGGAGGTCGAAGCCGCCGTACCCTTCCACCAGCAGGAATTCTCCCCGTTCACCGCGGCGGAGCGGATGCTGAAGATCGTCAATCCGGGCGCCGGCCGCCTGTACGTGACGGCCACCATCGCCGGCATCCCGCCCGCCGGCGGCGAAACGGCGCACGAGAGCAACCTGCGCCTGGAGGTGGTCTTCAGGGACGCGAACGAGAATGCCATCGACCCGGCGCGCCTCGCCCAGGGTGGCGACATGAAGGTCGAGATCCAGGTCACCAACCTCAGCCGGCAGACGCTGAACAACCTGGCCCTGACCCATATCGTCCCCGCCGGCTGCCAGATCGCCAACCCGCGCCTGTTCAGCGATGAGCCCGGAAGCGGATACTTCGATTACCAGGATGTCCGTGACGACCGCATCCTCACCTACTTCAGCCTGAAGGCCGGCGCCAAGAAGACGTTCACGGCAATGCTCAACGCCTCCTACGGCGGGCGGTTCTACCAGCCCGGGATCGGCGTGGAAGCGATGTATGACGCGGCCTTCCACGCCAACACGACGGGGCAGTGGGTGGAGATCCGGCGCTGATCCCCTTCCTGCGCAGGCATCGCCGGGCGCTGCTGCTGCTGGGCGCGATTGCCGGCGGCCTGGTCCTGCTCGCCTGGTGGACGGCGCCGCGCCGGCTTTTCCGCGATCCCCTCTCGCCGGTGCTGTTTTCCGCCGATGACCGGCTGCTGGGGGCGCGCCTGGCGGCCGACGAGCAATGGCGCTTCCCCAGGACCCGGGCCGTACCCGAGCGCTTTTTCCAGGCGCTGGTGCAGTACGAGGACCGCCGTTTCTTCCGCCACCGCGGTGTCGACCTGCGGGCGATCGTCCGCGCCCTGTGGACCAATGTCCGCAAGCGGGGGGTGGTCAGCGGCGGCAGTACCCTGACCATGCAGGTGGTGCGCATCAGCCGCAAGAACCCGCCGCGCACCTACCTGGAGAAGTTGCGCGAGATGGCGCTGGCCCTGCGCCTCGAGTTCTCCATATCCAAGCGCGAGATCCTCGACCTGCACGCCGCCAACGCCCCTTTCGGCGGCAACATTGTCGGCATCGACGCCGCCTCCTGGTTCTATTTCGACCGCGGCCCCGAGGCGCTGAGCTGGGCCGAGGCCGCCTTCCTGGCCGTGCTGCCCAACGATCCCAAGCTCATTGCCGGCGCCGCCCACCGCCGCCTGCTGCAGCGCAAGCGCGACCGGCTGCTGCGCCTGCTGGAGCGGCGCCGGCTCATCTCCGCCCTGGATCTCTTGCTGGCTCTGGCCGAGCCCATGCCCGCCGGCATGCGGACGCTGCCGCGCCCGGCGCCCCACCTGCTGGACACGCTGACGGCACGGCACGGCAGCCGGCAACCGTTCTATACGTTCATCGATTCCGGGCTGCAGTCCTCCCTGGCGCGCATCGTCCAGGCCAACGGCAAGCGCCTGCTGGCGGGAAACGTCCGCAACCTCGCCGCGCTGATCGTCGATAACCGCCGGGGAACGGTGGCGGCTTACGTGGGCAACGTCGCCCGCGAGTCCGCTGCCGCCCACGGCCAGGACCTCGATCTCCTGCACCGGCCGCGCAGCAGCGGCAGCATCCTCAAGCCGTTCCTCTATGCCGCCATGCTGCAGGAAGGCGGATTGGCGCCGACGACCCTGGTCGCCGACACGCCCGCCCATTTCGCCGGCTACGTGCCGGAGAATTTCGACCGGCGCTTCCGAGGCGCCGTGCCGGCGCGCGAGGCGCTGGCCTGGTCGCTGAACATCCCCGCCATCCGCATGCTGCAGCAGTACGGTATTCCCCGCTTCTACAACCTGCTGAAGAAATGGGGCCTGACCACCCTAAGCCGCCCGCCCGGCGGCTACGGGCTGACCCTGATCCTCGGCGGCGCCGAGACGACCCTCTACGAGGTGACCGCCCTCTATGCCGGGCTGGCGCAACTGGCGCTGGGCGACGCCGGGCACCGCAGCGAGGTGCGGCTTCTGCGCGATGAACCGCTGCGCCGGTCGCGCATGAGCGACCTGGGCCCCGGGGCCGCCTACCTGACCCTCGAGGCGCTGACCGAGGTCAACCGTCCCGATGACGAGGGCTACTGGAAGGAATTCTCCTCCTCGCGCTGGGTGGCCTGGAAAACCGGGACCAGCTTCGGCCTGCGCGATGCCTGGGCGGTGGGCGTGACCCCCGCCTACACGGCCGGCATCTGGGCCGGCAATGCCGACGGCGAGGGCAATCCGCTCCTGACCGGCCTGTCGACGGCGGCGCCGGTCCTTTTCGACGTGTTGAACGCGCTGGACACCGGGGGCCGGATCGCGCCGCCGCGCCTCTGGCTGAAGGAAATGCAGGTCTGCCGCGACTCGGGCTTTCTGGCCGGCGAACTCTGCCCGGTGGTCGTTGTCGCCGTGCCCAGGGAGAGCCACTTCCAGCATTCCTGTCCCTATCACCAGCTGGTGCACCTGGACGCCGGCGGCCGCTTCCGCGTCGACTCGGGCTGCGAATCGCCCACGCGCATGCTCCACCGGCCGTGGTTCGTCCTGCCGCCGGTGCAGGAGTACTATTACCGGCGCTATCATCCCGAGTACCGCTCCCTGCCTCCTTTCCGCCGGGATTGCGCCGGCAGCTTCCAGGCCGGATCGGGCCGCCGGGATATCAGCCTGGTCTACCCCGACGTGAACACGGCGGTCTACATTCCCGTCGACCTCGACGGCCGCCCCGGCGAGGTGGTCTTCGAGGCCGTCCACCGCCGCCCGGAAACGGTGATCTACTGGCACCTGGACGGAGAGTTTCTCACCGCCACCCGCCACTTCCACCAGGTCGCGGCGCGGCCCGTTGCCGGCGAGCACCTCCTGGTGCTCGTTGACGAAGAAGGGCAGCGGCTGGAAAGGAAGTTCAGCGTGATCGGGAAGAGGAATTGAACTTGGCGGAAGGCGCAGGGAAGAAAAAGCAAAAGAATAAAGAGGGGGCCGGGGCAGAGATATAGAGGAAAAAGGCAAAAGACGAAAGTCAAAAGGCAAAAGTGAAGAAAAGAAATCCCCAGGCATCCAGAAGAAAATTCAAGGATAATTTTTTGAATTCCAATCGCCGATGACCGAATCAGCGTTATGGGCAATGTAGAAATCCAATTGCACTGAAACGCGCACAGTTCCGCAGACTCCCTTATAAACAGCAAAAAAAGAGGCGCGGTACGGATCAAGGATCCGCCGCGCCTCCGGGGAAAGGGAGAGCAGCAAGAAGCTCAGGACAGATATTGGCTTTTCAGTTTTTCGGCCAGTTGCCTGCCCAAGTCGGTCACGATGACCAGCTTCTTGTCCTTGATCTGGACGATCAGTTTCTCGTCGTGAAGCTTGTTGAGGTTCTTGAAACTATAGCCGTTCCAGGTGCAGTAGACTTTCTCGCCCGGGTTCTTGCGCGAGTCCTCCTCCCAGCCGGTCAG
>DCVB01000043.1 GCA_002327965.1 Candidatus Aminicenantes bacterium UBA2199 | reverse complement strand
TCGGTCAGCACGGCGAATTCGTCGCCTTCCTTGACCAGGCCCATGGCGATGCCGGCCACCGGGGCCTTGATGGGCACACCGGCATTCATCAGCGCCAGGGTCCCGCCGCAGACCGTGGCCATGGATGAGGAGCCGTTCGACTCCAGGATGTCGGAGACGACGCGGATGGTATAGGGAAACGTTTCGTTGTCCGGGATCATGATCTTCAGTGCCTTCTCGGCCAGGTTGCCGTGGCCGATCTCGCGGCGGCCGGCCCCGCGCAGGAAACTGACCTCGCCCACCGAAAAGGGCGGGAAGTTGTAGTGCAGGAGGAATTTCTTCTTGGAATCGGCACCGCTGAGCAGGTCGAGGCGCTGGGCGTCGTCCTCGGAACCCAGGGTGACGGTCGACAGCGACTGGGTCTCGCCGCGGGTGAAGACGGCCGAGCCGTGGACGCGGGGCAGTACGCCCAGCTCGATGCGGATCGGCCGGATCTCGGTGAAGGAACGGTTGTCGGTGCGCCGCTTTTCCTTGAGCAGCGTCTCGCGGAACACCTGGGATTCGACCCTCTCGAATGCGCCCTTGGCGAGGGCGAGCTCTTCGGTTCCTTCCTTGCCCTGCTGGATCTCCTCCATGATGGCCTTGATCTTCAGGCGGCGCAGCACGCGGTCCTGGGTGAAGATGGCGTCGCGGATCTGGGCCGAAAACTTGGCGCGGATGTCTGCGGCCAGGGCATCGGTCTCGGGCTTGGCGGCCGGGACCATCTTGTCGGGATTGATCAGCTCTTTCTGCGCCTGGCAGATGCGGGCGATCACTTCCTTGGCCCGGCGCAGCCCCTCCAGGAAGACCTGGTCGGAGAACTCGCTGCCGCCGGCCTCGAGCATGACCACTTCCGTCTCGGTGCCGGCCACCAGCAGGATCATGTCCAGTTCCTTGCGCATGTCCAGGCCGGGGTTGACGATGTACTGCCCGGCCTTCCAGCCGATCTTGACCGCCGCCAGCGGCGAGGTGAAGGGGATGGTCGAGGAGAGCAAAGCGGCGGAGGCGCCGATGATGCCCATGGCGTCGTAATCGATGCTGAAGTCGGCCGAGAGCAGCATGGCGATCACCTGGGTGTCGTGGTGGTAGTTCTCGGGGAACAGCGGCCGGATGGGGCGGTCGATGAGGCGGGAAAGCAGCACTTCCTTCTCGGAGGGCTTGCCCTCGCGCTTGAAGAAGCCGCCGGGGATCTTGCCCGCGGAGTAGGTGTTCTCGCGGAAATCCACCATCAGCGGCAGGAAGTCCTGGCCGACTTTCTCTTCGTCGCGCATGTTGGCGGTGACCAGGATCATGTTGTCCTTGTACGTCAGCAAGGCCGAGCCGTTCGACTGGCGCGCCCAGCGGTGGATGTCGATTTTTAGGCTAGAACCCTCTATGTCGATTTGAATGGTTTTTTGCATGTAATTCTCCTGAAATAAATTACTTTCTGAGTTCCAGTTCCTGGATGATCTTCACATATTTGTTATAGTCGGTGCGCCGCAGGTAATTGAGCAGCTTTTTTCTTGTGGAGACCATGGTCAGCAGGCCCTTGCGGGAGTGGTTGTCCTTCTGGTGCGACTTGAAATGCTCGGTCAGATTGCGGATCCTTTCGGTCAAGACAGCGACCTGAACTTCAGACGAACCGGTGTCCTTCTCGTTTATCTGAAAGCGACCGATCAGCTTTTGCTTGGTGTCCTTGGTAATGCTCACAAATTCCTCCTGTTATTGTGCAAAACTAGACTATATTTTATCAGAAAAGAACCCCCGTGTAAACAAGGAGGAGGAAATCGGCGTTTTTTTTATTTCTTTTCGTCCAGGAATTCACTGAATTGGATGTTGTGGGTTTCCAGGGTGACGCCCAGCACCTTGTCCACGCGCGAAAGGGCCAGGTTGTAGTCGATCAGCGACCTGAGCTCGGCGATCTGGGCATTGGCGAAGTCGCGCTGGTACTGCAGCACCTGGTAGTTGGTCGAGAGACCGACCGCCAGTTTCTTCTGCTCGGCGGCCAGTTTCTGGTCGGCCAGTTCGCGCGAGATGCGGGTGGCATCGACGATCTTGGCATTGGTCTCCAGGTCCATGATGATCTGCTTGACCTCGGAATAGATGGTGCTCTCGACCTTCTTCAAAGTCAGCAGCGACTGCTCCAGGCTGAGCCGCGCCTGCAGCAGGTCGGCGCGGGCCGAGGTGTTGACCACCGGAATCGAGAGCTGCAGGCCGATGGAGTAATTCTCGTACAGGCGCTTCAGCGCGTCGCGCAGCGAATCGCTCAGGTTGCCGCCGATGCTGCCGGGGGTGGAGCCGGAAGGCAGCAGGTCGAAGTCGACGTCCTGGGGCGTGCCGCTCAGGCCCCGGGTGTAGTACGAGGCGGTGAGCTGAAGGTTGGGCAGGGACTGGTTGCGGAAATAGCGCACGTCGATGTTCTTGCTCTTGAGCTCCAGGCGCACCTGCTCGATGTCGGGACGCTGTCCCAGGGCCGTTTCCAGGAAGCCGTTGAAATCGGTCTGTCGCGGGCTGAACTTTGGCGTGTCCTGGGGGATGATGTCCTCGGGCGCCTGGCTGATGTTCAGGATGCGCCTCAGGTTCTCCTCGTAGGCCTGGATCAGGCTGCGCGCCTGCAGCGCCTCGCCTTCACGGGCGGCCACCTCGGCCTGGGCGGTCAGGATGTCCATGGGCGCCGAGACCCCGACCTTGACCTGGACCTCGTTCTGCTTCAGCAGGTCCTTGGCCAGCTGCAGCGACTTCTCCTTGACCGCCAGGTTCTGGTGCGAGTGCACCAGGTTCCAATACGCCTCCTCGGCCTGGTAGATCAGGTCGATCACCCTCTGCTTGAGGGCGGAGAGCGATTTATCCCGGTTGTTGCGGGCGATAATGATGTTCCTCCGGGTGGCCGTCAGCCCGAAATTCTTGAGCAGCGGCTGGGTCAGGTTGAAACGCAGCATCGAGTTGTAGCGGGGATTGATCTGGCTGAAGCGCGAGTTGGTCGAGTTGCGGGAATTGTCCAGCACGACATCCAGGTTGCCGCCGGTGAGCAGTCTCTGCGACAGGGTGAGCGACAGGCCGCCGGAATCGGCTTTCTCGACGTCAGCCCCGGTGAAAATGGTGGAGCTGGGGGTCGAGGTCGAGGCGCTGTTGAAGTTGAGGGCCAGTTGCGGGATGAATATGGCCTTGCTCTTGCTCCAGAGGGCGTCGGCGATCTCCGGGTTGGTCATCTCGATCTGCAGGTCGAGGTTGTTTTTCAGGACCTGTTCGATCACATCGTTAAGGGTGAGCGTTTTTACCTGCCTCTCCTGGGCTGAAATGACGGAACCCAAGGAAAGGACAAGCACGGCCAGCAGCCATAATTTCTTCATCGGTCGCCTCCAGCGTAAGTATAGATTACGAAATTGGAACAAAAAAAGTTCTGCCGATCTTGCAGACAGGGCGGCCGGCCGGCCGTTTTCCCCCTATTTCAACCCCTTGGCCTCGAGCCACTCGTCGTTGTATATGGTGCTGAGGTAACGGGAGGCGCCGTCGGGGAAGATGGTGACGATGCGCACCGGGCGCCGGATCTTCCCGGCCAGCTGCCGTATCCCCCACAAGGCGGCTCCGCTCGAACCGCCGGCCAGGATGCCTTCGCGCAGCGCCAGCTCCCTGGCCGCCTGGAACGCGTCACGATCGGTCACCTGCAGCATGTCGTCGATGTGGGAGAAATCGGCGCAGCCAATGAGGAATTCGTCGCCCAGCCCCTCGATCAGGTAGGGTCCGGGCTTGACCATCCTGCGGTGATGAAAATACTCAAAAAAGACCGACCCCAGCGGGTCGACGGCAACGACCTGGATTTTGGGGTCTTTTTCCTTCAGGAAGCGGGCCGTGCCGCCGATGGTGCCGCCGGTGCCGATGCCGGCGACGAAATAGTCGATGCGCCCGTCCATCTGTTCCCAGATCTCGGGGCCGGTGCCCAGGTAGTGGGCCTCGTTGTTGTCCAGGTTGTTGTGCTGGTCGGGGAAAAAGCAGTTCGGCGTCTCCCGGGCCAGCCGCGGCGTGATATTGTTGTAACTGTCGGGATGCTCGGGGGGCAGGGAGGCGTCCACCATGTGGATCTCCACGCCCAGGGCCTTCAGCTGGTCGAGCTTCTCGCGGCTGATGCGGTCGCGGACCACGACCTTGAGGCGGTAGCCCTTCTGGATGGCGATCATGGCCAGCCCCATGGCGGTATTGCCCGAGGAATTCTCGATGATCAGGTCGCCGGGCTTGATCTTTCCCTCCCGCTCCGCTTTCTCGATCATGTAACGGGCGATGCGGTCCTTGCAGCTGCCCATGGGGTTGAGGAATTCCAGCTTGGCGAAGACCTCGCCGGGAATATCGCCGGTCACGCGGTTGAGTCGGACCATGGGGGTGTGGCCGACCACATCGACAATGCTTTCAAGACAGCGGGCTGGATTCATTTTTTCCCCTGGATCGCCGTTGCAAACGAGCGGGCAAGGTCGGATTCTAACCCAACAGCGGGGATTTGTAAAGGATGAGGGGGCAGGGTCAGGACCGTAGGTTATTGAAAAGATCTATCATGATGAGCAACAAGAAAAAATGGAACTCGGCGCAAGGTTCAGGGTTTACGGCGTAAGGCAAGAAGGTTCCGAAGGCCGAGCACCCGATCCGAAACGAAATGATTGCGGCAAATATGGCTATGCCGGACGACGACCCTCACGTTTCTTTTTACCGGCAGCCGCAATGAACTTGCGATATCCCGGATCCGCCTTCTCGATCTCGATGCCCAGCCCCACCGGAGCTTCTTCCTTCCGGGGGTCATCCTTCTTCCTTTTCCACACCACCAGCCCGGTAACGGAATAAATATCGTCGCCGGCGGCAAGGAGGATGTGCAGCCGGCTGCGCTTGCGGATGACCCTGGTCGTGGCAATGCACATCCCGCGGCGGGAAACATCCACCGTGACCCCCATTTGCTCGAGGCCCCTGCGGCTGATGTCGACCAGCAGGCTTTGCTTGACCCTGGCTTCCCGGCGCTTTTTCATTGCTGCTTCTTCATCTCAATAGAAACTTATACGCTTTTTCGCAAACAATATTCGTGCCAATTTAAAAGTAATGCAATTTTTCTAATAGCGTGAAATTTTTACCAAAAAGTGTCAATTCAAGACAGTTTCAATGCAAAAAATGAACTATTGATGGTGGGTAAATAGGTTACGCATTGAACTTATATTTCACAAAATGTCATTTTTTCGCTTTAAGAACTCGACCGGTCAGATTCCAGGAGGCATCACTCCAACCGTCGCCATCAATGCGATATTCCACCAGAGGTTCAAGAAATTCAGCATGGTGCCCATTCCAGTCATAGGAATAAAAATATCGTTCCCGCTGACTCCCTTCCGGTATGGAAAAAACGGATTGGCCGGAAAAACCCGATGTCTTGATCTTCAACTCGCTGAAAATCGTCGGCGCGATATCCAGGTGGGATACCGGAGCAAGGCTGGTTTTCAAGGCCCCCCTTGATCGGATCGGCTTGACCAGGAGCAGTGCGCACGCCCTTGATTTGACGTAATGAAAATCCTGATAAGGGTTGCCCTTGGCGAGTGAGCGGCTATGCGCGTTGGCAAGCGGATTGACAAGAAGGTCCCGGCTGCGCCCCGACCCATGATCGCTCAGAATAATCATCAGGGTCCGGTCATAGGCATTCAGGTCCTTCATTTTCTTCAGGACAAGTCCCACCATGCACAGGCAGGCCCTGGCCTGACGGATATAACTGGAGCGGTTGAATTCGGGGTAAACGACCTGAAATTTTTCATCAAAACGCAGGGGTGGATGCACGGCGTTCCAATGATAATACTTGAAAACCGGTTCCGCGCTTTCATCGTGCGCATGAAACAAAAAACTGTTCAGGAAATTGAAATCGAGGCCCAGACTCGCCAGTTCGCGCCTGAATATCGGAGTCCTCCGCTCCCTGGCATCCGGCACCTTGCCGGTCGGGCGGGGAACGTCCGCGGTGGAGAAAGCTTTGCGAGCCCAGGCGCTGAACAGCCATTTCTGCCGTCGATAAATAGCCGGCTTTGCAAAGTGCGGCACATGGCGAAATAACGTGATATCCAACAAAAATGCCCGCATGGACAGCGATTCACTCCAGGATATCCGTTCACTATGTTCCGGTTCCAGCCATGATGCCGGCAGATGGATTAAATCGTTTGCATCCGGCCGGGGATACAGGTCCAGGCGGAAACCGTCCGCCCGCAGCACCTGCGGGATGGAATGCTTTTCAAATGAGCGCCTGATATAGTGCGATCGGCGTTCGGAATTGTCATAGTACTGCCCGGTCATGATCAGTGGAACCGCCGCGGCAGTGCTTGAAAAACTGCCGATGGCATCCCTGAAATACGTGAATCCGTCGAACATGGACGAGTACTTGGGATCCTGGCGGATGATCTCCGCAAACACATCGGACTGGAATTCGTCCAGAATCAGAAGCAGGACATTTTTATCCCGGGAAAAATCGTAACGATACTTGGCAATGCCCGGAGCCGGCGGCGGTTGCCAGGCTTGGGGGTTTTTCAGAAACAGGACTAAGAGCACCCCCGCCTGCAATAGGATGAAGAACATGGCTATTCTGCCGATCCAGGGGAACAGCCGCCGCCGAAATGCCAGGGCAAGCGCCAGAACGGCGATCCATATCGATCCGTCAAGAATTCCCTTGAAAAAATGCTTGGACCAGGCGATGTCCTGCCCGTCAAGGGCCCCATACTGCCATACGATGACTTGCCCCTGCATCCAGAACAGAAAGCCGCAAGCCGTCGCCAGGACCAGCAGGATCTGAAAAATGCGTTCCGGTACCATGAAAAAAATGAGCATGAAAACGACCGACAAGATCAAGGCAAAAAGCGCTTGATGCGCAAGAATGGCGGACAGGCCGATGGAGAATTCGTCTGCATTGGTCAAGAAGAGAAAAAGCGGCCCGAAAAAAACCAGGGTGGCGACAGGCAAAAATGAGGCGCCAATTATTGCCGCCAAGCCCTTTTGATAACGCTCCCGCTTTTTGCTCATGACCTTGATCAACGATAAATCGCCATAATTCAGATCGGTTCAAATTGTAGCCGATTTGATCGCCAATGACAAACGGCCCCCGGTTACTTAAAGACCGGCTTTTGGCCGACAACTTTTGATGTTTTAAAAATAAATGTTGACGGCCGCGGAAATGAGTGCTATAATTATGATATCATTTCGATAGCATTGAAGGAGGCATTCATGACTAACGAAAAGAAGGGAACGTCGTTCAACGGCTGGGCGGTCGTCGCCCTGCACGTCCTGCTGATCCTGGCCATTGTTTCCATCATCATCTCCGGGGCGAACACTGCCCATTGGTCGGCGTTACAGATCCTGCTGGTGCTGGCCCTGCTGGTCACCGTGGCCGCCGTCCTGCCGCCGGGCTATTTCACCCTGCAGCCCAACGAGGCCAAGGTGCTGGTCCTGTTCGGCAAATACAAGGGGACGGTCAGCAGCGACGGCTTCCACTGGACCAACCCGCTGGCGCTGGCCGTGCCGCGCGGCCGCTACACCGTCTCGCGGCGCATCCGCAACTTCGAGATCGACAAGCTGAAGGTCAACGACAAGCGTGGCAACCCCATCGAGATCGCCGCCGTGGTGGTCTGGCGCATCGTGGACACGGCCCACGCCCTTTTCGACGTCGACCACTATGAGCACTACGTCAAGATCCAGAGCGACGCCGCGTTGCGCCACCTGGCCAACTGCTATCCTTACGACCACGGCGAGGAAGAGGAGGAGATCACGCTGCGCAGCGGCATGGACGAAGTGGCCCAGGTGCTGAAGAAAGAACTGCAGGAGCGGCTGGAAAAGGCGGGCGTGCTGGTCGAGGAGACGCGCCTCACCCACCTGGCTTACGCCCCCGAAATCGCCGGCGCCATGCTACGCCGCCAGCAGGCCGAGGCCATCATCGCCGCCCGGCGCAAGATCGTCCACGGCGCCGTCTCCATGGTCGACATGGCTTTGGAAGACCTGAAAGCCAAGAACGTCGTCGACCTGGACGAGGAGCGCAAGGCGGCCATGGTCAGCAACCTGCTGGTGGTGCTGTGCGGCGAGGCCGAGGCCCAGCCCGTGATCAACGCCGGCACGTTGTACAAATAGCCGCGGGGGCCATTGGATCATGGCGGCGAAAAAGTCATTCCTGCTGCGCCTCAGCCAGGAGATGTGGAATGAGCTGGAACGCTGGGCCGCCGACGATTTCCGCAGCGTCAACGGCCAGATCGAGTCCATCCTGCACGAGGCCATCACCCGCCGCCGCCAAAAAACGCCGGCCCGGGCTGAAACGCCCGAAGATACCGGGCCGGCGGCCGGGGAGAAGTCATGAAAAAGATCCTTTTCCTCATCCTGCTTTTTATCCTGCTGGCGACCGTCGCCACGGGCTCGCCCCTGGACGAGGAAGGGCCGGGAGCCCTGTCTTTCCGGGTGGGCCAGCCGGCGCTGCATGCCGGCCTTTGAACCAAGGAGAAACAAATGAAGAACGGCACCTGCCCCCTGTGCGGGGCCAAGGAAATATTCAGCGGCGCCGCGGTGAAGGGGAAAACCGGGATGCACTACAGCAACACGATCCCGGTATCGACGTTCTGCGCCGCCGTGCTGGACAACTATGTCTGCGGCCAATGCGGCTACGTGCAGAGCTTCATCGCCAAGGAGAAACACCTGGCCGCCATCAGGAAGAAGTGGCGGCTGGTCTTCTAGCCGCTCCCTGTCCCGGCTTCTGAGCCGCGCGACTTGCCACTTCGCCGATCCTGCATTACAATCCGCCCATGGACCACCATCCCCATGTGCCCTGGGACGCCCGCTGGATCTCCCTGCTCGCCTGCCCGGCCTGCCACGGCACGTTGTCCGCGGCGGACGGCCCGGAGCTGCGCTGCGCTTCATGCGGCCGCGCGTATCCCGTCATTTCCCGGGTTCCGGCGTTTCTCATCGACCCGACCGCGGCGGAACTCAAAACCCTGAATTTGTACGGCGACATCTGGGACGCCTACAACCAGGAGAAGCGCCGCAGCCGGTACCATGCCCCGGCCGCGTCCCATCTCGAGCTGCTGCGGCTGGCCGCGGGATGCGACATCGCTCAGGGCGAGGCCGGTATCGACGCCGGCTGCGGGGCCGGCCATACCACCCTGGCCATGGCCAGGCAACACGCCGGCATCCGCTTCATCGGGATCGACCTGGCCGGCGGCATCCGCCGGACTGCGGCGCAGGCGCAGGAAATCCCGAACCTGCGCTTTGTCCAGGGGAACCTTCTGTCCCCCCCACTGGCCAAGCGCGCCTTCGATTTCGTCTATTCTTTCGGCGTCCTGCATCATACCCGCGATCCGCGCGGAGCATTCCTTGCCCTGGCGGAGAGGCTGCTGCCGGGCGGGCGCATCACGATTTTCGTGTACAAGGATTTTTCCGATCTGCCCCTGAAAAAAACCCTGCTGGCGCCGGTTACCCTGATCCGCCGCCTCAGCACCCGGCTGCCGGCGCCCGTGCTCCGCGTTCTGGCCCGGTGCAACGCTCCGGCGGTGTTCCTGACGCTGACTCTGCCGGCCAGGCTCCTGCGCGCCATCGGCCGCCCCCGCCTGGCCCGCCATATTCCCTACGGGACTTTTCCCGGCATCCGCGGCATTGCCGCTTCGCTGGAAGATCGTTTCGGCGCCCCTTACGAGCACCGTTTCCGCATCGCCGATCTGGAGGGTTGGGCCCGGGAGGCCGGGCTGATGGAATGGCGGGCCGTCGATTGCCTGCCGTGGGGATTTTCCGGGCTTGTTCTCAGCGGCCTGGTTTCGCGCGCGCATGTGACGCAGGGAATTCCAAAAAACGGGAACCGCCCGGAAGAGACCGAAAAAATCGGAAAATTGGGGTGAGTGACGGGACTTGAACCCGCAGCGGTCAGATCCACAGTCTGATACTCTACCATTGAGCTACACTCACCGCTCGGCCTTATTTTATAGCAAAAACCGCCTCCTGTCAACGAGAAATGGCCCCGGAGCCGCAATGCCGGAAGCGACGGGCGTTGGATTTCCGGTCAGGAATCAGTTATAATCGAACCTACTTGCCGCAAGGATTGAAAAACATGAGCAAAACAAAAATCGCCATACTGCGCACCAGCCCCCGGACCGTGCTCGACGACTACGTCCGCCTGTTCGAGCTGGCCGGCGGTCCTGCCGTCCTGGATAAAAGCCGGGGCACCATCATCAAGGACAACATCTCCTGGCACTACCCTTTTCCCTCGGCCAACACCACTCCCTGGCAACTGGAGGCGACGATCCTGGCGCTCAGGAAACACGGGTTCCAGGACATCGCCTGCGTGCAGAACAAGACCGAGGTGACCGACGCCTTCAAGGGCGAGGACCTGAACAACTACAAGCCCATTTTCCGCGACCACGGCCTGCAGGTGCTCTTCAACTTCCGCGACGAGGACATGAAGTGGGTCCCCTTCAAGCCCAAGGCGAAGATGCTGGCCCTCGACAAGATCTACGGCGACGAGCTGCGCATCCCCGATTATTTCATCGGCAGGAACATTATCCACCTGCCGACGGTGAAATGCCACATCTACACCACCACCACCGGCGCCATGAAGAACGCCTTCGGCGGACTGCTCAACCACAAGCGCCATCAGACCCACACCCATATCCACGAAACGCTGGTCGACCTGCTGGCCATCCAGAAGGAGATCCATCCCGGCCTGTTCTGCATGATGGACGGCACCAGCGCCGGCAACGGCCCCGGGCCGCGCGTGATGCAGCCGGTGGAAAAGAACGTCATCCTGGCCGGCTCAGACCAGGTGGCCATCGACGCCGTGGCGGCCAAACTGATGGGCTTCGACCCGATGCAGATCAAGTACATCCGCCTGGCCCACGAGACCGGCCTCGGCGTCGGCAAGCCTGAAGAGATCGAGATCGTCGGCGACGCGGACCTGATCCGGGAAAACTGGAATTTCGCGGTGGGCTTCTGTTTTCACAAGTTGGTCGGCTGGTTCACCTGGTTCGGCCCCACCCGTTTCCTGCAGGCGGTCATGACGCGCCCACCCATCCTCTACCTGGGCAATTTCTATTCCTTTTTCTACCACGACGTCCTGCACTGGCCGTTCAAGGAGAGCAGGATCTACAGGAAATGGCTCAACGATTCGCAATGGGGCAGGATGTTCCAGGAATACCTGGACAAGGGATCGCTGAAGGGGAAATAGCTCTATTGTAGGGGCAGGCCCCTGTGCCTGCCCTCTTCCTGCCCAATCCGATGTCCCCCGACCCGAAGGGCGGACACGGGGGTCCGCCCCTACGTTAGGAAATGGCCGGTCCTCCCTCAGCCAATCGTGAACGAAACGATATATTCATAATTAGCCGGCGTCCCGGACACCCGGGGATCCTGGTCCCGCCACTTGCCATCCAGGCCGGCTTCAAAGGCGCTGAACTGGAAATGGCACATGGCGATGCCCAGGTCGATGCGCTGCAGGTCGGCCAGCGGCATCATGGCCGAATAGGTTCTGTCGCGGGCAAGATAAAAATGGAAGTCACTGCCGAGGCGCACGATGCGCCAGGGTTGCCTGTTGGATGCCGATGGGGCGAGGCGCACGGACTCCAGGACCTGCGCCCACTGTCCCGCGCCCTCCATGGCCATGGGCGAGTTCCATCGTCCCGCGAAAAACAGGTCGTCGACGGGCTTGCGCCGGTCGCCCCTGGCGCTCCAGCGCACCAGGCGATCGCGCAGCGATCTCTTGTCGGCCGGCCGGCCGAGGGCGACCACGGCCGGCAGCTGTTCATCGGCGCGGATGCCCAGGACGCGGCCGAAACGCTTGCGATCGAAGACGCCGCCGATCCAGCAGGTGCCAAGGCCCAGGCCGGCGGCATGGAGCACCACCGCCTCCAGAACGAAGCCCGCGTCCTCCCAGCGCCGCGGCTCGTCCCGCGGCACCAGGGCGGCCAGGTAGTAGCGCGCCCCCTTGATCATGCCGTAGCTGCCCGCGGAGAAAAGGTTCTCGGCGCGCACCTTCTCGTTATCGATGACGCCGAAGCGCAGCCGGCTGCCGAAAGGCGCTGCCACCCCGGCGGCGTACCGCTCCAGTCCCTCCAGTACTTGCGCCTCTAGGGCGCGGCCGTCGAAGCTGCGGCAGGAGCGGCGGCGGCGGATCAACTCACGCACTGGGGAAACGGCTGTAGTCGTGGGGTTCATGGTCAAATTATAGCATAATCACCGGCCCTTGCCCGTCGCCGCCGGAAACGCTATAATTGTCCATTCGGACGCGCCCGTAGCTCAAAGGATAGAGCGGCAGCCTTCGAAGCTGCGCGTTGGGAGTTCGAGTCTCTCCGGGCGTAATCATCCCCGGAATTATTATTTTTTTGAGATTTTCAGGGATAAGTCCTATAAGCATATGATGGCCATGCGCAAGATTGCCACGGTTGCATTGATCACCCTGCTCTACCTCCCGCTTTTGTCCCAGCAGGCGCCGGACCGCTTTATCCGCATCGAGTATCCCAACGGCGGAGAGGTGCTCGCGGCGGGCGGCCAGGCGACGATCCGCTGGCTTTCCCTCGGCATCAAAGGCCCGGTCGCCATCCTCCTGTTCAAAGACAGCGAACAGCATGCCGTCATCGCCGAAAACGCCCCTAACAGCGGTGTTTTCTCCTGGACCCTGCCCGCGGACCTTCCCGACAGCAGCCAATACCGCCTGCGCATCTGCTCGTTGCGCGACCTGCGGATCAACGACTTCTCCGACCGGGATTTTGCCATAAGGAAGTAGCAGCCCTGAAGCCTGCCAGCGGGTGAAAAGTGATCAGTGAAAAGTAAACGGCAAAATATCGAACCATGGCTTTCTCATTTCACTTTTTGCTTTTCACTTTTTACTTAGGTCCAGCCGTACGCCGAGTTCAATACCCTGCTTCTGTCTGCTCGCCCGATCTCGTGCTATAATCGCTCTGGGTCCAAGTCAAAATGGAAAGCAGCATCCTCCTGAAAGGCATCCGCACCAACAACCTGAAGAACATCGACCTGGCCGTGCCGCTGGGAAAGATCACGGCGCTGGTCGGCGTCAGCGGCGCCGGCAAGTCGTCCCTGGCATTCCACACCCTGTACGCGGAAGGGTACATCCGCTACATCGAGTCGATCTCCCCCTACATCCGCCAGTTCCTGGACCAGGTGGAGAAGCCCGACATCGACCGCATCGACAACCTGCCGCCGGCCATCGCCTTCCGCCAGAAGCGGCCGCACAAGAATCCCCGTTCCATCGTGGCCACCGCCTCCGACATCTTCGACTACCTGCGCATCCTCTACGCCAAGATCGCCGATTTCCATTGCCCGGAGTGCGGCGATCCGCTGCGCGCGTTCAGCATCGACGAGATCGTCCAGGAATTGCTGGCCGCTCCCGCCTGCCGGCTTCGCGTCTGCTTCCCCTACCAGGGGGATATCGCCTTCCTGATAAACCGCGGCTACCGCTTCCAGTTACGCCCCGGGAAAGAATCCTTCCGGTCCCAAAGGGCCGGGTCGTCGGGACCCGCAGGGTCCCACCAGCCGTCGGGGCGGGGCGAGACAGCCGCCATCGACGGGCGCAGCAAAAACAAGCCCATCCTGGTGCTGGTCGATGACCTGGAGAACGCGGCCGCCAATCGCGCCCGCATCTTCGAGGCCGTCGATGCCGCCATCGCCATGGGCCGGAACACGATCAGCGTCTTTCTCGGCTCCAGGGAACGGAGCTTCCCCTTCTCGCTTTTCTGCTCCCGCTGCCGGAAGGAGTACGAGGATCCCGACGAGAACCTGTTCTCTTTCAACAGCGCCCGCGGCGCCTGTCCGAATTGCAACGGCTTTGGCGACGTGGCCGCCATCGCCCCCGAGCGGGTGTTTTCCGACGATCTCTCGCTGGAACAGGGGGCAGTACTTCCTTTAAACACCCCGGCCAACCGCGAGTTCCGCGACCAATTCCTGCTCCAGGCCCGCAAGGCCGGCCTGGACCCATGCCGTCCCCTGCGCGAATTCAGTGCGGAGCAGAAAGATTTTCTGCTGCGGGGAGCAGGCAAGTTTCCGGGCCTCGAGGGGCTGTTCGCCTACCTGAGGAAGAAAACCTACAAGGTCCAAGCGCGCGCCTTCATCAGCCGCTTCACCTCCTACCATCCCTGCCCGGCCTGCAACGGCAGCCGCTTCAATCCGCTGGTCCTCGCCTTCCGCATCCAGGGCCGGACCATCGCCGACTTCCTGGCCATGACCATCGGCGAGGCGGACGCTTTCGTACGCACGCTGGACCCGGAGCGCTACCGCCAGCGCATCTCCCCCGACGTCTTTTACGAGATCGCCGCCAAGCTGCGCTTCCTGATCCAGAACCGCCTGCACTACATCCAGCTGGACCGTCCCACCTTCACCCTGTCGCGGGGCGAGCACCAGCGCATCAACCTGGCCTTCATCATGGGTTCCACCCTCTCGGACTCCCTGCTGATCATCGACCAGCCGTCGGCCGACCTGCACCCGGCCGATTACGGCACGATGGACCTGTTCCTGCGCCGGCTGAAGGAGCACGGCAACACCGTCGTGCTGGTTGAGCACAACCCGCAGCTGGTGCGCTGCGCCGACCACGTGATCGAGTTGGGCCCGCGCGCCGGCAGCGAGGGCGGGCGCATCAATTTTAGCGGCACCTGCGCCGAGTTCTTCGCCGGACGCTCCACGATCACCCAGGAGTATTTCCGCCGCAGCCCGGGCCTGGCCGCCGGCAGCCGCCGCGGCGCCGGGACCATGACCTTCCGCGGCGCCTGCGCCCACAACCTGAAGCATTTCGACCTGTGCCTGCCTTTGCAGGCGCTGACGGTCATCGTCGGCGTCAGCGGCGCCGGCAAGAGCTCGCTGCTGTACGACGAGATGTTCCTCAAGAATCCGCAGATCCCCGGCGTGCGCGAGAAAGTGCACATCGATCCGGGCATCCGCTCCCTGCGCGCCACCAGCAACATCGCCGGCTTCCTGGACGCTTCCGTCCCCATCCGCGATTTCTTCGCCTCCCTGCGGCCCAGCCGCCTGTTGGGCTACCAGCCGGGACATTTCTCCTTCCAATCCCCGCTGGGCCGCTGCCCGGAGTGCGGCGGCCGCGGCTTCAAGGAGATCGAGATGCAGTTCCTGCCGGCCGTGCGCGCCGTTTGCGGCCATTGCCGCGGCAACGGCTTCGTCCCCGAGGTGCTGAAAATCACCCACAACGGCCGCAGCATCGCCGACGTGCTGGCCATGAGCGCCGACGGCTTCTGCGCCGAGTTCGCCGCCGCCATTCCCGCCGCCGTATCCGCGCTGCGCGGGCTGCGCGAGAACGGCATGGGTTACCTGCGGCTGGGCCAGAAGCTGGGCGTCCTCTCCAGCGGCGAGCTGCAGAAGCTCAAGCTGCTCAAGTACCTGAACGGGGAGCGGGCGGGCACGCTGTTCCTGCTGGACGAGCCATCCTTCGGCCTGCATCCCTACGACATCGAGGTGATCCGCGGGCTCATCACCCGGCTGCTGGCCCGGGGCCACACCGTGGTGGCCGTCGAGCACAACCTGGCCCTGATCGCCGGCGCCGATCACGTCGTCGAGCTGGGTCCCGAGGGCGGCTCCTGCGGCGGCCACCTGCTGTTCAGCGGCAGCCCGCGCCGACTGCTGGCGCGGAAAAGATCGCCCACCGGCCGGCATCTGAAAAAATATCTGAAAACCCCTTGACAAAATGAATTTATCCTCTTAAATAGAACCCATAAAAAATTGAAGGAGCGCGTGCCGATGGAACAATTGGAAATCATCTCGTGGCAGACGCTTGACACACTCAAGGCGGCCGCCACAAAGATCATAGAGGTGGTCGGCGATCTGGACAGCGACGAGCACATGTCGGTCTTCTGCACCATCGAGGACGACTACCTGGAGCTCTTCTACAGCGAGCTCGATGCCAACTTCATCCGCCATTACGAGGACGAGGACGAATTCTACAAGGCCATCGAAACCCGCAAGAACGAGTTCGGCGAGGAGGACTTCGACGCCGCCAACTACTACGAGGAAGAGGGGAATTTCGGCGACGAGGAGTCGGAAGAGGACCTGGACGGCTTCGATCTGAAAGATGACGAAGAGGAAGAGGATTACTGAGCCGTGCCGGGCCGCCGCCGGGCCGGCGTGAGCCGTGGCCCGCGCTCCAGGCGAATCCGGCAAGAGCAAGTGGGTGGAATACTCCTCGGTGGGGCTGATGTTCCCCGCCTCCATCATCGTCGGCTTCTTCATCGGCCATTTCCTGGACAAGTGGCTGAAGACCGACCCCTGGCTCACCCTGGTCTTCATCCTGTACGGCATCGCGGCCGGATTCAGCAATCTCTTTTCCCAGGCGAGGCGCCGTGAGCCGAAAAAATAGGCGCTCCCTCCCCGCCGACGCGGTTCGCGACGCCCTGGTCGCCGAAGCGCTGGCCCTGCTACTGGTTTTTTTTTTGCAAAAAGCGCCAAGTATTGTATAATTTCCCTTGCGGGCGCCGCCGTCGGCATCGCGGGTTTTTTCCTTTTGGCACGGCAGGCTGACCGGATCCTGAAAAAAGGCAAGGGCAAAACGATGTACTTCATTTCGAGCTTGGCGAAACTTCTGGTCATCGCCGCTCTGTTCTTCGCGGTCAGCCGCCTGCCCGGGCCGGGCGTGCTTTTTTTCATCCAGGGACTGCTGATGATCTACCTGGGCATCCTCAGCGCCGGGCTGCGCCGGGCCGCACGCGGCAACCGTCATGGAACATAACCCGCTCATCGCCGTCTGGATCAACGGGCTGCTGCGGTCGGCCGCCGCTCTCGTCGGCATCCATGTCCATGGCGATCCCCTGCCCGCCCACGTGATCATGGCCATGATCGCCACCCTGGCCCTGGTGCTGTTCTTCAAGCTGGCCGCCCGCAACCTGTCGTTCTTCCCGGCCAGGATGCAGGCGCTGCTGGAGTCCGTCTACCTGTTCTTCCGCTCCATCGTTGACGACATGATCGGCCGCGAGGGGCGCTCGTTCATCCCGGTGCTGGGCACGCTGGGGCTGTTCATCGCCACCGCCAACCTGCTGGGACTGCTTCCCGAGATGTCCTCGCCCACGGCCAACCTGAACGTTCCCGCCGGCTGCGCCGTCTTCATTTTCCTCTACTACCATGCCCAGGGGGTGAAGAAACACGGCATTCTCGGCTACCTGAAGAAATTCGCCGGGCCCAAGTGGTGGCTGAGCTTCCTGTTCTTCCCCATCGAGGTCATCTCCCATTTTTCCCGCCCCATGTCGCTGACCGTCCGGCTTTTCTGCAACATCTTCGGCGAGGACCTGGTGATCATCATCATCGTATCGCTGGTCCCCTTCGTGGCGCCTCTGCCCATGATGGCCATGGCCATCTTTACATCGCTTCTCCAGGCGTATATCTTTATCATGCTGTCGTCGGTCTACCTGTCCGGCGCCATCGCTTCGGAACACTAACAAGGAGGAACTCACCCATGAGAAAAAAAACATTGCTGGCCGTCGCCGGGCTGCTGGCCCTGACCACGGCGCTCCCCGCCCAGGGCGCTGAAAAGGCCATGCCCGCCACCTCGCTGTTCTTCTGGACCATCCTCATCGGCAGCGTCTGCCTGACGGTGGCGGCCATCGTCGGCATCCTGGGCCAGTCCAAGGCCTTCTGCACCGCCGCGGACAACATCGCCCGCAACCCGGCTTCCGCCGACTCCATCCGTGGCCTGCTGATCATCGCCCTGGCCCTGATGGAATCGCTGGTCATCTACGTGCTGCTCATCGACCTGATCCTCTTCTTCGTCAAGTGGGGCGGCTCCACCCTGTCCACGCTGGCCCAGTAGCCGTGCCGGGAAGGCTCGCGTTCCCTCATTGGGAGCGCTGAGCCGTTCCTTTTGCATCCGATCATGAGCAGCCGCAGAGGCGTCCTGACGCCGCCGAAGATCCTGGCCGCCGCCTGGCAGGCGCTCCGGGATTTCCTGGCGGAAAGCGGCATCGACAAGTCATCGATCCTGGCCTATTATTCCATCTTCTCCTCCTTTTTCCTGCTCATTTTCTTCTCCTACCTTTTCGCCGGCACCCTCGACACGCCCGACACCGCCCTGCAGAACGTCTACCCCTTCTCGCCCGAGTTCTTCCGCTTCATCGCCCCGGTCTTTTTCCAGCAGGCCGCCGAGCTGTCGGCGCGCATCGGCCACCTGGGGCTGGCCGGCCTCGGCTTCTTCCTGTTCATGGGCATCCTGGTCTTCAAGAAGATGGTGCAGTTCGTCAACGACATGTTCTTCATCGACATCCAGCACGTTTTTTTCATCAAGAGGATCAAGGAATTCGGCCTGCTGATCGTCGTCGGCCTGCTGATCGTCGCCTCTTTTTTGGCGACAAGCTTTTCCTCGACCATCGAGGTCGTCGTCGAGCGCGACGCGGCCGTGCGCATGGCGATCGATCCGTCTTGGGTGCGCGCCGTCAACGGCTTTCTTGTCAAGTTTGCCATGCCCTTCCTGATCACCTTCCTGCTCTTCCTGATCCTGTTCAAGTGGATCCCCGAGAAGAAGGTGGCGCTGCCGGCGGCGCTGGTTTCCGCCCTCTTCGCCGCCCTGTTGTGGGAGACGGTCAAGCGCCTCTACACCTATTACCTGGTCAATATTTCGCTGCTCAAGAACATGCGCGACCCGATCGTGGCCATCATCCTGTTCGGGTTCTGGATGGAGATCACCATGGGCATCATGCTTTATGGAGCCAAGATGACCTACCTGCTCGACAAGGAGAAACATGCCTAAATTGAAAGAAATCGCCGCCCTGCTGGGCGGCGAACTGCACGGGGACGGGGAGCTGGAGATCGCCGGCGTCCAGGCGCTGCACCGGGCCGGGCCCAATGATATCGCCTACGCCGCCCGGGACCGGGAAGGGGCTCTGGCGGGCGTGCGCGCAGGGGCGCTGGTCGTGGCCCGCGACGGCGGCGCCGTTTTTGCCAACCGCATCCTGGTCGAAAATCCCCAGCTGGCCTTCGCCCGCCTGCTGGAATATTTCCATCCGCGCCGGCCGTTCTGGCAGGGAGTGGCGGCCAGCGCCTGCGTGGCGGCAACGGCCACGCTGGGGGAGGGCGTCCACATCGGCCCCTTCGCCTTCATCGGCGATCACTGCCGCATCGGCGCCGGCAGCGAGATCCATTCCGGGGTGGCCGTCTATCGCGACGCCGTCATCGGCCGCAACTGCATCATTTACGCCAATGCCGTCATCCGCGAGAACGTCGAAATCGGCGACAACGTGATCATCCACCCCGGCGCCGTCATCGGCGCCGACGGCTTCGGCTTCGGCCGCGCCGCCGACGGCGCGGCGGTGAAGGTGCCGCAGGTGGGCCGGGTGATCATCGGCGACGGCTGCGAGATCGGCGCCAACACCTGCATCGACCGCTCGACCATCGAGGAAACGGTCCTGGAGGCGAACGTCAAGCTGGACAACCTGGTGCAGATCGGCCACAACGTGCGCATCGGCCGTGACAGCGCCATCTCGGCCCAGACCGGCATCTCCGGCTCCACGCGCATCGGCGCCCAGGTGATCATGGGCGGCCAGGTGGGCGTCGCCGACCATGTCGAGATCGCCGACGGGGTGCTGGTCGCCGCCAAGTCGGGGATCACCGGCTCGATCAAGTCCAGGATGATCGTCGCCGGCATCCCGCACCAGGAGATGGGCGAATGGCGCAAGAACATGGTCCTGGCCCGCAACCTGGCGGCCATGCGCGAAAAGCTGCGCCTGCTCGAGAAAAAAATAAAGCAACTGGAGGAAAAATGAGAAAAAGCATAGCCCTGATCTTTATCCTGCTGCCGGCGATCGCGTTCGCCAAGCCGGCGATCAAGTTCAAAAGCACGACCTTCGACTTCGGCGAAGTGTCCAGCGGCAAGACCATCGACATCGCCTTTGAGTTCGAGAACGCCGGCAACGACGTGCTGCTGATCCGGAACATCATCCCCGCCTGCGGCTGCACCACGGCGGAGCTGGAGAAAAAAGAGTACCAGCCCGGGGAAAAGGGTGTCATCAGCGGCAAGTTCAACACCAGCGGCTACCGGGGCAAGATCGTCAAGACGATCACCGTCACCAGCAACGACAATTCCGCGCCGGAGATCCGCCTGGCCGTCCGCGGCACCATCGTGGTCAAGGACTTCGCCCAGGCCGACATCAAGCCCGACCATATCCCCTTCGGCGCCGTCCGCGTCGGCAAGGCTTACGTGCGCAAGCTCAACCTGAGCAACCTGGGCAACCTGGACCTGCGCATCCTCGAGGTCAGCTGCAGCCCGGAAGTATCCCTGGATTTCAAGACCAACCGCGTGCCGGGCAAGAACAGCACCGAGATCACCCTCACCTTCACCCCGTTCAGCGAGGGGGTATTCAACAGCATGGTCAAGATCCGCACCAACGACTACCGCAGCCCCTACGCCTTCGTGCGCCTGGAGGCCCAGGCCGACTGAAAGGCGGTTACCTCTTCACCAGCGGAAAGACGGTGAATCGTCCGTCGGAATAGACGATATCGTTGTTGAAGTGGACCAGGGCCGTCACCGGGTATTGCCCGGCGGGCATGCTGTCGTCGATTTTGTTGCGCCCCCAGGACATCACCGAATACGAATCGATCATGTCGCCGGTCCCCGGCGTATAAGCGAACACAGTGTCCCAGCCGTCCCGCTCGGGGAGCAGTTTTATGTAAAAAGGGCGGAACCAGGACTGGTTCAGCGCGGTGATTTCGGTGGCGCCGGGGGCCGGAGAGAATCCCCAATCCACCAGATATGATTCGAGAGCGGTGCCGATCGACGTGATGTCGGCCATGGTCGCTTTTTGCCGTCCCTTCTGCAGGGCGACCAGCAGGTTGGGTATGGCGATGGCGGCGATGATGCCGATAATGGCCACGACTATCAGCAATTCGATCAAGGTGAACCCTTTTTTGTCCATCAGGACCTCCTGTATGGGGTCATCAATGAACAAGCAAGTATGCTGCCAAAATTGACGTGAAAGGCTCGGTCCGTCCGGGCAAATAAAAATGCTGCGGCCCGATCATCAGGGATATTGTTCCCCGGGAATCGCCTCTGGAACCCGGTGCAATTTGAACAGGTAGGAACCCGGCCTGGCCCGCAGCCGTTCGGCCTTTTTCCGGATAACGGCCAACCGGGCATCCAGGGCGGGGTCATCAGCGGGCTTTCCTTCCAAATGCTGGAGGAACACAAGCGCCGCCGCGTAATCGGGCTCCAGGTCGAGAGCGGCCCGCGCACGTTCCCTGGCCGCGGCACTGCGGCCGAATTCCTGCAGCACGGTGGCCTGCCGCAGCTTCAGGAAAGGATTGAAGGGGGCGAGCGCTTCGGCCCGCCGCAGCGGCGCCAGGACCTCGTCGGCAAGGGCGGGGCAGCCCTTGGCCGACCCCCGCAGATCCATGAACAGCTCCGCCTCCAGAAGCAGGGCGGCGATACCGTTGCCGTCCAGCCGCTGGGCCAGACGGACGTTTTCCAGGGCATCGGCCCAGGCGCTTTCCTCGACCACGGCAGGAAAGGCCCGATCGGAACGGGGAACGGCGAAAGCACGCAACAGCGAGGCTTTCGCCAGGGGCGGCCTCGCGTCCAACGGACTGAACCTCGCAGCTTTTTTCAGCAGGTCGAAGCGGCGGACGATATCGTTCTCCCGGGCGGCATTGGTAAGGCTGCGGTCGGCGAAGAACGGCAACAGGTAGAGAACGAGCAAGGCAAAGGCGACCAGCCCGGAAACAAAGATCCGCAAGCCGGACCGCACGGCGACGAACCGCCTGCCGGCAGAATAAAAGTCCTTCAAGAGCAGCAGAAAAATGGAAAAAAAGAAATAATGGAAAACGAAATTGAACAGCAGCATCTGCGCCAGCAGGAAAGCCAGCAGCCACCCGGCGAGTGAGGACGGCCAGAACAGGCGGCGGATGGCGAAGAACAGGAAAAGCACGACCAGGATCAGTCCGGATATGCCGTTCTCGACGATGACCTTCCAGAAATCGCTGTGAGGCGATTCCGGGACTTTGAAATATCGTGCCGGCCCTTTTTTCTGGGGAAAATTGAAGCGCGGCGCCGTTTCGGCAAACAGGTCGGGTCCGACCCCGGTCCAGGGATGGGCGCGGAACATGCGCGCCGACATACTCCAGATGTCCAGGCGGTTAAGGACATACGGATCATGGCGCAGTGATTGGCCGACCATCCTCCTCAGGGGATTGGGCGCCAGGACAAGGAGAAACAGGAAAGCGAAAAAAAAGACCAGCCAGCGCCTGCGGCCCCGGAAGATCATGATCGCGGCCAGCAGGGCCAGCCCCAGGAAGGCCGCCTTGGAGGCGCTGATGACCACGGCGCCGGCATTGAGCGCCAGCAGCAGGAGATCCGCATGCCCGTACTTTCTCAGCAGGGCATGGAGAATGACCAGGACAGCCAGGGCCGAGGCGATCCCCTGGAGGATGGGATTTTCAAAGAAAGGGGTGACCGGCCCCCGGCCGCCCTGCAGCGCGAAAAAAACCACCACTGCCAGCGAAGAAAGCGAGATCACCAGCGCCGCCGATCGCAGGAAGCGCTCCAGATCCTCCGCTTCCAGGTAGAGGAATGTGAACCACAGCGATACCAGGAACACATCGGCGAAAAACAGGAGCGACTTCCAGGGATGGGGGGAAAAAAAAGCGCTGAACAGGAGCACGGCGCTGAACAGGAGCAGCAGCGAGGAAAAACGCGTCAGGGCGACATTTTTGATCGCGAAGATCCTGCCGGCAATGAAAACGGACAACAGGCACATGAAGCCGACAAAATAGGCAGAGGCAAACTTGTCGGGGAAGAGCAGCGCCCAGCCCAGGAGCAGTGAAAACTCAGTTTCCTGGGAGCGGGGGCTTTTTGGCGAGATCGCTTTTAACCACTTCATGCCATTTCCTGTATTCCTTGTTGCTGGCATTGCCCGAAGCGGCCTTCCGGGCATGGACCAGGGCCGTTCCATGAAGACCTTGACGCCAGGAAGATACGGAAAAAAGATAATTGGCGTAGGGCTGGCCGGGAAAGATCTTCAGTACTTTTTTGAGGGCGAGGTCGGCTCCTTCCCGATCGCCGCACTGCCAGGCGATATGGGCCAGCCCCAGCCAGGCCCGATAGGAAAACGGCTCCCATTTCAAGGCGGCGCGGTAGAAAAACTCCGCCTGTCCGGGCTCCTGGCGGCTTAGCCACAGGTCACCGGTCCGCTGCCGGCTCGCGGCCGCGGCATGAACCAGCAGCAGCATGGCCGGCAAGGCCACGGCGACGAGATGGCGCGGCCGGGGCTTTCCTGGCAGCACCGCCACCTGCGAGAACACGACGGCAAAACTGACCCCGGCGGCGAAAAAATAGTTGCCGATGTCGAAGACGTTGAACAGCAGGATCAGGACGCTGGCAGAGGCAAAGATGGCATTCTCCGGCTTCAGGAACGCAGGCAGATTGGCCTTCAGCCAGGCCAGGCCGATGGCAACCAGAAAAAGTAACAGGGGCAAGCCGGTCTCGGCGGCCATTTGCAGGAAGAAATTGTGGGCGTAAATGGAAACTGGCTCATCGGGCTTCACATGGGGCGGGACCGTCGTTTCGTAATTCCCGAGGCCGACCCCAAGGACCGGCGCGGCGGATATCACGCGGCCCGCCTGCTGCCAGTTGGCGAAGCGCAGCTTGGCGGGCGCCAGTTCCCGGGCCTCGGAAAAGCGCAGGGCGACGACCAGGAAGAACACCAGGGCCAGCACCATGAGCAGCGGCGCCAGGATGCGCTGCCGGACAGTGCGCGAAGCGAACAGGTAGAAGA
The DNA here is from genome assembly GCA_002327965.1 of Candidatus Aminicenantes bacterium UBA2199. Lineage (GTDB taxonomy): Bacteria > Acidobacteriota > Aminicenantia > UBA2199 > UBA2199 > UBA2199. The sequence goes on along the minus strand of DCVB01000043.1, from coordinate 22,342 downwards.
GGATGCCGGCGGTGAAGAAGAGGATGCCGCCGAACGATTCGGTCAGGACCAGGTTCATGGCGCCCAGCAACAGCAGCATGCCCCAGAAGATACGGGCGGGGCCGCGGGCATGATGGAGATAATGAACGATGAAGATGAGCAGCAGGCCGCAGACCATGGCGTATAGCGTGGGCAGGGGAAAAATGGAGAAGATGCGCCCCGAGGAGGCCCGGGCGACAAGCGCCTGCGAATAGAAGGACGGACCGGCCCGATAATTTTCCAGGATCATCGGGAAAATGAGGAATTTCTGGACGATGCCATAGGTGAAAACGATCAGGGCGATGCCGCCGCTGATCGGCGCCAGGATCTTTTCCAGGCGCAAGCGGGAGCACAGGAAGAAAACCGCGATCAAAAAAAGAAAATAGGCCAGGCGCACAAAGAATAGCCCCTTGACCTCGCTGACCGAAAAATTGAGCAGTAAAAAAAAAGCGGCTGGAATGGTCTTCCAGCCGCTTGCGAGAATCGAGTCAGGCCTGATTATCTCTTGACCCTGGGACCGACGGTGAAGATGCCGTTGGAATAATAGATGTCCTGGTTGAAGTCGGAGAGGCGGGTGACCTCGTACAGTCCGGTCGTGCCGTCATCGCCCTTGTTGCGGCCGTAGGAGATGATCGAATACAGGTCCAGGTCCTCATCTCCAACCGTTCCACCCTCATAAGCCATGATCGTTCCCCAACCGTCGGTCTCGGGAAGCACCTTGATGTAGAAGGGGGAGAACCAGGAGACATTGAGGCCGGTGATATCCGTGAGCCCCTGGGGAACGAAGGACCAGTCGGTGATGTAGGACTCGATGGATGTTCCGATCGACTTCATGTCGCCCATCGTCGCCTTCTGCTTGCCTTTCTGCAGGGCAACCAGCAGGTTGGGTATGGCGATGGCGGCGATGATGCCGATGATGGCCACGACGATCAGCAGCTCAATCAGCGTAAAACCTTTCTTATTCATTAGAACCTCCTTTTAAGGATCTATTATATGGCAAGCAATTATCCTGCCAATTTTTTCTCGTGCAGGCAGACATTTTTCAAGACTTGAGGCGCGCGGAATGCCAATAATGAGCACTTTGGGTGACATTAATTGTCACCCTCCCTGCCGTGCTTGTCCCCGAAACCAAATATGTTAGAATGGTGCATGCTTCAGCATGATGCCGTGCAGGGGGAACGCAGCGATGACGAACCGCGGCTCGGCGGGAAGGCTCCCTGCATGAACGATTGCAATACGGGAACGACTGGAATACAACCCGGTCATCATCTGACATGAGAAGCAGGGTTCTGGCCTGGCCGCTGCTCGCGATCCTGGCGACGCTGTTGCTGCACGGGGCGATCGTGGCCGTGCATTTCCCCGTGCCGACATTCCTGAAGTATCCCGCTGCCGCCCGGCAGCAGATCGCCGGGGATCTCGACAGCGAACGGCTTGCCGACTTCAGCCCACTCTATCTCGCCTTGCATGTCGCCGCCCAGAAGTGGCTTCCCGAACCGGAACGGGCCATCCTCTGGCTGCAGGTCCTGATGACCGCGCTCAGCGCCGGGCTGCTGCTGTCCCTGCTGCGGCGGCATTTCCACCCGCTCCTGGCCGCGGCCGGAACGGCCGTGTTCGTCCTCGACCGCGGCGTCATGGTTTACACGCCCGTTCTCGAGCCCGAGGTCCTGCTGCTCTTCCTGTTGCTGGGAGCCCTGCACGGCTGCGGCAACAGCGAAGCGCGCCGTTTCCCGGGCGGTATCTTCTTCGCCCTGGCGCTTCTCTGCCGCCTGAATTTCCTGCCGCTCCTCCTGCTGGTTCCCCTGTATTTCCGGATGCAGAAGCCACGCCCCGCCGGCTGGATACGGTCAAGCGCGCTCTTCCTGATGCCTTCCGTGTTGGCACTGGGATTCCTGTGCCTGCGCAACCTGTCCATCCAGGGGCGGTTCACTCCCCTGACCATGAACCCGGGCACGGTCTTCTTCGAGGGCAACAACCCGAACTCCCTGGGGCAGAGCTCCATATACCCCCCGCTGGTATATGACCTGGCCGACGAGTTTCCCGGCCAGCCCGACTTCCAGCACTCGCTGTACCGGCTGCTGGCCCGCAGGGACAGCGGCAGGGAGATGGATATCGCCGGGGTGAACCGTTTCTGGAGCGGCAAGGCCCTGAATTACATCCGCGACCATCCCTGGCGCTTCCTGCGCTCGCTGGGGGCCAAGACGAATTACTTCTTCCACGGCTTCCGCCGCCACGACCTGGCACCGGCTTTCTGGGGCGACCGGAAGCTGCAGCGGGCGCGGATCCCGACCGTGCCTTTCCCCCTGGTCTCCGCCCTGGCCATCCTGGGGCTTTTCTTGGCCCGCCGCGAGTGGAAACAGCATTTGCTCTTCTACGGCGTTTTGTTCACCCAGCTGGCCGTCCTGCTGGCGACCTACGTCTCGGCCCGCCAGCGGATCGCCGTGTACCCGGTCTTCATATTCTTCGCCTGCCGGGCGCTGCGGGCGATCGCCAGTTGGGGGAGGCGGCCGCTCCAGGCCCTGGCCGTGGCGGGCGTCATCGGGCTTTCGCTGCCGCTGGCGATCGAAAACGACGCCATGAGGGAGGAGACCCATCAGTGGCGGAGCTTCAGGCTCTCCCGCGGCCTGTACGATCAGGCAAAACAGCGGCGCCAAAACGGCTCCTGGAGCGAAGCCGCCGTTTCCGCCGCGCGGGCCCTGGCCGCCGCCCCCTGGCTTGCCGATTCGCTGCGTCCAACCGACCTCGATTTCGGGCCGTGCGGGTTCGCCGGCTCCGCCCTGGCCATCCATGAGACGCTGGCCGCTCCCGATTTCTCGTCCCGTTTCGATCGCGGCACCCTGGCGCTGGCGGCGCAGGAACTGAACAAGGCGCGGGACGTCTTTTCCCGGCTCGAAGAGGAGGGGCATTCCTTCAAGCGGGACTATGACCAGTCCTCGCAGCCGTCCTTCTACCTGGCGAAGATCGCCTGGAAAAACAACGACCGCCCCGCCGCCCTGGCCCATCTGGCCAGGGCCAGGAAAGATGCTCCCGGTGACCCCGAGGTGCTGGCCCTGTCCTTTGCCCTGACCGGCCGGTCCGGATTCAGCGAGCGCATCGAGCGTTATTTCGACGGGCCGGACAGGGATTTTCTCATCGGCCGGACATTCCTGGAGATCGGTGAAGCGAAACGAGCCCTGCCCTATTTGCAGCGGTTGGGAAAGCTTCTTCCGGAATACCGTCGCGGCCGGATCTACCTGGCGGCCGCCCTGGCCGGTTCGGGACGGCATGAAGAGGGGGCGGAGATCTATTTCGCGGCGCTGGCCAAACGCCGCGACCCCGTTTTCCTGCAGGAAGAGATTGTCGGGGCCCTGCGCGGTTGGACGGAGGCACGACCCGCCGAAGCCCGCAGCTGGTTTTTCTCAGGCCTGGCATTGCGCCAGTTCGGGCTCCATTCCCAGGCCATGGAGGCGCAGCTGGCGGCACGCGCTCTCTCCCCGGGACATCCCCTGATCGAAAAGGAAATTCGCCGCCTCGAAGAGATCCGCAGGTTGTACCTGCCGGACCGGCGCCCGAAAAAGACCACTTGCCAGGCGGCGGCGAAAATTGTAAAATAGGTTTGAAAAAACCCATTAGAAGTGCCCGGAACGAACGCTACTCGATCATCAGGAGTTTCCAATGCAGTTTATCGATCTGGCAGCCCAGCAGAAAAGGATCCGCGGACGGATCGAAGCCGGATTCAAGAGAATACTGGACCATGGCCAATACATCCTGGGACCGGAGATCAGGGAGATCGAAGATGAATTGGCCGCCTTTGTCGGCGTCCCCTACGCCGTTTCGGTCGCCAGCGGCACCGACGCCCTGCTCATGCCCCTGTTGACCGAAAAAATGGGCCCGGGCGACGCCGTTTTCGTTCCTACGTTCACGTTCATCGCCAGCGCCGGCGCCATCGCCCTCACCGGGGCGACCCCGGTATTCGTCGACATCGATCCCGAGACGTTCAACATCGACCCGGCCGATCTCGAGGCGGCGATCCAAAGAACCATTGCCGCGAAAAAACTCACCCCGAAGGGGATCATGCCGGTCGACCTGTTCGGCCAGCCGGCCAACTACAGGGCCATCCAGGCCATCGCCGGCAAATACAGGCTGTTCGTCCTGGAGGACGCGGCCCAGAGCTTCGGTGCCAGCCAGGACGGCAGGAAAGCCGGGGCGCTGGCGAAAGTGGCGGGGACCAGCTTCTTCCCGGCCAAGCCGCTGGGCGGCTACGGCGACGGCGGCATGATCTTTACCGCCGACAAGGCCCTTTACGAGGAACTGCTCTCCATCCGCGTCCATGGCCAGGGCGCAGACAAGTACACCAACGTGCGCGTCGGCATCAACGGCCGCATGGACTCGCTGCAGGCGGCGGTGCTGCTGGCCAAGATGGAGATCTTCCCCGAGGAGATCGAACTGCGCCAGGAGGTCGCCGGCCGCTACGACCGGCTGCTGGGCGGAGCCGTGAAAACGCCCAGGATCCTGCCCGGCAATATCTCGGCCTGGGCCCAGTACTCGGTCCTCCATCCGCGCCGCGACGCGGTCATCGCCAGGTTGCGCGAAGCCGGCATCCCCACCGCCGTTTATTACCCGATCCCCCTCCACCTGCAGCGGGCTTTCGCCCACCTTGGATACCAGCGCGGTGACTTTCCGGTCGCCGAAAAGATCGCCGGCGAAATTTTAAGCCTGCCCATGCACCCGTATCTCGATGAAGAGTGCCAGAAGCGAATCGCAGCGCCTATCGAAAATATTTAAGACACATAGACATGCCAGTTTTACTCACATCACGTCGTCAAAGCAAGTTCAATCTTCCCTTTTCAAGCGAAAAGGAACAGAATCAATAAATATGGCAAAGATAATTACTCGTGTTTGGAATCATATTCAGAATGAATGGTTTTCCCAAATAAAACCGATGCTCTTTGCTGCACTTGCCCATCTCCGTTGGATGGCGCGACGAACGGCAAAACCACACCATCTCCCCGCACCATTGGTCATCTCGCTCACATCACACCCGCCACGGTTTAGGAGCCTGAAACGAACTCTTGAATGCCTGCTCACACAAACATTACAAGTTGACCGCATTATCTTATGGATTGCCCATGATGATCGCGTTTTTCTATCTGACACAATCCTTGGTTTTGTCCATAAAGGGGTTGACATTCGGTTTTGCCAAGATCTTCGATCATATAACAAAATCATCCCGACACTTGACGAAATGCCTGATGCGATCATCGTAACTGCCGATGATGATATCTATTATTGGCCAACATGGCTGGAAGAACTTGTAAATGCCCACCGTAACGATCCACAATTCGTGTTGTGCCACAGGGCCCATAATATTCGCCTGAATAAGGAAGGCAATCCCATCGCATACGAAGATTGGGATTTCGAGATTCAAGAAGAAGATAATTCTAATTTAACATTTCCGACCGGAATTGCCGGAGTTCTGTATCCGCCAGGGATTTTCCATGAAGATGTCCTGCGAAGAGACATCTTTCTCGAGCTAAGCCCGCTAAACGATGATATCTGGCTGCACTGGATGGTCAGGTTGAATGGCGGGATTTCTCGAAAGATTGGACCAAGGCGGGCACTCATCTACTGGCCAGGCTCACAGACCAAAGCGCTCCACTTGAATAACTTAAACGCCGGGGGGAATGACCGTCAGATCCTCACCATAATTGAAAGATACGGATTCCCCAATATTTGAATGCTTTTTAATGCCCTCGTTTGCTCACTTTGATAAAAGGCGACTTGCCTCACCTCGCGGAATATTTCTGGTCAATTATGCTTCCCGATCGAAAGAACAACAATATGACGGCCTCCTTTTCTGATTCTTATTCTTATAATCGATCCATATTCCGGCATTCCAGCTTCTTGCATTTTGTTGGAAAATCCGATAAATTCAATCTGGGAATAGAGGGCCTTCCGATTCACGATGATGACAAATGAAGAAATGATCGGGCTTCAAGCAGAAAAGCATTTTTTGATCAAAACTGCCGATTTTTTATCAATTGAAGAATATGTCTTGCATCTCATGCACACGGCGGCATACATCCAAGCATCCCGGCTGACAGCAAACCTTAGAGTCCTGGATTTCGGTTGCAATACAGGATACGGGACAGCCCTGCTTTCCCAGTTGACCCAAAAGGTCGTGGGAGTGGATGTCTCTAAAAAGGCAATTACTGCTGCCAAAAGATCATACGGAAAACTGGGGATCGATTTTTTAAGAATCAATGGTAAAAGACTTCCCTATGCCGATGAGTCATTCAATGCCGTGGTCTGCCTGCAAGTCATTGAACATGTCATGGACATTCCAGCCTTCATCATAGAGTTAAAAAGAATGGTGCCATCGGCGGGAATGATTCTGTTTTCAACCCCCAATGCCCGGCTCAGGCTGGATCCTGGAATGAAGCCTTGGAATGAGTTCCACGTTCAGGAATTCAACCATACTGAATTGAAGTCCCTGCTGGAGAATTATTTCCGCAATGTGGATATTTTTGGCCTTACGGCTCCTGAAACACTCTATGCGATCGAGGTGAATCGCGTAGCGAGAGCTCGAGAAAATGCAAGAGCGACACAAAGCATGCCCGTCGCTCCACTGCGAGTAGCCACACCAACACGGATCAAAGGCAGACTGCTCCGAGACGCGGCCAGCATCCTGCGGCGCTTGAAAGCACTTCTTTCCCCTCCAGCAAAAACATGCCCTATATCGTCATCCATTCCATATACGTCGGATGATTTTTCCTACCGCCGGGACGGCCTGGATTCCGCATTGGATTTTCTGGCTGTGTGCTGCGATGATGATGAAACTTTCAAAACCACTGTTCGCAAAATCGGAAAATCAAATGGCCAAGCCCAAGGCCGGGGATAATGCTGCAGGCATTCCAGTCAGGGCATCAAGACTCCGCATTGGTCAGCCTCATAGTTGGCGGCATAGGATTGCTGAAGTGAATTTGTCAAGCAATCGTTTCTGGAAAAGTGCAGTGAATGACCGACTCGGCAGCATGGCGTGTCAGCATGAATGAACCTGCCAGCACCTCAGCAAACCAAAGAACTGGCGACTCCCGCTTCTTTTCAACAGGGCATCTCAACCATAATCTCAAGACCACATCACTGCGTGGCGGTCTGATCACTTTCACGACCCAGATCATCAAGCTTTTCCTGCAGACCGCCTCAACCATGATATTGGCGCGATTGCTAACACCTCAGGATTTCGGCCTAATCGCCATGGTCGCCTCGGTCACAGGGTTCATCCTGATTTTCAAGGATCTCGGGCTCTCCATGGCGACGATCCAGAAGGACAACGTCACCCACGAGCAAATCAGCACGCTTTTCTGGATCAACGTCGTCCTAAGCATCCTTCTTCTTCTCATTACCATGGCTCTTTCCCCCCTTGTGGCCTGGTTCTACCGCGATCCGCGGCTTACGGCCGTGACCATTGCCTTGGCTGGAGGTTTTATCTTGAGCGGACTCACGGTCCAGCATCAATCCTTGCTGAGCCGGCAGATGAGATTCAAGACCCTTGCCTTCATTGAGATCCTTTCGCTCCTGGCAGGCATAGTAACTGCACTGGCTTGTTCATGGTTCGGATTGAAATACTGGTCGCTTGTTTTCATGAACCTGGCAATTGTCACTGCATCCATGATCGGCTCATGGATCGCCTGCGGCTGGCGGCCCGGTTGGCCCAGAAAGGGAACCGGCGTGCGGCCAATGATCGCCTTCGGCGGACATCTCACCGCCTTCAACCTCATCAACTACTTCGCCAGGAACCTCGACAACATCCTGATTGGCAGGTTCTGGGGCTCGCTTCAGGTAGGGCTCTATTCCAAGGCATATTCCATGCTTCTCCTGCCGCTCACCCAAATCACGGTACCCATGGCCAACGTTGCGATCCCGACACTGAGCCGGCTGCAGCATGACCCGGAAAGATATCGTCGTTTTTACTTGAAAGCCGTCAAACTCATCGCCTATGTCGCGGTTCCCCTTGTCGTCATGATGATCATTCTTTCAAAAGAAATGGTGCTTCTGGTTCTTGGAGATCAATGGCGGGGAGCCGTTCCGATCTTCAGGATTCTTGCGATTTGCGCCTTCTTTCAACCGATCGGCTCCACGGTCGGCTGGATATACATCTCCCTCGGGCAAACCAAGAGAATGGCCAAATGGGGCATGTTCGCCTGTCCGATTATCTGTCTTTTTATTGTTTTGGGGCTCCAGTGGGGCGCTATCGGCGTCGCCGCGAGCTACTCCATCGCCATCATGATATTGTTCTATCCCCAGTTCTCTATGGCCCTGAGACATTCTCCCATACAAAATACCATGTTTTTCGGTATCATTTTCAAGCCGGTTATGCTTGGATTGTTGCTGGCGATGCCTTTGATGATCGTCAAGTTCGTCTTTTCCAGCTTGTCACTCATTGGGATCGTTTCCCTGGAAGTACTGTGCATGCTGATCCTATTGCCGTTGATCGCATATTTTGTGAATCCGATCAAAAAAGACATTGGAGAAATAATCGTTTTAGCAAAATCGCTGCTTGTCGGCACGGAAAATCATGGATAAAAAGAGCCGAGTCCCAGAAGTCTCGGTCATCATCCCCGTCTTCAACCTGGAGACGTTCTTGCAGGAAGCCGTCGATTCGGTCATGGGCCAGACCTTCCGGGATTTCGAGATCATCCTGGTCGATGACGGCTCGGCCGACCGCAGCCATGGGATCATCGAGAGCTACCGGCAAAGGGAACCCGACCGCGTGCGCGCTATCTTTCAGGAACACGCCGGCGCCGCCGCCGCCCGCAACGCCGGGATTGAAATGGCCAGGGGCGAATGGATCGCCTTTCTCGACGGCGACGATTCCTGGATGCCGGTGAAGCTGGAGATCCAGCTGAGCGAAGCCCGCCGGGACCCGCGCCTCAACCTGCTCTCGACGGCGGCGGAGATCGCCGGGGAAAACCGTTTGCTCCTCGAAGCGATCCCGGCGGGTGACCACGTCAAGCTGGAACTGCTGCTCAAGGGCTGCTTCATCACGCTCTCCTCGGTCCTCATCCGCAAGGAGCTTCTCGCCGACACGCATTTTGACGAAACGCTGCCGGGCGCCCAGGACCTCGACCTGTACCTGCGCCTGGCCGACAGGGTCCGCTACCGCTTCATGCCCGAGCCCCTGATCCGCTACCGCCTGCGCGAGAACGCCATCAGCGATCCGCGCGGCAGCCGCCATGCCCAGCTCAACAGCCACTACCGCATCCTGAAGCGCGAAGCGCAGGCGCTGGCAGCGGCGGATCTCCCCCTTTTCCTGCGGCACCGGAAAGAACTTCGCGCCGTCATGGACCGCCTGGCCCACGAAGCCGCGTACTACTCGCTGCGCAGCCGCACGGCATCCCGGAAGGAGCGCATCGCCGCCTCCCGGATAGCCATCCGCCAGGAGCCCCTGAGGATCAAGAATTATCGCTTCCTGCTGCAGGCGCTGCTGCCGCGGAGGGTGGATCGCGCGGCCCGGAGAGTCCGAGACTAGACTGTCGGGTTCGTTTTATTCCGTTGCAGGCCCGCGCCGCCGGCAGGCGATCCAGGCATATCCCAGGTACAGCCAGTTCTTGAGCCGCCATGGCTGCCAGCGGACCGACCGCAGCGACAGCCGCTTCATGGCCGCATAATCCTTTCGCTCCTTGGCCAGCCAGGCGCGCAAGTGAAAATTCCGTCCCAGCCCCGCGGCGACCGCCGCGCGCTCCCGCCAGTTGCGCGCGCCGCGCCGCTGTTTTTCAAGCGCCCGTCCAGCCCAGTATTGCAGCTCTTCCGCCTGCTTCGACATCATCGCGCCGTGGATGCGGCGCCGGGCCACCGTCACCGGGACATGGTGGAAGGGATACTTCCCGGCCAGGCGCAGCCAGAGGTCGAAATCCTCCGACATCCGCAGCGACTCGTCGAAGCCCCCGGCTTCGAGCAGCAGGGAGCGCGGCACCAGGGCCTCGTGGCAGCAGATGAAGTTGCCGCCCAGCAGTTGCCGCCAGATGAGACCTGAGGGAGTTTTTCTTTGCACCGGCCAGGAGGCGGAACCATCGAAGAAGAGCGAATCGCCATAGACCAGGCGGTCGCCTCCGCCGCAGGCCTCGTAAGCACTCACCAGGCCGTCCACGGCGCCGGGCGCCAGGACGTCGTCGGCATCCAGAAAAAGGAACATCCCGCCCCGGGCGATGCCGATGCCGGCATTGCGCGCCGACGACAGCCCGCCGTTCGCCTTGGCCAGAGAGCGGATGCGCCCGGCGAACGAGGCGATCACATCGGCCGACGAGTCGGTCGAACCGTCATCGACGACGACGACCTCCATGTTCGCATAATTCTGCCCCAGGGCCGACTCGATGGACTGAGCCAGGAATCCGCCGTAATTGAAGTTGGGAATGATCAGCGAAACCAGGGGACGCTCATTCATGGCCGCCCGCTCCAAAACGCGAGATCACGGAAGACAGCGACACCGGGGGCCCCAGGCTCGTCAGGGCCCGGCGCGAAATGCGCAGCTCCCGGCGCTTGCCCCGGCAGGCAAAAAAGCCGGAAACAAAGCTGCGATCCGAGGCCAGGGAATGGATCAACCGGGGAACCAGCCATACAAGATGGAAAAAAAACGGAAGCGAAAAACGAGAGGCATGCTTGTAGAAAAAAAGAAGCCGGTTGCGTTCGTACACGGACTTCACCTCCCGCTGGCCGTGGTTTCGGGCGATGATCGTCGAGTGCCAATGGAGAAATCGCGATGAGGGGAGAAAGCGGTTTACGAAGCCGCTTCTTACCGCCCGGATGCCGAGGTCGACGTCCTCCCAGTAAAATGGGGAGAAGACCGGGTCGAAGCCTCCCAGTTCGAGGAAGATGGATCGCCGGAAAAAGGCGGCGCCGCCGGTGACGAACGGTATCTCGGGCGCCTCGCCCGCGGGGATCGCCTCCGGCGCCCGCACGTCGACGTTTCCCCGGCGCATGGCCAGGGAGAACAGGCGTTCCTCGCTCCCGTCGCGCGGATCATGGACGTGCGGATGAATGGAAAAAAGCCGGGGCTCGCCGCGAAAACGGTCCAACACCTCCCGGAACCCAAATCGGTCGATCGCCACGTCTGGATTGAGGAGCAGGACCAGTTCACCCCGGGCCAGGGCAATCCCGCGGTTGGCCGCCGGCCCGAAGAAAACGTTCTTCGGCTCGACATGAAGGATCACGTCGGGAAAATGATCGCGCATATACGTGGCGCCGCCGTCCGTGGAGGCGTTGTCCACGATGATGAATTCCGACTCCGGCACCTCGGCCTGCACGGCGCGCCTGAGTCCGGGGAAATTGGATCGCAACTCCCCCAGGGAATTGAAATTGATCACCACGACGCTCAAGATCATCTCGTTCATTATAGCATGCCTGCCTGTCAAATTTTTGTGAAGCGGGAAGGAGCGGTCATTCCCGCTTCTTGTTTCGCCCCGTTTTCCATGGCAGGTGAAAGCGTGGCGCCGGCGGAACAGGATGCAGTTGCCGACTGATCCGGCCAAGGCCCCACGGCCATGACTGCGCTTGCGGCCAGGCGCATGGGCACTGTTCATTACAACCCTGTTCGTGTAGAATGGATTCAATGCCTTTTCCCGTGAATGCCTTGACGCCGGAATCGACCATGCCGGCAGCCGGGACCTTTCCCCCGGAACCGCGATGAAAATATCCCGGCGACAGGTGTACGATTTCCTCCGTCAGCAGGAGGCGCTGGAACGGGACTCCGGAAAGGCCGCCCCGGAACGCGAGCGCTACCTGAATTCCGCCTTCGCCCGGGTCCAGGCGATGATCCGGCGGATCGAGCCGAAAAAAGGCATGCGCCTGCTGGAGATCGGGGCTTCGCCGTATTTCACCTCCCGGGCCCTGGTGCACTACCTGGAGCTGGAGCCCAGCCAATACGTCATGATCGACGGCGCCCGGCCCTGCGAGACCGAAGTGCGCAAGACCCAAAAGACCTTCCTGGACAGGGCATACGACCTCTATGTCATGAACGCCGAGACGCAGGTTTTCCCATTCCCGGATAAGGCCTTCAATTACGTGATCTGCCAGGACGTGATCGAGCACCTGATCTTCGATCCGCTGTTCCTGGTCCAACAGAGCCACCGCGTGCTGAAAACGGGCGGCATCCTGATCCTTTCAACCTCTCCCGCCGTGTTCAGCTGGTTCGTGACATTGCGCCACCTGTTCAACCTGCCGGTGGAAAGCGGCTACGACGTGCGGCGCCACGATCCGTATGCCCGGCACAACCGGCTGTTCAGCTTGAAGGAAGTCGGTGAAATGGTTGCCGGCAACGGCTTTTCCGTGATCGAGGCATTCAATACCACCCATCCGTACCGCGTCGACCCGCTCATGAGCTTGCGCGCCAGGTTCTTCAAGCGCAGCCTGTACGTTCTGGACAAGCTGACCGCGGGGCTCGGAAGGGTCATGCCCTTCCTGAAGGAAAAAGCCGGCATGCAGATCTGGGTGCTCGGCAGGAAGGACCGGGAATGCGGCCGGATCACTTATCCGCCGACGATGAACCTGCGGGGCGAGTTCGAGGACGCCCCCTGAAGCCCCGCCGCCGCCCGGACGGGCCATTTCTTGCCTGCCTGCGGTTTATGTGGTAGGAAGAAGCTGGACCCCGGGATACCCGGGTGATCTCAGGAGACGATCGCGTGCTGGGCAACTGGATCAATCGCGGCGACCTGGCGGTGGCCGCCGAGAAGATCGCCGAAAAAGGGCCGGCTCTGCTGCGCCGGCTCCTGGCGCCGGCGGCGGAGAGGACCCGGGCCCAGTGGCAGGAGACCTACCGCGATGCCTCGTCCTCCGATCCCCTGGCCATCCCCCTTTTACAGCGGCGCTGGCGGCGCAAGGCCTCGGGCGATCCGCGGATCGACCACCGGGCCTATGCCGCCGCCAATTATCTTCAGGACCGGAGCGGCCTGACCGCACTTTCCCTGTGCAGCGGTCCGGGATGGAACGAGGCAGCCTGGGCGCGCGGCGGCCATTTCGCCCGCATCGACGGCATTGAATTGTCCGCGGCCCTGGCCGCCGATGCGAATGCCAGGGCCCGGCAGCATGGGCTTGACGCCATCCTCCATTTCCATGAAGGCGATGCCGCCATGCCGCCCTATCCGCTTGACCGCTACGACCTGCTCCTTTCCGAGGGAGCGCTGCACCACCTGAAGCCGCTGAACCGGGTAATCCCCGCCCTGGCCGCCATTATCGCCCCCCGGGGGCTGCTGGTCATGATCGAGTTCTGCGGGCCCGACCGCTTCCAGTGGACCCGGCGCCAGCTGGAGCTGGCCCGTCAGGCGCTGGCGATGATCCCCGAAAAATGGCGCGTCAAGGACAACGGCCGGTTGAAGCGCACACTCCACCGCCCGGGACGCCTGCGCATGATCCTCTCGGATCCGTCGGAGGCCGTCGAATCGTCAGGGATCCGCCCGCTTCTGCAGCGCCACTTCGAGGCGCTCGAGGAAAAACCGCTGGGCGGGACCATCGTCCACCTGGTGTTCCACGGGATCACCCGGCACTTCATGCAGCCCGTCCCCGAGGCCGCCGAACTGCTGGAGCGTGTCTGCCGGCTGGAGGAGGAGGGGCTCCGCTCCGGAGAACTGTCGAGCGACTACTGGTTCGGGGTCTATCGCCCGCGCCCATGAAGAACATCTCCCGGCTGTACCCGGCTTTTCTCTTCGTCATCGGCTGGTTCGCCTATCGCCATCTTTTTTCCATATCGTTTCTTGCCGACGATTTTGAACTGATGCGCAACAGCCTGCTGTGGATCGATCCCGGCGCCGGCTTTTTCCGCCCGCTGCCGAAACTGATCATGGTCGCCCTGCACGGGCTCTTCGGCGCCCGGCCGTTCCCCTTCCACCTGCTTTCCCTGCTGATCCACTACGCCAATGCCCTGCTGGCCTACTTCATCCTGGCCAGGCTGGCAAAAAACAGGCTGGCGGCGCTGGCGGCGAGCTCCCTGTTCATCGTCCACTATCTGAGCTCGGAGGCCGTCTTCTGGATCTCTTCCCTGAACGCCCTGCTGGTGACCCTGTTCATCCTGCTGGCGATCCATTCGTTCCTGGACTATCTGGCGACCGCCAGGACGGCGTTTCGGACCCGATCGCTGCTCTGGCTGGCACTGGGCCTGCTCAGCAACGAGAATGCCGTCGTGCTGCCGCTGCTGCTGTTGATTCTCCATGGCTGCAACGCGCGACCCGGAAACCGGCAGGGCCTGTTCCGGCAGTTCAGGGACCTGGCCGGCCATTTCATCGTCCTGGCCGTCTATGCCCTGATCAAGCTGCCCTCGCTGGCCGTCAACGTCGGCGAGGGCACCCTGTCCCTCGGCCTCCACCTGATCCGGAACCTCCGGTTCATGCTGTTGTCCCTCTTCACCTTCAACCCGTTCAACGACCTGCCATTCGTTTTCCTGGACATGCAGCTGATGAACGTCTTTTTGAAAACCCCCATGAGAACTCTGAGCCCCGAATTCACCTGGGGCCGCTTTTATGTGCCGCTGCTGCTGGGAACGGCGATCATCGTTCTTTCCCTGGCCATCCTGCTGCGGGGCCAGACCAAGCTGAGATTTTCACTCATCGCCGTCACCGTTTCCATTCTCCCGGTCATCGCCCTTTCATCCATCCATCTCCCCTACGGGGGATACTACCGCCATCCGCTGCGGTTGTTTTATTTCCCCGCCTCGCTGTTCATGATCTTCATCGGCCTGGCTCTCGGTTGGGCCATGGCCAGGCTGAAGAAGGGCGGCAAATCCGCCCGGTACTCGCCGCTGCTCGCGATCCTGTTCTTCAGCCTGCTGTTCGCCGAAACGGCGAAAACCGGCGCCAGAAGCGCGGATTGGCTGCAGGCCAGCGCCGTCGCCCGATCCATCCTGGGGCAGTTCAAAACGGTCATGGACGCCCACCCGCAAGCCCGGCGCGCCGTGGTCTTCAATCTGCCGGACAACTTCAACGGCGCCTACATCTTCAAGAACGGTTTCGCCGCCGCCGTCGCGCTCCATTTCCCGGACGCAGGCGCGAAAATCGACGTGTTGCGGTCGCCGCCGGACGCGGCCGGTGCCAAGAGCGCCAGGGACGGGGCCACAATCTTCCTGGACTGTTCCGCGGGCAACGTGAAGGTCCTGGCGAAGTAGCGCTCCGCGGATCACACCCGGGATCCCGCACGCCCGCGGCTTGAGAAGCGAAATGGAGAGTGCTATCATCACTCCATCATGAATGCGGCGAACAGGTTCCCGATCACTGCCCGCGCCCGGCGAACGGGGCGATCCCAGTGAGGATCGGGCTGGACGGCGCCTGCCTTTCGCCGCGGCCGACCGGGGTCGGGCGCTATTTCCAGGGATTGCTGCGGGAATTGATCCCCCTCGACCCGGAGCTGGAATACACGCTGTTCATGAAGGGCGAAGCCGACCCGGGGCTGCGTTTTCCCAACCTGCGCACCGTCACGCTGGAGGGCGGGGGCAGTTATTTCATCTGGCAGAATACGCGGCTGCGCCGGGCCTTGCGGAACGGAGAGTTCGATCGCTTCTGGTCCCCAAATTATTCCCTGCCCCTGTGCCTGTCGACCCCTTCGATCCTGACCGTCCACGACATATCCTGGCGGTCGCTGCCCGGCGACTATTCGTGGGCCCAGCGCTGGTACAAGAACGTCACCGCCGGGCGCGGCATCCGCCGTGCCGGGATCATTTTCACCGATTCCGATTTCTCGCGCGACGAGATCGTCCGCCACGCCCGGGTAGCGGCAGGCAAGGTGAAAAGGGTCCACCTGGGCATCGACGAAAAATTTCAGCGCGCCGGCGACGACGAGATCGCCGGGTTCAAAGCCCGGCACGGCGTGCCCGGCCAGCGGCTGATCGGGTTCCTGGGAAGCTTCTTCAAGCGCCGTCACGTTCCGGAAATGATCGCCGCCATGGAGATCGCCCGCCGCCGCGCCCCCGACCTCGTCCTGGTCCTGGTCGGCGAGAATTACTCCGTCCCCCCCGCCCTGCTCCTGAGCGGCCGGCCGGGAGTGCTGTGGCTGGAGAGGATCGCCGAGCCGGAGCTCAACGCCTTCTACTCCTCGTTGTCGCTCTTCCTCTATCCGTCCGACTACGAGGGTTTCGGCCTGCCGCCCATGGAGGCGCTGAACTGCGGCACGCCGTCGCTCCTGCTGCCGAGGGGTTCGCTGGCGGAGGTCTATGAAGGCCTGGCCCTGTTCATCGACCGGCCCGATCCCGCGCTCATCGCCGAAGCCATCGCCGGGTACCTGCAAAGGGAGGAGGAAACACGGCAACGGTTGCTGGACCGCTGGCGGGAGCGGAAGCCGTACTTCAGCTGGAAACGGGCCGCGGCAGAATGCCTGGGGGAGATCCGGCAGGCGCCATGCCCATCCTGATCGACGGCCGGCCGCTGCAGACACCTTCCGCCTCCCGCGGAATCGGCCGCTATGTCGGGCATATCCAGCGGGCGTTCGCCGGCGACGGCCGCTGCCGTTTTCTTTTTTTTCGCGGCGACGACGTGCCTTCCGGCCATGACGGTCCCGTGCTGACCCCCTCGCCCCGGCGCCTGATCACGCTGAGCGATTCTTTTTTTCTCCCCCCGCTGTTCCGCCGTCACGCGATATCCGCCTATCACTCGACCGCCTTTGCGCTTCCGCGCCGGACGGCGAAGGTCCGCTGCCTGCTGACGGTGTTCGATTTGACGCTGCTCAAGTTCCCTGAAAAATCCTCCTGGCGCCATCGCCAGGTTTCCCGGCGCATCATCGAATCGGCCGGACGGGCCGATGTCATCATGCCGATCTCGAAAAAGACCGCGGCCGACCTGAGGGAATTCACCGCCATCGAGCCGTCGCGGCTGCGGGTCGTTTACCCGATGCTCGATGATCGCCTCGTTGCGGCCAACGCCGAGAAACCGGCCGCCGCACTCCCCGGCGAGTACCTGCTGTACGTGGGCGGCGCCGACCCAACCAAGAATATCGAGACTCTGCTGCGGGCCGCCGGCCGTCTTGGGCTGCCGCTGCTCGTCGCCGGACCGATCTCCGCACAGCGGATCCGGGAGCTTCTCCGCCCGCTGCCGGCCGCCGAGCGCCGCCTGGTCTCGTTCCTGGGCTGCGTCCCGGACAGTCACCTGGCATACCTTTATCGCGGCGCCATGGCCTTCGTTTTTCCCGGTTTGAACGAGGGTTTCGGCTACCCGCCGCTGGAATCGCTGCAGTGCGGCACGCCGGCGGTGGTCTCGCGCGCCGGTGCGCTCCCCGAGATCCTGGAAAACGCGGCGCTCTATGTAAACGACCCCCTCGACCCCGGCGAATGGAGCGCCAGGATCCGTTCCCTGCTGGAGAGCCCTGACTTGAAACGGGAATTGCTCGCCCGCGCCGCCGGCTTGCTGCCGCGCTATTCGCCGGCGGCATTCAGGAAAAACCTTGAATGCGCCTATTTTCCCGGCGGCCCGATTGCCAATGAAGCATAAACGGTTGTTCTTCCTGCTCCTGCTGACTTCGCTGGTCCTGCTGACCTACCTGCCATCCCTGAAACATGAGCTGATCTGGGATTCGAGACCCCTGATCCTGGAGAACGATATCCTGCGGGGGGGATTTTTCCCGGCCGCCCCGTTCACCAAAGGCTACTGGGAATCCACCAGCCAGGGGGGAGCGGGATACGATTACTACCGGCCGCTGACGGTCCTTTCCTTCATGGCGGAAAAGGCCGTTTGGGGCCTCTCGCCCTGGCGGCTGCGGCTGGCCAATCTGCTCATGTTCATCGCCGCCCTGTTCTGCCTCTACTTTTTCCTGCTCCGACAGGCGGCTTCCCGGCATGCGGCCGAGGCGGCGGTACTGCTCTTCGCCCTGTTCCCGCCCCATCTGGACAACATCAACTGGGTCGTCGGCCGCTGCGACCTGCTGATGCTCCTGTTCGGGATCCTCGCCCTGCTGCTGTTCGATCTTTTTCTGGAAAGGAGGTCGCCATGGCTGGGGCTGCTCGCCCTGGCCAGCTACTCCCTGGCCCTCCTCGCCAAGGAGGCGGGCCTGTTCTTTCTCCCCCTTTTCCCCCTCCACGAGCTGATCCGCAGGCGCCGTCTCAGCCCGTTGCTCTACATTTCGCCCCTGATCGTCAGCGCCGGCTTCTGGCTTCTCAAGTCGTCGGTGATCGGTCGCGGCGGCTTCCCCTTGCGCTTTTTCGCCTCCGGGTGGGAGAGCTTCCTGTCATTGCTCGGAGCACTTGGTTACTATTCCCGCTCGCTCGTTTTCCCGTTCCATTACGACATGTTCCTGCCGCTGCACTCGGTGCGCACCCTGTCGTATATCGGGGCCGGCGCGCTTTTCGCCTTCCTGCTCGCGTCGGCGCCGCTGTTGGCCCGCAAGCGTAGCGAGATCGCAGGTGCCTGGTTCTGGATCGCCCCCTTTCTCGGCGGCGCCTTGCTGATGGTTTTCACTCCCATCCATCCCCACAGCATCTCGACCCGCTACCTGATGGTGCCGGCCATCGGCTGGACGTGGCTCCTGGGCCATTGGCTAGCCGTCCTGCGCCCAGCGGCGCGAAGAACGGTGCTGGCTCTGCTGCTGACCGCCTCGGCGGTCGCCATTGTCGCGGGCTCGCAAAAATACCGTGGCGAGGCGGAATTCTGGAAAAGTGCCCTGGTTTCAGAACCAAACGACGGGTTCTTCATGAGCCAGTACGCCGGCGAACTCAAGAAGCGGGGCGACTTTCTGCAGGGCGAAGTTCTGCTGCGCCGCGCCCTGGCATTCAGGATGAACAATGCCACCGCCGCCTCCATCACCCTGAAACTGGCCGACGCGGCCATCACCCGGGCCCATTACCGTGAAGCGCTTGACTGGCTGCAGAAAATGGGCTCGCTGCCGCTCGACCCGCTGCATGCGCAGCACCGCTTTCAGCGGCTGTTGAAGATCCATCGGGCCGGGAACGACCTGGCCGCCGCGGAAGAGGTGTTGCGGGAGATGGAGGGGGCGCTCCCCGCCGGGCGGATGAAGACGACACGCGTCACAACCTACCTGGCGTTCGCCGAATGGGAGAAGGCCCGTTCCGCCGCCGCGGTTGCGGCTGAGGACCGGACCGGAGAACGGCCGCGAACATTCGTTAAAGAGGAGGAAATTTTCCGATCGCCCGTCGCCGCCATCCGGGCGCGTTATTTCATCGGCCAGGGCAACTTCGCCGCCGCCTGGGAAGCATGGCCGGAAAAGGACGCCCCGGGGGTTCGCGAACAGCTGGGGACGGCCAAGCTGGCGTTGCTGGCCGGCCTTGAGACGGAGGGACAGCGGAGGGTCGCCCGCCTGGTAAAAAGCCATGAAAATGATTTCAGGGTCCTCAATTCGGTCGGCAACCTGCTCTATGACCTGCAGCGGGCCAAAGAGGCCCTGCCCGCCTACCGGCGTTCCCTGCTGCTGAATCCCGGGCAGCCGGCGCTGGCCGAGCGCGTCGGGCGCATATCCCGACTGCTGGAACAGGCATCCGTTTCCGGAAGCGGCCGGCTGCCTTGATTTGAATCTTTGCCCGGATTTCTTTAGAATGACGCCATGAAAGGACCCACGGTTCCCCATCAGCTCCCGGCATGAACGAGATCAGGTCGAACGCCGACATTGAGCCTTGCCTCTCGGTGGTAATGCCCGTCTACAACGAGGCGGCCACCATCGAGCAGGCCGTCGCCGCCGTCCTGGCCCAGCGGCCGGTCCAGGAATTGATCGCCGTCGACGACGGCTCCCGCGACGGCTCGCGGGTGGTCCTGGAGCGCCTGGCCCAGGCCACGCCGCGCCTGCGACTGTTCCTGCAGGAAGCCAACCAGGGCAAGGGGGCGGCGCTGCGCCTGGGTTTCGCGCAGGCGACAGCGCCCTACGTCATCGTCCAGGATGCCGACCTGGAGTACGACCCCGCCGAGTATCATCTTCTGCTTTCGCCGCTGCTGGCGGGCCGCGCCGATGTCGTCTTCGGCTCGCGCTTCAAGGGCGCCAACGCCCAGCGGGTGCTCTATTTCTGGCACTCCGTTGGCAACAAGTTCCTGACCTTCCTGTCGAACATGGCCACCGACCTCAACCTGACCGACATGGAAACGTGCTACAAGGTCTTCCGCCGCGAGATCATCCAGCGCCTCCGCCTCGAAGAGAACCGCTTCGGCTTCGAGCCCGAGGTCACGGCCAAGGTCGCCCGGCTCGGCGTGCGCATCTACGAGGTCGCCGTTTCCTATTACGGCCGCACCTACGCCGAAGGCAAGAAGATCGGCTGGCGGGACGGTATTCACGCCATCGGCTGCATCATCAAATACAATCTCCTGAAACGTTCCTGAACGGCGCCGGCGTTTCGGCCCGAGCTCAGCCGAGCTTGTAAAGATAGGCCGATCCTTGATGAAATACCGGCGCCAGGTTGCGCAAATAAAAAAGCAGTCTCTCTTTTTCCTCGGCCGTCAGGATCGCGTAATGCTCCTGCAGTCGCTCCAGTTCGCCGAAGCTGACCGCCAGGTAGGAGAAACCGTCCTGGCGGATGGCGGCGATGAACTCATACGCGCTCCGGCTTCGCAGCAGGTATCTTTTCACGACGCAATGGTCCAGGGCGGAAGAAAGCTGGTAGGGCCTCTTCAGATAAAAATTGCGGGCCTCGCCGACCAGCAGGATCTTCGACTCCGGGGGGGTGTGGCGATTGATGTGAACGAACAACGGGTAGGCGGGGAATGAACGCTCCCGGTATTCCTCGGGGGAATACGCCCCTCCCAGCAGCGCATGGGCCGGGTAGAATTTCTCCATCATGGCAAAGCCCATGGTGAAGTTCAGGACGACCAGCAGGCCGAAGACCGCCCGCGCGGTCTTTCCTCCCCCGGCCTCACAGGCACGCACCGCAAAGATGGCCAGCACCACGAAGGCGATATAAACGAAGCGCAGGCTGGCCGTCAGCCAGGGGGCGCAGGCCAGGATGAGCAGGGCCCAGGCAAGCCATTTCCTGTCCCGGACCGGCCCCAGCAGGAGAAAGGGGAGAAAGACCAGGAACAGCGGTCCGACCAGGCCGCCGTAGCCATGATTGAAAAAAGACAGGTCGTAGGGCAGGCGCAGCGCGTCCGCCGGCGTGCGCGTCATCACGCCCACATCCTCCTGCATGAGTCGGAAGCGGCCCCCATCCCAATGGTCGGATGGGAACACTCCGTGCAGGAAAGGGAAGAAGGGATTGCCGGTGAAACGCAGGTTCTTGACCAGCAGCGGCGAAACGACCAGGAACACGATCAGCCCGGCGAGCGCCAGTTTTTTCAGGTCGGCTGTCCTCCAGGGACGGAAAGCGACCAGCACGAAGAGGGCCAGCGGCAGCAGGTTGAAATACTTGATGCCCACGGCAACGCCCCAGAAAACGGCGGACAGCTTCCAGTCGTTGCGCCGGAAGCGCGAAACGGCCAGGAAGATGAACAGGGCGCCGGCCAGGTCATTCTTGCAGGTGGCGAGGAGGAACAGGCTCATCGGCAGCGAAACCAGGGCCAGGATGAAAGCCGTCCTGCTTCTGACTCCCCAATGCTCGACCGCCTCGTCGGCCACGGCCGTCAGGAAAAGGGCTCCCAGCAGAAAATGAAACAGCCGGGGGACCATGTCGCCGATGAAGACGGCGGGGATCAACGAAATTTCGTAGTAGATGAAGGTATTGGCATAGACGAACTGCGGCGTGGGAATGAAACCGCCGCTCTGCAGGTAGAGGTTGGGAATACCCAGGTGATAGACCAGCGAATCGTAGAACGTGGCCGGCAGGGCGGCATAGACCAGGGGCAGGAGGAAGACCGCATACTCGGACAGCGGCCTGCTGAAGAATGCCCTGACGCTTTGCCGGCTTTCCTCCTTGCCCACGTGAAGGGAAAAACGCCAGCCAAGGACGGCCAGGGAAGCAGCGAAGAACAGCAGGATGGCCGGCGCGTTCAACAGCCCGAAAAAGCACAGCAGGTAAAAACAGGCCGTGACCGCCATCCAACCCAGCCCGGCCTTGGCCAGAATCCCGGCGGCGGCGACCCGGAACACGGCGGCCAGCGCATCCCCCAGCCCGATGCAAACGGCCAGCAGAAACAGGGCGCCCAGCAGCGGCAGGACGACGTGCCGGCCATAACTGAACAACAGCAGGTTGAGGGCAAAGACCACGGCCGCCGCCGTAAGCACCGCGCGAAGGATCGGCTTGCTCATGACCGCAGTATAGCATTTTTTGGGGGTCCGGGCCATTTGACATCATCCCCCTTTTTCACGTATAGTGCCATCGGCAAGGAGAACGCATGACGGCAAGGGAACGGCTTTTGCCGGCGTAGCGCAACGATGCTTTCCTATCTCAAAGTAGAGAACCTGGCGGTGGTGGAGAAGGTCGGGCTTGATTTCTCCCCGCACCTGAACGTCC
>DCVB01000062.1 GCA_002327965.1 Candidatus Aminicenantes bacterium UBA2199 | reverse complement strand
GAAACCAACCATCCATGTCAACAGAACGGCTGCCAGCGCGATTCTCAGATGGGCGTTATGCTTGTTCATGGCAACTCAACATACCATGAAGGGGGGCAAAAGTAAAGATTGCAAAAGCAGGGGGGATTTGTTATGTTCCTGGCATGGAAAAAGTCCTGGCACTCCTCTTTTCTTTCATCGTTTTCGTCATCGGGCTGGCTTTCCTGATCACCGGGCGCATCGCCGTCGGCCTGCTGCTGATCGCCGTCTCCCTGTTCCTCGTTGGGCTCGCTTTCCACCGCCGGCAGGCGGTGGTCATGCAGCAGAAGATCGAGATCGGCGGCGATGTCCGCTCGCAGCTGCTCAATTGCCGGAACTGCGGGGCCGAGTTGAGCCGGGAGTCGCTGGAGGTGAAACAGGGCGCCGTGTTCATCGCCTGCCCCTACTGCCACAGCCAGTACCAGCTGGAGGAGGAGCCGAAATGGTGAAGTACGGCCGCCTGGCGTTGCTGCTGCTGGCGCTGCTTATCAGCCTGCCGGCGCTGGCCTCCGACTACCGCTTCTCGGTGAACGACTTGACGGCCGAGCTCACCGTCCGCGCCGACGGGCTGGTCGAGCTGCGCTACGCCCTCACGTTCACTCCACGGCCGGGCAGCCATCCCGTCGACATCGTCGACATCGGCATGCCCAACGACAGCTATGAGCTGGGCTCTGCCCGGGCCGCCATCGCCGGAACGAAGCTGACCGACATCCGGCGCTCGGCATACGTCAAGCCGGGGGTCGAGGTGCACCTCGGTGCCCGGGCCATCGTTCCCGGTCGGACCGGGACGCTGGAGTTCTCGATCCGGCTGCCGCGCATGGTCTATGCCGACAGTGCGGACGGGCGCTTCGCCTCCATGCAGTTCAAGACCACCTGGTTCGACGACCGGTACGTGGTGGGCAACGCCGAACGCATCGAGATCCGTTTCAAATTGCCGCCGGGCAGCCGTCCTGGAGAAGTGAAGTACCACGACTTCAGCGGCGGTTATGAACCGAGCGAGATGTTCCTGGAGGGGGATCGCGTGGTCTATCGCTGGCTGTGGCTCGACCGGCCGGCCACCGCGCCGTACGCCGCCGGCGCCTCCTTCCCCAGGAATCTGGTGGCCGGCGTCAGCGTCCCGGCCAAGCGCTCCATCCTCAAGGCCGTCGCCTCGGTGTTCTTCGCCCTGGTCGCTTTCATCCTGTCCCTGGCGCCCATCTGGATCATCGTGCTGATCATCGTGCTCGCCGTGCGCAGCAACCGGCGGCGCCTGCAGCGCTACCTGCCGCCACGCGTCGGCATCGAGAGCGGCGGCATCAAGCGCGGCCTGTCCCCGGCGGAGGCGGCACTGCTCCAGGAACTGCCGCTGGCCAAAGTGCTGCTGCTGATCGTGTTCGGCTTGCTGAAAAAAGGCAGGCTGGCGATCAAGGAGATCGCCAGCGGGGATTTCCGCTACCATGAACAGGCGCGCGAGGGCCTGGATCTGCATGAATACGAGGCCTCCTTCCTGACTGCCATCGACAGCGACAACCGCCTGATCAAGGGCAAGCTGCGCACGCTGTTCACGGCCATGATCGCCGCGCTGGAGAAGAAAATGGCCGGCTTCTCCCGGCGCGAGACCAACGCCTACTACCAGTCGATCATGAACAAGGCCTGGGAGCAGGTCAGGAACAGCCCGCCCGCCCAGTTGCCCGCGGAGCTGGCCCAGTCGCTCGAATGGCTGGTCCTGGACCCGGAATACGAAAAGAAACTGGAGCCTTTCGCCGACAACGCGGTCTTCCTGCCCGGCGGCCCGGAACACTGGTACCGGAATTTTCCCCAACGCTCGACAGCGGGTGGCGTCTCCATCCCGGGCCGGGGCGTCGGCGGCGCGGCCGCCAACCTCGTCGGCAGCCTGCAGACTTTCTCGGCCGCCCTGCTCGGCGACAGCGCGGCGTTCACCTCGGCGATCACCCGGGTGACCAATCCGCCGCCCGTCCCCTCCTCCAGCGGCAGCGGCCATCGCGGAGGCGGCGGCAGCTGCGCCTGCGCCTGCGCCTGCGCCGGCTGTGCCTGCGCCTGCGCCGGAGGCGGGCGATGAGGACCTATTCGCTGAAAAAGGGCGCTGCGGCCACCCTGGTCGCCCTGGCCGCCGCCGCTTTCGCCGCCGCTTTCACCGCGCGCATCTTCAGCCACGGCCGCTTCCTGGCCATCGACCTGGGTGTTTCCCGTTACGGGCGCGCCGACGGGCTGCTGCCGGCGCTGCTGGTCTTCCTGGCCGTGCTGCTGCTGCTGGCGCCGCTGCTTTGGCGCGCCTACGCCCGCAAAAGCCATGCGCAGCTCATGGCCCCTGGGCTTTATCACTATTACGACACGAAAAAATTCGGCGCCCGGCGCCTGCACCTGCGCGTGGAGCGAGACGGCAGCGCCATCCTGATGGTCGATGCCTACCGAGTGATCCACCTGAATGCCACCGCCGCGGCCATGGTCAAGTATTTCCTGGACGATTTCCCGCGACAGGAAATCCGCGTGCGGCTGGCCGACGCCTTCCGCATCCGCCGCGCCCAGGCCGAACGCGACTACCGCGAGACCCTGGAGAAGATCGACCTGCTGGTCAACCGCGACGACGTCTGCCCCCTGACCTATTTCGGCATCGAACCGATCGCCGCCTTCCAGACCCCGGTCTCGGCACCCTACCGCATGGACCTGGCACTGACCTACCGCTGCAACATCCACTGCGCCCACTGCTACAATCAGCGCCGCGAGTCTGCCGAGCTCAACACGGACGAGTGGCGCCGGGTCATCCGCACCCTCTGGGAAAACGGCGTTCCCCACGTCGACTTCACCGGCGGCGAACCCACCCTGCGCGACGACCTGGCCGATCTGGTCACCTTCGCCGAGGATCTGGGGGCCATTACCGGCCTGCTGACCAACGGCGTGCGCCTGGCCGACAAGGACTTCGTCCGCCGCCTCAAGCTGGCCGGGCTGGATTACGCACAGGTCACCCTGGAGTCGGCCCGTGCCGAAGTCCACGACCGCATGGTGGGCGCCGAGGCTTTCGCCCTGACCGTGAGCGGCATCCGCAACCTGGTCGAGGCGGGAATCCACGTGCTGACCAACACGACGATCACCCGGGCCAACCGGGACAGCATCGAGGAGATCGTCCCCTTCCTGAAGGAACTGGGCACGAACACGTTCGCCGTCAACTCCATCATCCGCGCCGGACGGTCGCGGCATGTCGACCGCGGCCTGAGCGAGGAGGAACTGCTGCCGCTGCTGCGTCGGCTGCGGGACCTGGCCGGGGCACACGGCATGAAGTTCATCTGGTACACGCCGACCCAATACTGCCGGCTGAACCCGGTGGAAAACGACCTGGGCGTCAAGCAGTGTACGGCCGGCAAGTACAACATGGCCGTCGAGCCCGACGGCACCGTCATCCCCTGCCAGAGCTTCTTCCGGCCGCTGGGGAACATTCTCCATGATCCCTTCCCCAAGATCTATGGGCACGACTTCCTGGAAGCGCTGCGCCGCCGCGAATGGGTCATGGACAAATGCCGGAATTGCGAATGGCTGCCGATCTGCGGGGGCGGCTGCCCCCTGCAGTGCAGCGGGGATTCCTTCTGCTGCCCCGACCTGATGAGCACCCCATGAAGCCCATCCGCCTGGAGCTCGAATCCCGTGAGAATGCCATCCTGCATCCGCGCGCCGCGCGCAGCGCCAACGCCCGCCGCGAGCGCGCTGAAAAGCCCTCGCCGGTGCGCACCGAGTTCCAGCGCGACCGCGACCGCATCCTGCACTCCAAGTCCTTCCGCCGCCTGAAGCACAAGACCCAGGTATTCATCTCGCCCGAGGGCGACCATTACCGCACGCGCCTGACCCACACCCTGGAATTGAGCCAGATCGCGCGCACCATCGCCCGGGCGCTGAACCTGAACGAGGACCTGACCGAGGCCATCGCCCTGGGTCACGATCTCGGCCACACCCCGTTCGGGCACATCGGCGAGGCGGTCCTGGACAAACTGTGCGCCGGCGGCTTCCGCCACTACGAGCAGAGCCTGCGCGTGGTCGACAAGCTGGAGAACGACGGGCAGGGGCTGAACCTGACCCGCGAGGTCCGCGACGGCATCCTCAAGCACTCCAAGGGACAGGGCGAGGTCATTCCCCGCGACCGCAAGCTGCTGCCGCTCACCCTGGAGGGACAGATCGTGCGCCTGACCGACATGATCGCCTACGTCAACCACGACATTGATGACGCCAAGCGCGCCGGGATCATCTCCAACTCCGATTTGCCCGAATCCAGCCGCCGGCTGCTGGGCACAAAATACAACCGGCGCATCGACACCATCGTCATCGATGTCATCGAAGAAACGCTGGAGAACGGCCTGGAGATGATCGCCATGTCGCCGCCGGTATTCGCCGAACTGCTGAAGCTGCGCGCCTTCCTTTTCCAGAATGTCTACTTCCGCGAGGAGCGCCTGGTCGAAAAACAGGAGATCCGCGAAGTGCTCATGGCCATCCACGCCCATGTGAGCCGCTTCAGCGGGAAATTCATCAATCCCTACCCCGTCGGCGACAGCGTGGCCCGGCGTACCATCGACTTCATCGCCGGCATGACCGACAATTACGCCCTGAACCTGTACGAAAGGATCAGGAAGTAATCGGTTGACGGTTTACGGTTGACGGTCGGAAAGAGGCAATCGGAAGACCTAAACTCCAAATCCCAAGCATCAAATTCCAAACAAATTCCAAGCTCCAAATTCCAATTTCCAAAACGAAAGCCAAGGCAAGTGTCAGTGACGGTGTCAGTGTCAGCAAGAGCCTTGAAGTAATTGCTTGTTTTTCGCTTCAACGCTTCAACGATTGTTCCATGTTCGGAATCTTCGCTTGGATTCTTTTCTTCACAACCACTATCACTATCACTGCCACTTATGGCTTGCCAGGCCTCATGCTGACACCGACACTGACACTGTCACTTTTTTTGTTATTGACATTGGAATTGGATTGCCAGAGAATAGGAACGGGAGTATACAGGACTGCAAACATTCCCCCGGCATAAGGAGAACAAGATGAAGACAATACGCTTTCTTTTGATCGGGGTTCTCGCTCTGGGCATCCTGAATGCTTCCTCCTGCCTCGGAGGGGGTGACGACAACAACGGTAACGACGGCGAAGAACCCAACTTCATCGAGAGTGCCAGCGGCGGATCCCCCTTGGAAACGGTCCTGGCGAACGGCTTCCGCTTCCACAGCTACGTAAAGAACATCGGCGGCAGCGGCAAGATCGGCATGACGATCACCAACAGCAAGGGCAGCGCCGCCAAGGAATTCAACGTAACCGCCAACACCAGTTATGTTTTCTCCTGCGACGTCCCCGCCGAGGCCAAAAGCTCGGCCGGCTTCACCTACATCGCGAAATTCCCGGGCAAGGCGGGATATACCGACGCCCGGACAAAGCCCGGCTATGACTGCACCGGAGCCCCGACCAACATGCAGTTTCAGGAGCGCTAGAAAGAGCTCGGCGCAAGGCTTAGGGCGTAAGGATAAAGAAAAAAATTCAAAGGGAAACAGATATTACAATCGGTGTAAGGCGTAAGGTTTAAGGCGTAAGGTGGCCCTCTTCTCCTGCCTTAAACCTTGAGCCCTCAACCTTAAACCAATTTCAAAAAAAGGCAGCCACCGTAAACCGTCAACCGATCTTCGTGACGCGTAACGCGTGATGCGTGACGCGAAAGAACAAGAATTGCTCTTATCTCTTTCTAACACTATCACTAACACTAACACTTGTCTTTGTATTGCCATGCTGACACTGACACTGTCACTGACACTTTCATTGGCTTTCGTTTTGGAAATTGGAATTTGGAGCTTGGAATTTATTTGGAATTTGGTGCTTGGAATTTGGAATTTAAGTCTTTGTATTGCTCTTTCTTACCGTCTGCCGTAAACCGTCTACCGATTACCTTCTTTTTTTGGCTTGAGCCATGGCTTGAGCTCAGTCTGCAACCGCGCTTCGCTCACGGCACCGCTCACGCGGTGCACTTCACGCCCCTTGACGAACAGGATCAGGGTGGGCACGCCGAAGATCTGGTATTGCGACGCCAGGCCGGGCTCGGCGTCGATATCGACCTTGGCCAGCGTGACGTCATCGCGATGCGCCGCGAAGCGCTCCAGGACGTCCGCCATGACGCGGCAGGGCTGGCACCATGAGGCCCAGAAATCGACCAGCATCGGCTGGGGATTCATGGCGATCGCCGACTCGAAGCTGTCGGTGGTCAGCACCCGGATCCCGGCGTCCCGGGGAGGCGGCAGCGGCTTACGGCATCGTCCGCACAGCGGGATGCCGCGCATGCCCGGGCGGACGCGGTTCTTGGCGCCGCAGGCGGCGCAGGCGACGATGTCAGCCACGGCCGTCCTCCGTTGCCAGTTCGCTGATCAGTTCCAAGAGGCGCGCGATGGCCTCGTCGGCGCCGACCCGGGCCACGATTTTTCCCTTGCGGAATAGAAAGGCACGCCGGCGGGAGAACGCCACTCCGACATCGGCATCCCCGGCTTCTCCCGGGCCGTTGACCTCGCAACCCATGAGGGCCACGCGCAGGCGGCCCGGGAAGCGCAGGCGGCGCGCCTTGCTCTCGAATTCCTCCACCAGCGGGATCAGGTCCACCGAGGTTCGGGCGCAGGTCGGGCAGGAGACGACGTCGATGCCGTCGCGGCCCAGGTTGACGCTGGCCAGGATCTGGCGCGCCACGCGGATCTCGCGCACCGGGTCGGCGGTCAGGGAGACGCGGATGGTATTGCCGATGCCGGCCAGCAGCAGGCTGCCGATGCCCACGGCGGAACGTATGCTGCCGGCGAAATAGGAACCGGCTTCGGTGACGCCCAGATGCAGCGGGTAGGCGCACATGCGGTCGGCCAGGCGATTGGCGGCCACCGTTTCGGCCACATCGTGCGATTTCAGGGAAAGCTTCAGGTCGAAAAAGCCCTGGTCCTCGAAGAACTTGACCCGGTCCAGGAGGGAAGCGACCATGGCCTCGGCCCGCTCCAGCCCCGGGCGGCGGTACTTCTTTTCCAGCGACCCGGCGTTCACGCCGATGCGCATGGGGACTTTTTTCTGCGCGGCCAGGCGAATGACGGCCTGAAGCTTCTCGCTGCCGCCGATATTGCCGGGATTGATGCGCACGCCATGGGCGCCGTTCTCCAGGGCGCCCAGCGCCAGCGCGGCATCAAAATGGATGTCGGCGATGACCGGCAGCGGAGAGCGGGCGACAATGCGCCGGAAAGGGGCCAGTGCCGTCTTTTGGGGGATGGCAACGCGGACGATGTCGCAGCCGGCCGTTTTCAGCCGGCGGATCTGGCGCAGTGTTCCCTCGATATCGCCGGCATCGGTGTTGGTCATCGACTGGATCGACACGGGATGATCGCCGCCGATACCCACCTTGCCGACGAAGATCTCGCGCTTCATGCAGGGATTATATCCATCTCTGAAGAAAGTAACAAGTGACACGATAGAAGCCTCGAGCTTCGTGACGCGTAACGCGTAACGCGTGACGCGGAAGAGGGCAATTTCCAAGCACCAAATCCCAATTTCCAAAAAGAAAGCCAAGGCAAGTTACAGTGTCAGCAAGAAATAAAGTAATCGGTTTACGGTAGACGGTTGACGGTTTACGGGGAAGAGAAGAGGGCACCTTAAACCGCACGCCTTACACCGATTGCCATTTCTTCTTCCCTCTCACCCCTAGACCCTAAACCCTAGCCCCTAGCCTCTCGCTGACTTGTCACGCGTCACGCGTTACGCGTTGCGAAAAAAAAATGGCGGCTTCAATGGAAGCCGCCATTTTTTTTGACCGTTATTTCACTGAAATGGGAATGGCCTTGGTCTTGGCTTCCTCCATCTTGGGAATGGTCAGCACCAGGACACCATCCTTGAGCGAAGCGTCGATCTTCCTGGGATCGACGTTCTTGGGGATGGCGAACGAGCGCTCGAACATGCCGTAGCTGCGCTCGAGGCGATGGCAGTTCTCCTCCTTGGTCTCCTGTTCCTGCTTCCTCTCGCCGCGCAGGGTGAGGGTCTCGTTGGCAAACTCCACCTTGATGTCCTCCTTCCTGAATCCCGGCAATTCCACCTTGAACACGTACGCGTCCTTGTTCTCGTAAATGTCGGTCATGGGGCGCCAGGCGCTCGGGACCAGGCCGTTTTTCGCCGATTCGTCGAACAAATCTTCATTGAAGAAGCGATTCCAGCGGTCGGCGATATTGACCAGGTCTGAATAAGGTTGCCATTTTGTTATTCTCATTGTAACCTCCTTTAATTTTTTCATGAATTATATAGAATAAAATCTGCTTTCTGTCAACATATCTTATTTATTTTTTATTAAGAATATCTTAGTT
>DCVB01000069.1 GCA_002327965.1 Candidatus Aminicenantes bacterium UBA2199 | reverse complement strand
CGCGAGGTCATCGCCTTTCCCAAGACCACATCTTCGCTTTGCCTGCTCACCGGCTCGCCGTCGACCGTCTCACAGCGTCAGCTCGACGAGCTGGGCATCACCGTAAAAAAACAGCCCGGAGGTCCCGATGAACTCGCCTGAAACCAAGCCAAGCAGCTTCCCGGCAACATTCTGGACGGCCAACGCCATCGAGCTTTTCGAGCGCGGCGCCTACTACGCCATGGCCTCCTTCGTCGTCATCTACCTGACCGAGACCCTGGGCATGAGCCCCACGTTCGCCACCTTCCTCAACGGCTCCCTTCTCTGGGGGCTGATCTATTTCCTGCCCATTCTCAGCGGCACCCTGGCCGACAAGTACGGCTTCAAGCGCTCGCTGGTCGTGGCCTTCGTCATGCTCTCGCTGGGCTACCTGGTCATGGGCAACGTGCAGAGCTTCTGGCCCGTTGGGACGAACTATGCCATCCCCGTCCTGCTGGGCATCGTGTTCATCGGCCTGGGCGGCTCGATCGTCAAGCCCTGCATCGCCGGCACGGTGCAGAAGACCTCCGGCTTGCGCGCCACCCTCGGCTTCGCCATCTTCTACATGGTGATCAATATCGGCTCGATCAGCGGCCGCGCCATCTCCTATTTCGTGCGCAGCCAACTGGGCATCCCGGCCATCTTTTTCCCGGTGGCCTTCGCCTTCGCCATGGCCGGCTTGCTGATCGTCCTGTTCATCTACCGCGAGCCGCAGTATGTCTCCGACGGAAAAAAGGACGGCCAGGCCGTGCAGAAGCGGACCCTGGCCCAGGCATTGCTGGGCATCGTCACCGTCCTGCGCAACTGGAGATTCGTTTTTTTCCTGGTGGTCATCGGCATGTTCTGGATCCTCTACGTCCAATTGTACAACCTCATCCCCCTGTTCCTGCGCTGGATCGACCCCGAGGCGCCGGTCGAGCTCTATACCCTGGTCAACCCGATCATGATCGTCAGCCTGCAGCTGGTCATCGCCCGCCTGGCCAGGAAATGGACACCGGTGCGCTCGATCATCTTCGGCGTCCTGGTCACCACCCTGGGCATGCTGGTCAACATCCTGGCTCCCGTGTTCTTCGCCGACATCTCGCTGAAAGTCTCGGTGCTGCGCCTCGGCAGCGTCCATGCCCTGCTGCCCATCGCCGGCATTTTCCTGATCGTTTCGATCGCCTCCATGGCCCTGGGCGAAATGTTCGCCTCGCCGCGCATCTACGAGTACATCGGCGCCATCGCCCCCAAGGGGCAGGAGGGGCTCTACCTCGGCTACGCCAACCTGCCCGTGGCCCTGGGTTCGATCGTCGGCGCCCCCCTGGGCGGCAGATTGTTCGAGATCTTCATCGCCAACCCGGTCAAGAACGGCCTGCCGGCCAATCCCTCCGCCATCTGGCTGATCGTCGCCGCCATGGGCCTCGTTTCCATGACCGGGCTGGCGCTTTACGACCGGTTCCTGGTGCATAAGAAACAGGATTAGAAGGGCAAGCTCGGCCTTGTCCACCATCCGGCGGCAGAGTATAATCCCCCCATCCCAAAGGAGCGGGCATGAAAAGAAAGAGCTTTTTGAAAGGAGCGCTGGAAATAGCGGCGGCGGGAACCATCCTGGGCGGGGACCGGATCATGGCACAGGAAGCGCCGGCTCCCGGCTGCGAAAAAAAACTGGCGGGCAAGAACAGGTTCATCCTCGGCTGGGTGACCGCCTGGCTGGGCAACATGAAGAAACAGATGCCCGAGGCTGAAATGGCGAAGCTGATCGAAGAGAACGGCCGCTCCTGCGCCGCGAACCACGGCCTGCCGGCCTGGGCAGAATCGTTCCATGGCGACGTCGACAAGTTCATCGCCGCCATGCGCCCGCACCTCGGGGAGAACAACATCCGCCGCGACGGCGACAAAGTCACCATGATCTATGAGAAATGCCTTTGCACCCTGGTGGGCGACATCGAGGGCACGCTGCCCGGCGAGTACTGCCTTTGTACCCGCGGCTGGACCCGGGCGGTCTACGGAGTCCTTACCGGCAAGGACGTGCGTGTCGACATCAAAAGCTCGATCAAGCGCGGCGATTCCCGATGCCTGATCGAAGTCGAGCTGAGCTGACCCCAGCCTGGCCGTTTTGAGGATCCCATGGCGGTAAAAACAATCCTGTTGCTTGGCGCGCCGGAGCTTTGGCGAAAATGCGCGGCGCTCAAAGATATCGCGCTGCCGGAAACCAAAATGACGATCCGCGACCTGAGGGACACGCTGGCGGATTTCAGAAAAAAGAAGGGTTTCGGAGGGGGATCGCGGCGCCGCAGATCGGGATACTGAAGCGGATCATCTATATCCATTTCCCCACGGCGGGGATCTCCGGGGCGCTGATCAATCCCAGAATAGAGAAGAGGAGCAAGGCAAAATTCAAACTGTGGGATGACTGCTTCAGTTTTCCCGGCCTGCTGGTGAAGGTGGAACGGGCGAGGGAGGTCACGATTTCCTACACGAATGAAAAAGGGGAGAACTGCGTCATCGCGGCCGAAGACGATCTTTCCGAACTTTTGCAGCACGAGATCGACCATCTCGACGGTATCCTGGCGGTCGAACGCGCCATCGACGGCAAATCGTTCGCTTGGCGCAGCGAGCGAGATCAGCATGGGAAAGACTGAAATCAAAGGCAACCAGGATCCAGGGAGTGTTACCATGAAGGTCGGTGTTTGCGGCATCGCCTGCGAGAAGTGTCCGCGCATGGTCAAGGAAACATGCCCCAACTTCCCGCAGGGATGCGAACCCAGGGAAAACAAGTTCTGCAAGATCGCCACCTGCGCTTTCGAGCAGGGGATACGCCTGTGCTTCGAGTGCGCCGAGTTCCCCTGCGAGACCACGAAGGCCGGCCCCATCACCTTCGGCTATTGCCAGTACATCTCAGGCAAGGGCTGAAAGAAACGGCGCGCTGACCGACAGGAGGCCATGGATGAAGCAACTTCCGTTTTATATCGTCGATGTTTTCGCCGAAAAAAAGTACGCCGGCAACCAGTTGGCCGTTTTCCGCCGGGCCGGGGAACTGAGCGGGACGGAGATGCAGGCCCTGGCCCGGGAAATGAACTTTTCCGAGACCACGTTCATTCTGGGCGACGAGGAGCGGGACCAGGGCTTTGACGTGCGCATCTTCACTCCAGCCGAGGAAGTCCCCTTCGCCGGCCACCCGACGCTGGGCACCGCCCACGTCATTCGCAGCGAGATTCTCGAGGGCCAGGGCGATGCGCTGAACCTGAACCTGAAGGTGGGCCGGATCCCGGTCACGTTTTCCATTGATGGCCGCATCTGGATGAAACAGGTCGAGCCCGAGTTCGGGAAACAGCATGACGCGGGGACCTTGGCCGCGATCCTCGGTCTGGCGACAAGCGACATTGACGCCAGCTTCCCGGTTCAGGAAGTTTCCACCGGTCTGCCCTTTTTCATCGTGCCGCTGAAAACCCTGGGCGCATTGAAAATCGCGCATGTCGACCGGGAGCGATATTTCGCGCTGGTCAAGGACTCCTGGGCGAAGGGAATCCTGATCTTTTGCCCGGAAACACACGAGGCCGGCAATGACATCAGCGTACGGGTCTTTGTTGACTACTTCGGCGTGCCCGAAGACCCGGCCACGGGCAGCGGCAACGGCTGCCTGGCCGGCTACATGGTCAGGCACCGCTATTTCGGCCGGGAGAGCATCGACATCCGCAGCGAGCAGGGCTATGAGATCAATCGACCGTCGCTGCTGCTGCTCAAGGCGGAGGATGATTCCGGGCATATTCATGTCTCCGTCGGCGGCAAAAGCGTTACGGTTGCGCGGGGCGAATTCGTCTGAATTTCGTCGCCGCCCGGGAGACGGCTTTTCCTGGGCTGCCGATCAAATCCGAAACGGCTGATTTTCAAGGTGAATCGTTACGAAGTCACCCTGAGGGAGCGGATCCTTTCGTTGACACGCATGGGCATTTCCTCTACATTGGATACCTATCCGGATGCAGTACTGGAGGCGGCGAATGAAAGTCATCATGCACAGTTCCGTCAGTCTGGACGGCTCGCTGCTCGGCTTCGAGGTCGATATGGCCGCGCACTACAAGATCGCCGGCAGTTTCAAGGCCGACATTCACCTGGTGGGCTCGAACACGGCGCTCTCAGGCTTGAGGATCTTTTACAAGAAGCTTCCGCAGGAGGAAGAAAGGGACTTCGCCAAGCCGAAAGCGAACGCAAAGCTCCCCCTATGGGTGATTCCCGATTCGGGCGGCCGGCTGAAAGGCAAGCTCCACGTGCTGCGTAACTCGGGCTATTGCCGCGACATCGCCGTCCTGACAACGAGCAATACCCCCAAGGGGTACCTGCACTACCTGACCGATCGCAACTACGACTGGCACTACATGGGCAAGCGGCCCATCGACTTTTCCCACGCCTTCGAGGTGCTGGCCAAGGAGTATAGGGCCAAGATTATCCTTACAGATTCGGGGAAGACCCTGAACGGCATCCTGCTCAACGATGGCATGCTGGATAAGCTCAGCCTGCTGGTCCACCCAGTCATCGTCGGCGGCAGGCGCTTTCCCCTGTTCGCCGACGTGAAAGCCGATATCCGCCTGAAGATGCTCAAGAGCAGGACCCTGAACGGCAAGCCATGGCTGCTCTTCAAGGTAATTGCTCCCGGCTGTAAAAAATGAGAGATCCCGACCGTACTCCGGACAAAAGACCCAAGCCGGGCGAAACCGAGCGCCTTTGGCGGACGGCACTGCGCCTGGCCTGGTTCACGATCCTGTACAACCTGGTTGAGGGGCTGGTCTCGGTCTACTTCGGCATCCAGGACGAGACCCTGGTCCTGTTCGGATTCGGCATCGACTCGTTCATCGAGTTCCTCTCCGGCGTCGGCATTATGTCCATGGTGCTGCGCGTCCGCCGCGACCCCAATGGCTGCCGCTCACGCTTCGAGCAGACCGCCCTGCGCGTGACCGGCACCGCTTTCTTCCTCCTTGCCGGGGGACTGGTCCTTTCGGCGATCTACAACCTGGTCAAGGCGCAAAAACCGGAAACGACCTTCCCCGGCGTGATCATCTCGACCGTTTCCATCGCGATCATGTGGATGCTGGTCAAGGCCAAGCGCAGGGTCGGCGGGTCGCTCGGGTCGGCGCCCATCCTGGCCGACGCCAATTGCACTCTGGCCTGCATCTACATGTCTTTGGTGCTGCTGGTGTCAAGCATTGTGTACCAGGCGACGGGATTCGGTTCCGCCGACGCCTTGGGAGCCATCGGTCTCGTCTATTTCTCTCTGCGCGAGGGAAGGGAGGCTTTCGCCAAGGCTCGCGGACTTGAATGCGCCTGCGCGACCAGGCGCGAAGGGAAGGATAATGAATTCGACGACCTCAACAGAAAAAATCTTCACCCGGAGGCTGACATATGAACGCGGTCTCATGGTTTTTCCTAATCTTTGCCCTGGCGCTGGTCAACTGGGGATTGGGCATGATCGGCCTACGCTCCTTCCTTGCCGGGACCCCGGCCATCGCCACGCCTCTCGACCTGGAGAACTTCGCCGGGCTGGTCCGCCGCCACATGGTCCAGGCGATCCTGCAGGCCGTCCTGCTTGTCAGCGGCATGATCCTGGGGATCTATGTCCTGGCCAGCGGCCAGGCCGGACTTTTTCTTGTCCTGGCCTTGAACGGGCTCATTCTAGCCGCCGGCCTGCTGGGCAAGCCCCTGGAGGAAAAGGCACGCTCGCTGAACGTGTTGGACCCGCTCCTGGAGGAACGTTACCGGGCCATCTCCCTATCCTGGGTGAAAAAGCCCTTCCCTGATTTTTAAATGCCGGCAGGTAACGATTCCGCATGCCGCAAGAAAATCGCTTGTGGAATCACGGACAAAAAAGCGACCGGTTCGCGACACCTCAATAGGACAAAGCGGTCGCTGCTGGCCGCCTGCGGCCTGACCGCCGTGGGCCTGGGCGTCATCGGCATCTTCCTGC
Source organism: Candidatus Aminicenantes bacterium UBA2199 (assembly GCA_002327965.1). Classification (GTDB taxonomy): domain Bacteria; phylum Acidobacteriota; class Aminicenantia; order UBA2199; family UBA2199; genus UBA2199. The sequence continues at coordinate 40,063 of DCVB01000069.1, read as the reverse complement.
CTCTGCTACCCACGACCCCGTTCCTGCTGCTGGCAGCGGCCTGCTTTTTTCGCAGCTCGGAGCGGCTTTACGGCTGGTTGCTCAACCACAAGCGCCTCGGCCGCTATGTCCGCCAGTACCGCGAAAACCGGGCCATCCCATTGAAGGCCAAGCTGGCGACGCTCGCGCTGCTGTGGGCGACGCTGGCCTTCTCGGGGCTGGCCGTGGCCACCACCCTTTGGGCCCGGTTGCTGCTGTTGGCGGTCGGCGTCGGGGTCACCCTGCATTTGCTGGCCATGAAGACGCTGAAATAGCTTGCCGAGAGTGATATTTTTCGGCGACTCTGCGATAATGCGGCCAGGAAACAGAGCATGCGCAAACGGATCACGGTCAACGACAGGATGCAGAAAGGCTATGTCTATTCCCTGAGCGAGCCCGAGGGAAATAACTTTCATCCCGATTTCAGGCCCGAACTGACGCCGAAACAGATGCTGGAACTGGGGGTATTCGGCGGCAAATACATGACCGATTGCCGGATGGAATTTCCCGCCAGTTGGTTCGTCAGGGCAAAGCTTTCACCTGCGTTCCATGACCCCGGAATGAACTGCTTCGGTGTCAACGCCTCGCAGCCGCTCTCGGCCTGGCGGGCCAGGGGCTGGATCCACCCCGACGACCCGCGCGGCTGGTTCCAGTGGTACTGCCGCTACTACCGGGGAAGGCGCCATGTCGACGACGAGCGCCAGATCCGGCGCTGGCAGGCATTCCGCCGCCATGCAGCCCAGGTCAGAAAGCACTGCCGGAAAGGAGATCTCGATTGCCGGCGCCGGCAGCGCCAGGCACTGCTCAACTGGGCCTACGACAGCAGGAAAATTTAAAGCAAAGGGATAATTCACCATGGCGTTGAGATTTCTCAGCATATTCTTCATTTATTGCTTGACGGGGGAGTCCGAGAGGAGGAGATCATGAAACAAGTTCCGAACATGCTGATCGTGGCGTTAATCGTGGGTACTTTCTTTCTCTGGCCGGACGCACCAGCGCTGCAAACCGTCTTTCCCCCGGAAACGGCCCCACTGCTGAGGATTGACGGTCACGTGTCCTACCAGGTCCGGCCGACCCGAACCTTGCTCTTGATGAACGTGGATGTCTCGAAAGGCGGCAGGCCGGTTTCCGACTGGAAGATCTCCCTGATGGGCCAGCCCGCCCAGGCCAATGATCCGGGAAATTACGGGTGTGAGATCTTGGGGTTCAGTGCCTCTGCCGGGCAAGCGGTCACGGTCACGTTCGCCGCTCCCGGAATGATCGCGACGGAAGAGCATCCACCGCTCAAGGCTTCGGCCACCGTCGGCTCCCCGGTGCAATTCTCCGCACCGACAGCCGACGCCCACATCCTGCATTCTTCGGCAGGCAACTTGCAGATCGCTTGGAGCGGTGGAGTTCCGCCATATCGGGTTCTCATCATGTCTTTCACCGGCTCGGATCCAAATTCGAGTTCCTGGCTGGCAAAGGTGTTCGAAAGGAACCACGTCGCCAGGACCACGCTGGCGGTACCCATGAGCACGTTCACTCCCGGGACGATGTACGGGATTTACGTCCATAGCATCATGGACACCTTCCGCTTCAAGGAAAAAGTGGACCCGGCATCGGATTTCAAACTCATTCACAACGCCGCAACATTTTTCCACATCGATTAGCGTGAACCAGGCCAGATCACGTCGCGATGAGCACGGCTCGGGTATCCGATTTTTCTCCTTCCACTGAATCGATCAATCTGCTATCATGGACTCGTAAAACTGCAGCGAGAAAGGCGCAAAAAGCAAAATAATGCCGCAACATGCCAAAAACGGGCAGATTGAGAATAACTTCCTCAAGTCACCCCTGGCTCCGCGCCTGGCCCTGATCATCGGCATCGCCGCCGTATCTTCGGGATCGGTTTTCGTGCGCCTGGCACAGGCCGACGCCCCCTCGCTGGCCGTTGCCGCCTATCGCCTGGGGCTGGCGGCGCTGATCCTCCTGTTCCCTGCCTGGCTGCGCTACCGCAATGAGATCGCCGGCCTGAAGCTTTCCGACTGGCTTTGGGCCTTCGCTTCAGGACTGTTCCTCGCCGTCCATTTCGCCAGCTGGATCACTTCCCTGGAATACACTTCGGTTGCCAGCTCGGTTGCGCTGGTCGCCACCTCACCGCTCTGGGTGGCGCTGTTCGCCTGGATCGCCTGGCGCGAGCCGCTGACCCGATCCCTGTTGACCGGCCTGGGGCTGGCCCTGGCCGGAAGCATCGTGATCAGCTTTGCCGAGGCGCGAACGGCCATCTCCCCGCGCCCATTCCTGGGCAATGCCCTGGCCCTGGCCGGTGCCTTGGCCGTGAGCGGCTATTGGCTGATCGGCCGCAAGTTGCGCCGCCGCATCTCCCTGGTTCCCTACATCACCTTGGTCTATGGGGCGGCGGCCTTGATCCTGCTGCCAACAGCGCTGGCGCTGGGCCGGCAACTGTCCGGTTTCCAGCCGGCGACCTATGGCTGGTTCCTGCTGCTGGCCCTGCTGCCCCAGCTATTGGGCCATTCCTCTTTCAATTGGGCCCTGGGGCACCTGCCTGCCACTTTCGTGGCCATCGCCACCCTGGGCGAACCGATCGGAGCCGCCATTCTGGCCCTCATTTTCCTGGGCGAGATCCCCTCCAGGCTGAAAATGGCGGCGGCGGCCATGATTCTGGCCGGGATCTATCTGGCAATGGTCCAGCGCCCCGGAGAACCGCCGCGGAGATGAGCCGGGCCGGTCTGGACTTGATCCCGCCCTTCCGCTACAATGCGCCTGGCAAGGAGGAAATATGAACATCCTGGTCGCCTATTATTCCGAGACGGGAAACACGCGCAAGGTCGCCGAGGCGATCTTCGCCTCCCTGCGCCACACACAAAAAAAAATCCTGCCCGTCGACCAGGCCGAAGACCTGGAACCCTATCACCTGATCTATTGCGGTTTTCCGGTTCAGCATCATGGCGTCCCGGCCCGGATGGTTCATTTCCTGAAAGGCATTCCCAAGGGAAAGCAGATCGCCCTTTTCGCCACCCACGGGTCGCTGCGCGGAGGTGAAAAAGCCCTGAGCGCTTTCTTCGCCGCCATCAGCCAGCTGCCGGGCCAGACCATCGTCGGCACCTTTGGCTGCCGCGGACAGGTCAAGCCTCAGCTGATCGATGAATGGATAGAAGCGCCGCAACACCAGGCGTGGGCCCGCGAAGCCCAAAGCGCCAACGGCCATCCGGATGCCACCGACCTCCATGACGCCGGTGAATTCGCCGAGACCATGCTCTATGCCGCCGAGAATATCCATGGCAGCTTGAAAAAGCAGGGTTGAAATGGCCGTGCCACGACCAGATCCCGCCAGGCCGCTTCCGCCAGTAACCGCCGTAGCGGAATCATCCCTTCCAAGGATCCTCACTGGGCTGCGCGGTTCGGCCCTGGCCCTGGTCACGGCCAACCTGGTGCCGGTCTACGGAGTCATGGCCCTGAACTGGAAAGTCGGCCCGATCATGGTTTTCTACTGGGCCGAAAACTTGGTGGTCGGATTTTTCAACATTCTGAAGATGGCGCGGGCGCAGGGAGCGGTCAGCGACTCGCGCACGACCCTCAACGGCAAGCCGGTCACCATGGACTCGCGCCGGGCACTCATGCTGTTCTTCGCCCTGCATTACGGCGGCTTCACTCTGGGCCACGGCATCTTCGTTTTCGTCCTCTTCAACCCCGACTGGAAGAACATGCCGGCGCAACTGGGCCTGGCCCTGCTGTTCCTGTCAGCCAGCCACGGCTATTCCTACTGGCGCAACTATATCGGCCGCGGCGAGTATCTCGGCATCCCGTTCACCCGGCTGTTCTGGCAGCCTTACGCCCGGGTCATCGTCATGCACCTGGTTATCCTTGCGGGCGGCACCCTGGCCGCGGCCATGGGCTCGCCGCTGGGTGCCTTGCTGGTACTGGTCGGGCTCAAGACGCTGATTGATCTGGGCGCCCATGGCTTGGAGCGCCGAGAATTCGTGGCGGCTGCAAATGCCTGAGTATCGCTTCAAGCTGGGAATGAAGGTCCGCGACTACGAACTGGACGCGCAGGGCGTGGTCAACAACGCCGTCTACCTGAACTACCTGGAGCACTGCCGCCACGAGTTCCTGCTGTCACGCGGGATCGACTTCAACCAACTCACGAACGAGAGGGTCTTCCTGGTGGTGGTGCGCAGTGAACTCGACTACAAGATCCCCCTGCGCGGCGGCGATTCTTTCTGGATCGGGCTCGATCTGCAGCGGGTTTCGCCCCTGCGCTTCGCTTTTCTGCAGGACATCTATCGCCGGAACGACGGGCGCCTCGTCCTAGCCGCCCGCACCATCGGCACGGCCGTCAACGAAAAAAGACGCCCTTTCCTGCCGCCGGCGCTGGAGGCGCTGCTCGCGCCCGAGGCAAAACCCTGTTCCGGCGGGGCTTGACAAATCGGCCGTTTTCGATTATTCTTACCGGCAAGAGCGGGAATAGCTCAGCGGTAGAGCGCCACCTTGCCAAGGTGGATGTCGCGGGTTCAAATCCCGTTTCCCGCTCCATTGGCGGCGTAGCCAAGTGGTAAGGCAGCGCTCTGCAAAAGCGCTATTCATCGGTTCAAATCCGGTCGCCGCCTTGTTTCAATCCATCGGCAACTCAAGCGCTTCCGTCTTGAGGAATTTCAGGCTGTTCAAGATCTGATCGGCGTTCCCCACCAGGACCACGATGCCCCTTTCCCGGGTTCCCGTCCTCGGCCGGATGCCCATCTGCTCGTCCATGGCCTGCAGCACCCGATTGAAGTTCACTTCCTGAAAAAGCTCGGGCCCGGGCCGAGAGGCCGCCGCTTTCGTTCCCTGCCCGTGAAAACGATCGATCTCGGCCTGCAGGTCCTGGCTGAAGCGGCTGGTTCGCACCTGGGCCTGGCCGATATAATGATTCAAGGCATCGAGGTATTCCTTCCTTTCGATGGGGCGGGCGGCGAATTTCTTTCTTTCCTGCTCAACCAGCAGCAGGAAATTCTCCAGGTCTCCGTAATTGATGCGTAGATAATTGCAGAAGAGGGTGAAATCCCTCAGGTGAATGGTGTCGGTGTCGACCTTGTACCCCTCCATCAGGAAACGGTTCCTTTCCGAGTGGTAGATGCGCCCGCCGGGAAAGCCGAAGAGGGAGAAATTGCCGATGGCATAGGGCAGGAGCGCGGCATCGGCGGCCGGCGGGGCCACGTCGAACCAATAGACCATGGGCATTTCGGACCCGTTGACGTTCAGGATGAAGATCTTGCGGGCGGCATTGATCTGCGGGGGAATCCTGCGCGGCCGAGCGGGTTGCGCATCGGGAGACGGCAGGTCTTTTTCGATCATGCCCAGGACGAAATAGGGGTTGACCTTTCCCTTCAGGACCAGCAGTGCGTTATCGGGCTGGAAGGTTTTGAGCATGAACGAGCGCACCTGGGCCATATTGATCCCGTTAATGATCTCCTGAAGCAGGAAGCCGCGCGAAAAATAAAAATTGCCGATCAGCTGCTGATAAGCCAGCATTAGGGCGATCTCTTTTTTCCAGTCGCGACCCTTCATGTACAGCGGCCAGAACTTCTCTTTGCTCAGGTTGAACCTGTTGAGGTGAAAGGACTGGTAGGTGAATATCTCCTTGAGCAACCTGGAGAAGGATCCCAGGCGATCGGGAAGCAAATTCATGCTGATCTTTACGAATTCGGGGTTCTGCTCGACCAGGAAGTCGCCCCCCTGGCGCTGCAGCAGGCTCATCAGGGAAGAAGAAGGCGGAGAATTCAACGACCGATCGAACATGTTCATGACCGCCAGCTGCGTGATGGCCAGGGAGGCGTAATTCTGGGTGCTGCCGTCGAGATAGATCAGCAGCTGGGCGTGGATGAACGGCAGGTCGTTGTCCTGCAGGATCTTGACCGCCAGTCCCTTGGAGGTCGCGAAGGAAAACAGCCGGGGTTCGGCAGCAAAGACCCTCCCAGAGGCCAGGAGCAGCAGAAGGCCACCCATCAGGCAGCCGGCGCGGTGAAGCGGGAGTTTCCTAATCGCCATAAACATTGAGGATGACCTGATTCTCCTTGCCCAAATACTTTTTCGCGCTCTCGATGATATCATAAGGCGTGATTCGGCGCAGGCGCCGCAAATGGACGTCAAAAAAATTCAATTCCCCGAACATGTGGTAAAACTCACCGATGCGCTGGCATCTTTCCTCCAGGGAGACCATGCCCTTCAGAAAATCGATCTCCATCAGGGAGCGGACCGCTCGCAGGTCGTTGTTGCTGATGGGGATGCTGGCCAGGGCCTGAAATTCCTTTTCAATGATGTACTTGGCCTTTTCGAGGCTGAAGCGCTTGGGGCTGGAGACCTGAACAGTGAGACAATTGGCCTCCATGTAATCGGTAAAGCCGCTTTCGATCTCGACATCCAGTTTGTTGACCGTGTTGAGAATGTGGTCGAGGCGGGACAGGCGCGGATCGGTCAGATAGGTGCGCAAAAAATCGAAATACATGAAATTATAGCCGATTTTTGCTGGAGCCTTGATACCGTAAACGATAAAATGCTTCTTCAACCCCGGCAGCAGCCAGTTCTTGGCGACGTGAAAACGCCGCGGGTTCTGGGCGCTGAATGCCGGATTGGGCGCGCGCCGCCCCGGGGGGATATCCTGGAAGAACTTGTTGATCCCGGACCGCAATTCATTGATGTCGAACTTGCCGGAGATGATCAGGAGGACATTGCCCAAGTTCTGAAAGTTCTGGTAATAGTCCCGGATGCGGTCGTTGCCCAGGGAGCGGAGCCGGCTCAAGTCGCCATACAGCGGGGTCTCGTAGGCCGAACCCTCAAAAACCTGGGCATTGACCCAGGTCTGCGCCCGGAAAGCGGGGTTCGACTCCAGCAGGCGGCTGATGCGGGTAATGATCTGGTTCTTCTGGTAATCGATGTTCGCATCGTTCAGGCGCAGGCTTTTCAGGCGCTCGCTCTCCAGCCAGAGGGCCTGGTTGATCTCCTGGGCGGGGAGCAGGTCGTAAAAAACGGCATTGTCATAATCCACCCGGCCACTGACGATGCCGCCCATCTTGTTGATGAACAACACGTGGTCGAAGGGCTCCAGGTTCTCGTTGCCGTCGAACATCAGGTATTGGAAGAGGTAGGAGATGCCTCGGGCATCGGGCGGCTCCAGGCGGGCGCCGTGCATATGGTAGACGCAGACGGAGGCGGCTTGTACGTTGTTGCTGGGCGCGAGGATGACGCGCAGCCCATTGGGCAAAGCGAATGAACTGACGGTGAGCGTTTGGCCGCCAAGGTGGATGAGCGGGACGAAAAGGAGCCAGAGAAAGAACCTTGCCTTGATCACTGGATTATTTTACCGGGGAACGCATTTATAGTCAAATCGGGGGGCAATGGCCGCCTGGCTGCCGTCAACTTGACATTGGTGAAAGAAATTAATTATAATGATTCTTCAGTCCAACAAATGCGGAGGAACCCGTCATGAAAAAAGCCGCCTTTTTGATCATCACGATCATGGTGCTCAGCCTCTCCCTGGCGTTGGCCATCGACAAGGAACAGATCGACACCTGGACCGCCCTGGTCGGCGAGAAGGATCTGCAGACAAAAATGGAGAAGCTCGAAGCTTATTACGATAAATACGGAGCCAAGGAAGACCGCTATTCCATGTACATGTACGTATACCTGGCCCAGACCTCTTACCTTCTCCAGAAGTACGAGAAAACCATCCAATTCGGCGAGAAGGCGCTGGTCTACAAGGAGATCGACGCCAGCAACAAGCTGCCCCTATACCTCTATCTGGCCAACGCCTACAACCTGACCAAGCAGGACTTGGAAAAGGCATACAGCTACGCAGAGCAGATCGTCACCCTGGCCAACTCCCTGCGCAGCACCAGCACGGGCAATTCCGTTATGGATATCAACTATACCGCTCCCGCCCTGCGCATCCAGGTGCAGCTGCTGGCAGCCAAAGCCCAAGAGGAACCTGAAAAGGCCGTCAGCGCGCTGAACAAAGCCATCGAGGCGTTCAAGCTGGATAAATCCGACAAATCGGCCAATTTCGTCATCCATTTGAGCGATCACCTGAGCAAGACCGACCGGATTGCGGATGCCATCCGCGGCCTGGAGGCGTTGATCGAAGTGAAGCCGAATGCTGACTACTCCAAGCTGCTCGGCGTCTGGTATGCCCGGATCAAGGACAATCCCAAGGCCATCGAGAACTTCAAGGCTTCCTACGCACAGAAAAAGAATGCCCAGGTGGCATACAACCTCGGTATCCTGCTCAACCAGAACCAGGAGCTCGACGCCGCCATCAACTACCTGGCCGAGGCCCACCTGCTGAACGACGAAAAATATTCCCCCGAAGCCCTGAAGCTCCTCGACCACCTCGTTTTCTTCGAAAAAACAAAGGGACAGCCGCAGGCGGAACAGGAAGCACTGTATAACGAGATCCTGGCCTCGGCCAGGGCCCGCCTGGAAACGCCGCAAACCTGATCAGGCTCCGAGCAGAATCCGGCGCTGATTCCCCACCCGGCAGGTGATATTCTGCCGGTCCCAGTATTCAAAAATAGCGATCAGGTATTTGCGGCTGTAGGCGGTCATGTCGCGCAGGTCATCAAAGGTCAGGATATCTCCCTGATTGCGCTTGAACTTTTTCAGACGGTTGATGATCTTGGCGTATTCCTCGCTGAAGATGAAATAGCGTTCATCGAGCTGCAAAACCTTTCCCTCGTTAAGCATCGTCCATAGCGCATCGTTGATCTGCTTGAGGGAAAATGCGGTGTTCTTGCTCACGTTCTCGAAGGTGAAGATCATCAATTTGTTTGCCCGCAGGACCTTCTCGATATCGGCCATGCGCGCCTTTTCCTCCTCGCTCAGCGGCAACTGCGAAAAGACCAGGGCCTGGGGCAGGATGCGGCAGGGGAACTCCTGGCTGTTCTTTTTCAGCAGGTACCTGAAGAAGACCGATTCCTGGGGGGCCTTGACCGCCTTTTCCAAGCGGGTGAATTTCACGGTCCGTTCGCGTCCCTCGTAGGCCTGGCGCAGGACCTTTTCCATGGCAACCAGGCTTTCCCGGAAATGCTCCCAAGAAGTGACGAACAGGTAATTGAGATTGATCACTTTCGCTTCCTGCGCCAGCTCCAGCTCGGTCAACATGTCGACGGCCACACGCCGCTCCAGGGAAAAAAAGTACAACAGCCCCTCCATTTCCAGAAAATTCTCGACGGTCAGCAAGGCGGGGACGATCTGGCGGAAATCCTTGCCCTCAATGCCGTCGAGGACCTCCGCCATGCGCTTCAGCTTCCTCTGGTTGTATTGCGAGAGAACGGGCAGCAGCACCGTGAACGCGCCCCGGGCATTCCTAAATTCGACCCGCTGGCGGAAAGTCAGTTCGACCTGGTTCTTGAAATGGACAACGAAGAGGTCGGAACCGATGCTGCGAAAACTGGCCGGGAGGTTTTTGCCGTCCATCTGGACATTCCCCTGGAAAGCGGCCTGGGAATGGGCCAAACGGATGAAATAGGCGTTGAATCTCATGGATCGTCAAAGCGACCGGGACGCGAACAGCGGCGTGGGGGCAGACATGCTCGATCCGGGATCAGCCGGCGATGCTGATGCTGGCTTTCTTGACCAGGACCTTGTGCTTGAATATCGTCGACAGCGAAAGAAAAGAGATATAGAGGTACCCGTACTGGAACATCATGAGGAAAGGCAGGGTGAGCCAGATCCCCTCGCTGATGCAGGTGACCACGGCGAAAGTGAAATACAGGCCCAGAACGAGCTCCAGGATGGTGATCATGAGATTTTTGTTGCCCCGGTACTTCTTGGTCGTCCAGCTGTCGTTCTTCTTTTCTATGCCGAATTTGGGAGTACGGACGAATTCCGATTCCTTGTTCATCAGGGCTTCCACGACGGCGAAGGAGTTGTTCACCGACAACCCGATGCCCAGCCCCATGAGCAGGGGCAGGTACTTGAAAGTGGCGGTCCAGTTGGAGTACAGCTCCTTCTGGGAAACGATGTAAAACGCCGTGACCGAAGCGGTGGCCATCAGGAACAGGGGGACATCGTAGATGAACATCTGCCCCCAGTCCATGTCACGGCGCATCAGCACCACCGGCAGGATGGATACCGACAGCGGCACCATCAGCAGGTAGGCGAAATTGGCCGCCAGGTGGAAGAAGGCCTCCGCCTTGACGCGCCACGGCAGCCTGGCCCGGAAGATGCTGGGCAGGAGCTTCTTGGCGGTCTGGATGGAGCCCTTGGCCCAGCGGTGCTGCTGCGCCTTGAAGGCCACGATATCCACCGGCAGTTCGGCCGGCACCGAGTGCTCGGGGAGGTAAATGAACTGCCAGCCCCTCATCTGCGTGCGGTAGCTCAGGTCGAGGTCCTCGGTCAGGGTATCGTGCTGCCAGCCGCCGCCGTCGATGATGGCGGCCTTGCGCCAGATGCCGGCGGTGCCGTTGAAATTGAAGAAACGGCCGGAGCGGTTGCGGGCCGTGTGCTCGATGACGAAGTGCCCGTCGAGAAAGATCGACTGCAGGTTGGTGATCAGCGAGAAGTTGCGGTTGAGGTGGCTCCAGCGCATCTGCACCATGGCGACATTGGCTGCGGTGAAGTAGTGGATGGTGTTCTGCAGGAAGTGCTTGTGGGGGACGAAGTCGGCGTCGAAAACGGCGATAAACTCGCCCTTGGCCACTTTCATGCCTTCTTCGAGGGCGCCGGCCTTGAAGCCCTTGCGATTCCGGCGGTGCAGGTAGGAGATGTCCACCCCCTGCTTCTTGTAGAACTCGACGCGGCGCGAAGCAATGGCCACGGTTTCGTCGGTGGAATCGTCCAGCACCTGGAACTCCAGGAGTTCCCGGGGATAATCCATCTTCACCACGGCGTCGATCAGGCGCTCGGCCACGTACATCTCGTTATACATGGGCAATTGAATGGTCACCCGCGGCAATTCCACGAACAGTCGCTCGGGCTTGGGCGCAGCCTTTTTGTTCTTATAATAAAGGTAGATCATGAAATACCGGTGCGCGCCGAAAACGGCCAGGAGCGAAAGCACAACAAAATAAAGCACCACCACCAACTCGTTTAGGTTTTCCATTCATTCCCCATTGGATTCACAACTGAAGCTGGAATTATACATTAAAACGACAACGTGTTCAAGGGATGGCGCGGGAAAGAAGAAAATCGGGGTGAGAGGATTTGAACCTCCGGCCTTTCCGACCCGAACGGAACGCGCTGCCAGTCTGCGCTACACCCCGTCGCGAATAAACTGCATTGTACCATAGATGACGGGATTTGTGAAACCGTCCAGGCCCGGGAGCCATGAAACCGCGCGCCCGCGCACCTTGCCGCCGCCGTCGCCCAGCCATGCCGGTTCCCCGTTCACTCGGGCGAAGCGCGGCGCTGCACGCCCGAATTTTGCTTCGCGGCCCGCATCGGGCTATAATAGAGGCCTAGCGGAGGGACCACCATGAAGCGGGCATTGATCAGCGTCTACAACAAGGAAAGGATCGACGGCATCGCCGCCGTCCTGCACCAGGCCGGCTGGGAGATCGTATCCACCGGCGGCACGGCCGCCTTTCTCCGCGAAAGGAGCATCCCGGTCACCGAAGTCTCCGGCATCACCAATTTTCCGGAGATCCTCGACGGCCGGGTCAAGACCCTGCACCCGCTGATCTTCGGCCCCGTCCTGGCCAAAAAGACGGCCGGCCACCTGAAGCAGCTCGAGGAGTTCCACGCCGGCAAGATCGACCTGGTGATCATCAACTTCTATCCGTTCGAGGCGGCCCTGGAAAAAAGCGCCGCCGACCTGGACGTCATGCTGGAGAACATCGATATCGGCGGCCCGGCCCTGGTGCGCGCCGCCGCCAAGAACTTCAAGGACACCCTGGTCCTGATCGACGAAAATGACTACGCAGCGGTTATCGCCGCCGTCGAGGCCGGCAACGACATACCGCTGGAGCTGAGAAAACGCCTGGCGCAGAAAGCCTTTGCCTACACGTCTTTTTATGACTCGCTGGTCGCCGGCTACCTCGCCGCCGGCCGGGAGGAACCCCCCGATTTCATGACCATCGCCGGCCGCCGGGCGCGTTCGCTGCGCTACGGCGAGAATCCGCATCAGGCGGCTTTCCTGGCCATCCGCGACCGCCGCTCCCCCTTCCACCACATCGACCAGCTGCACGGCAAGGAGCTCTCCTACAACAACATCCTCGACATGGCCATGATGTACGAGCTGCTCAACGATTTTCAGGGCAAGAAGCATTTTTCCTCCGTCGTCAAGCACCAGAATCCCTGCGGTGCCGCCCTGGACGCCGACCAGGCGACAGCCTTCCAGGCGGCTTTCGCCGGCGACCCGCGCTCGGCATACGGCGGCATCGTCGGCTTCAATAACCGTCTCGAGGGAGAAACCGCCGCGGCCATGGCCGATATTTTCTTCGAGGTCATTCTCGCCCCCGATTTCTCCGCTGAAGCCCTGAAGATCCTGCGCAGGAAAAAAAACCTGCGCCTGATCCGCATGCCGGCCGGCTACGTGGAGAGAAGCGATTTCAAGACCATCCCCGGCGGTTTCGTCCACCAGAGCCGGGACATCCTCTCCTTCGCCGTCGATGCCTTTGAACTCAAAGCCGGCAAGCCGCTGGGCAAGAAGGAAAAGGCCGACGTCGATTTCGGCTGGAAGATCATCAAGTACGTGAAATCGAACGGCATCATCCTCGTCAAGAACCTGCGGCTGATCGGCGTCGGCGCCGGCCAGGCCAGCCGCATCGACTCGGTGGAACTGGCCATCAACAAAAGCCAGACCCCGGTAAGCGGCGCCGTGCTGCTTTCCGACGCTTTCTTCCCCTTTGCCGACTCGATCGAGCTGGCCGCCCGGCACAAGATCGCCATCGTGGTCGAGACCGGCGGCTCGGTCCGGGACACCGACGTGATCCTGACGGCGCAAAAGCTGAACGTCTCCCTGCTGTTCACCGGCATTCGCCACTTCCGGCACTGAAGCGACCGCCGCCATGGAACCTGAAAACGCCGTCATGAAGATATCGGCAGTGATCATCACCCGCAACGAGGAGGACCGCCTTCCCGATGCCCTGGCCAGCGTCCAGGGGCTTGCCGATGAGGTGGTGGTGGTCGACTCCCATTCCGGCGACCGCACCGTGGAGATCGCCCGCGCCTCCGGTGCCCGGGTCCTGCAGAAGCGTTTTGAAAATTACGGCCAGCAGAAAAACTTTGCCATGGAACAGGCCAGCCATGAATGGGTACTCAACCTGGACGCCGACGAGCGCGTTTCCCCCGAATTGAAGCGCGCCATCACCGCCCTGAAAGAAGAAGGGCCCGCCGCCGGCGTGGCGGCCTTCGCCATCCAGCGCCGAACGCATTACCTGGGACGCTGGATCCGCCACTCGGGCTGGTATCCCGACCGCAAGGTCCGGCTCTTCAAGAGAAGCGGCGCCTCGTGGCAGGGCAGGATACACGAACGATTGAACGTCAGCGGCGCCACCGCCTCCCTGCCCGGCGCCATCCTGCATTACACCTATCGCGACATCTCCGATCATCTGCGCCGCATCGATCGCTATTCCTCCCTGCAGGCCCAAGAGATCGCGGAAAAGGGCAAGAAACTCCTCCTTGGCCGCGCCTGCCTGTTGCCGGTCTTCACGTTCGCCAGGCACTATCTCCTCAAGCTGGGCTTCCTCGACGGTCTAGCTGGCTTCGTGATCGCGCTGCTGTCATCCTGGGCGACCGCCTTGAAATACCTCAAGGCCCTGGAATTGAAAAAGTCCGCGCGCCGCCGGGGCCGCGACCAGGCAACGGATGAAAATCCTGCATCTGGACTCCGCTAGGGATTGGCGCGGCGGCCAGCAGCAGCTGTTCTACCTGCTGGCTTTCCTGGGCGGGTCGGGCCGTGCGACGGCGGCCGTCTGCCGTGCCGGCAGCCCGCTGCACGACAGGCTGCTCGATGAAGGCATTCCAGCCTATCCCTGGCTGGCCCAGGGCGAAGGGCCGGTCCGTAGCATTCGCCGCCTGGAGAAAGCCGTGACGGATTTCCAGCCGGACATCATCCACTGCCACGACGCCCGCTGCATCCTGGCCGGATTGTGGGTCGGCCGGCGGCGGCGGAAGATCGTCATCGCCCATCGCCGGGTCGATTTCCCGGTGGGGCGGCTGGCGGCCCGGCTGAAGTACCGCCCCCTGGACGCGGTCATTGCCGTATCGCAGAAAATCAAGGACATCCTGTCGGCCAGGGACCTGGACGCCGGCAAGACCTTCGTGGTCCACGATGGCATCGATTTGGGTCGCTTCGCCTCCGTTGCCGCCCCCGGCCGGGCGCGGGCCCGCCTGGGCATCCCGGAAGCCGCTTTTCATGTCGGCTGCGCCGGCAGCCTGGTCGATCACAAAGGGCACAGCCATTTGCTGGAGGCCGCCGCCAGGCTGATCCCCGAGTTTCCCGGGCTTTATTTCTCCATTGCCGGCGAGGGCACCCTGCGCCGCAGCCTCCAGGAAAGGATAGCGCAATTGGGGATCGGCGAGCGTTTCAAGTTGCCGGGCTTCATCGACGACATGCCGGCGTATTTTTATGCGCTGGACGCCTACGCCCACCCTTCGAAATTGGAGGGGATGGGCTCGGCCATCATCGAGGCCATGGCCTGCGGCCTGCCGGTCGTGGCGGCCGCCAGCGGCGGCATACCCGAGATCGTGCAAGGTCACGGCATCCTGGTCCCTCCCCAGGACGCGGAAGCCCTGGCCGGCGGGCTGGAAAGCCTCCTGCGTTCGCCTCGGAAGCGGGCCGACCTGGCGGCGCGCTCCCTGGAACGCGCCCGGGAGTTCGATTATCGCGCCACGAACTCCGTTCTGACCGCGATTTACCAGCGCTTGACAGCAGGATCAGGGGCTTGCGTCCCCGGGCTTCCCCGGTTATAATCGCGTCATGCCCGAAAAAATGCAGTGCAGCACGGATCAGGCGGCGAAGTGGATCCGCGTTATCGTTTCGCTGGCCATCATCGGCGCCGGCATCTATTTCAGGAACTGGCTCGGCCTGCTGGGCGTCATTACCCTGCTGAGCGCCTTTACCGGCTCCTGCCCCCTCTGCCTGCACTTCGGCGACCCCGAGGATCCCCGCCGCGTCAGCCTGACGAACTTGCGCATCCGGCACCGCCGCGACAAAGACAAGGAATAGCCCGCCCAGTCATCCCCCCGCTGGCTTGACAAAGGCGGCGATCCGTGCGATAATTTACCTTCGGAAATCGGATCCAAGGAAAACAATGAACCCCCCAAAAAGCTTGCGTGGCATTTTATTGCTTTTTGTCGGCCTGTCAGGCATCTTCCTGGCCAGCGCCATCGTCCTCTCGGCCCGCCAGGCCGAAAGCCGGAAGACCATCCAGTCCCTGCGGAAAACGGTCGAAACCCTGAACGACAGGCTCAGTTCCCACCGGGACGACATGGCCAAGGCCGATTTTTACCGCTTCCAGGAGAACGTCTATCGCCTGCATTCCCCCGAGTTCGCCCGCATCGCCGACTCGGTGTTCACCCTGAGCAGCAAGCACGGCTTCAGCCCCTACCTGATCATGGCCATCATTTACGTCGAGAGCCGTTTCGACCGCCGCGCCGTCTCCCGAGTGGGGGCCTGCGGCCTGATGCAGGTGAATTATCCGGTCTGGAAGAACGCCCTGAACATCGACCGCAACAAGTTGTTCCAGATCGACTACAATATCGAGCTCGGCCTGACCATCCTGAAAGGCTACCTGCTGGAGACCCGGGGCGACATCGTCAAGGCCCTGATCCTCTACAACAACGGCTACAACTATGCCGGCAACAACTATCACGAGAAAGTGCTGGCCTCCCGTTACTGCCAGCACGCCAATATCGGCTGACCCCTGCCGTTCCGGGTTGTAAAACCCCCGCCTTTCCCGCATAATCGGCCCTGGAAGAATATCGCGGTAATTTTCGTGTGCCGGCCGTCTGATCCTGCTGAACGGCGCGAGCGAAGGAGGCGGACATGAAGTTCACTTTGATCATCCTGGCTGCACTGGTTCCGGCATTTTTGGCGATCGGCATGGCCGGTGGCCCGCAGGGCGACGACCTGCAGGCGGTCTACAACCTTTCCGGCGTCCTGCAGGACCTGGAGAACAAGGAGCTGACCCTCACCTTTTCCGACGACATGCTGCCCCTGGGCGGAAAACGTGACGGCGCCTCCCTGGTCAGGATCACCCCGGCGATCCAAGGGGAGTTTTTCTGGCGCGGCAACCGCACCCTGGCCTTCAAGCCCAAGCCGCGATTCCGTTATTCGACCACCTACACCGCCGTCATCCCGGCCGGGACCAGATCGCTTGCGGGAAAAACCCTGCCCGGGGAGGTTCGCTGGCAATGGAGCACCCCCCAGGCCTATCCAAGCGAAATCAGGCCCCCCTCCCGGGAATATTTCTCCCCGCTGCGCCCTGGTATCAAACTGGACTTTCAAGTCTGGGTGAAGGACTCGCTGGTGTTGCGCTTCAACCAGCCGGTTTCGGCCGCAGATGCCGGCGACTTCTTCATCCTGAAAGAAACGAAAAGCGGAGAACTGACACCGATCCGGCTCCTTCAGAAGGGCGGCGATGGCATCGAAGTCCGTTACGAAAAAGAGCTGCGGCGCGGGGTGCCCTATCAGTTCACCATTAAAAAGGGTTTTTACGGCAACGAGGGGAGCACGGGAACGGCCAAGGACTTTTTCTTCACCTTCGACACGGTGCCGCCTTTCCAATTCGCCGGGAAGGAGCCGCTGGTCCTTTTCCCCGACGCACCGGTTGCCTGGCTGCCGTTCGCCAACGAACTGGCCGAATTCAACGACAACCTGATCCAGGTGTTCAGGATCACCGGCGATACAAAATCGCCCCTGAAATTCCACGGCGAGCCGCGCTATTACAGAAATCAGGGCATATTCCTGCGGGTTGACGACGAACTGGCCTCCGGCGACCGCCTGAGCATCCGCATCGACCGGAACCTGACGAACATCTTCAAGGAACGTCTCAAGGAAGACCTCGACATCGAGGCCAAAGTCTGCTCCAGCCGTTCGCCGCGCCTCGACTTCTCGCTGCGCGAAGGCAAGCTCTCGCTGAGCGCCAAGAGCATGAAGCGGGCTGACATCCGGCTGCTCAAATTCAGGCCCGCCTTCCACTCCCTGCTGCATAAGCTCGAACCCGGGATCCTGCAGCGAAATGAATTCCTCAGCGAGTTCGTTGAGAAAGAGATCCGGCAGCGGCTGACCGACCTGCCCGAAAGACGCAACCAGCCCGAATTGATGGAAAAGGAACTGGGATCGCCCCTGGGCTTTTTCGGCCTCCTGGCCCAGCGCTATGAACCCTACAACGACTGCCAGGACACGTTGCTGATGCGCCTGCCGGCCTATGACCCGCCGGCGCTGCGCGTCTTTCACCGCCGCCACATGGACATGGTCATCAAGGCCGGCCAAAAACAGACCCTCTTCTGGCTCTACGACAACCGCAGCGGCAAGGGGCTCGCCAACCGGCCGTTCGAGCTGCTGCGGCCCGGCAGGGAGACGATCGCCCTCGGAACCTCATCAACAGACGGCATCCTGGTCAGCGGCCGGGCGATCGGCACGGACGACCTGGTCGTGGCCAGGGACACCGGCAAGGAAGACATGGCTCTGGCCCGCATTGCCCAGAAACCGCTGT
Organism: Candidatus Aminicenantes bacterium UBA2199; assembly: GCA_002327965.1. Classification (GTDB taxonomy): domain Bacteria; phylum Acidobacteriota; class Aminicenantia; order UBA2199; family UBA2199; genus UBA2199. The sequence continues at coordinate 22,409 of DCVB01000069.1, read as the reverse complement.
CCGACCGAGAGGTCCGGGTCTCCGTCTTCAGCGACCGCGACTTCTACAAGCCGGGCGATACGGTCCACATCGGCGGCATCGTCAAGGAACATGCCTCTGGAAAAATCTCCTCGCCAAAAGCCAAGCTGGCAACCCTGGAAATCCTGGGCCCCGACTGGCAAAAGGTGAAGAGCGACAAGGTGGAGCTCGACAGCCTGGGCGGCTTCCATTATCCTTTCTCCTCCGATCCGGCCGGCAAAAAGGGAAACTACTACATCCAGGTCAAGGTCACCGATGATCGGACCTGGCAGGGACAGCACGCCGTCACCATCGATTACTACCAGCCCAACACATTCGAGATAACGCTCGCCGGCATCGCCGAGCGCTACCTGTCCACCAATTCTCTTCATGCCCGGGTCAGCGGCTCCTACCTGGCAGGCAACCCCATGGCCGGAGACTCCTTTGCCCATACGCTGGAACTCTCCCCTGCCTGGTCAAGGATATTTACTTCCGAGAACCTGCAGCGATTCGCCTTCGCCCTTGATCGCGACTTGATGCAGAATGACGCGCCCAACCGGGGCGAAGGCAAGCTGGATGCATCTGGCAGGACCACCCTCGATATCCCGCTGAGCCGGTTTCCGAAGACCAACTACCTGGCCGACCTCAATTTATCGGCCACCGGCAAATCGGCCGAAGGCAAGGAGTTTACCGCCTATTCCCGCTCGCTTTTTTTCCCGGGAAAACGGGTGACCGGCATCCGCCTCGGCTATTACCAGAACCTGAAGGAGCCGGTAAAGGCCGAGCTGGCCCTGGTCGACAGCCTGGGAGAGCCGGCAAGCGGAGAAGTCCGCGTCACCCTGTATCGGGAGCATTACCAGAACAACCAGCGCCGGCTGCAAAAAGCTTCCGAGCCCGGGGATCTTTTCATTGACAAGGTCAAGACCCACGCGTTCCGCGTGACCGAAGCCGGCCGTTATATTCTGCGTATCGACACTCCCGACGGCTCGGGGCGCGTCGTCTCCACCTCGCACGGCTTTTTTGCCTGGGACAGCGGCTATGCCGACAGGGATGACCGCCTGCGGATCGAATCGGAGCAAAGCGTGCTGCGAAACGGCGAGACACTGAAGTGCTTCATCCGCTCACAGAGGCCGGGACAGGCGCTGGTGACCGTCGAACGGGGCGTGGTCCTCGACTCCTGGGTCATCCCCCTCCAGAAGATGACGCCGCTCGACATCCCGGTCAGGAAGGAGTACTTTCCAGCCATCCGCGTCGGTGTCGTCGCCATGTACGAAAACAATATCTCCGAGGAGACATCCAAGGATTTTCAGGTCAGGGGCGAAGGAAAAAGCTTGAAGATCGACCTCGAATGTGCCGACGAGATCAAGCCGGCCAGCAAGGCGAAAGTCCAAGTCCGGGTGCGCGCCGCCCAGGGGCGGGGAGCCAGGGCGAAGCTGTTCGTCTACGCCGTGGACGAGGGGAACCTTTCTTTGCAGGACTACCAGACCCCCGACCCGCTGCAGCGCTTCTACTATGATACGCCGCTGGGCCGGGGCATCCTGCGCAACCATTACTCCAAGCACTTCAACCATTGGACCATCGAGCACCCGATGATGGACATCGGCTTGCCGGCTGGCCCCGTCCTCTTCGGCCGCGTCTTCAAGCCCGACGCCGCGCCGCTCGCCGGCGCGACCGTGACCCTCGAGGACGAGAACTTCAAGAAACTGCGGACCACGACCTCCAGTCCACAGGGATACTATGCCTTCACGAACGTGCCAACCGGCCGCTATGCCGTCAAAGCCGAGGCCAGGGGATTCCATCCTTTCCTCCAGAAGCACTTCCATTTTGGCGGGCGGGATCGCCAGGCCTTCAATATCGCGCTGATCCCCGCCTCGGCCGACAAGTACCGGGATCAGGAAGACGTCGATGCTGGAATCGAGGGCGGGACGCTGGGCGGGGTCGAGGGCGCTATCGCGGCGGCCCCCATGGCCAGCGAGAAAAGGATGAAGGCCCAGGAACTGAAAGAGGAGATGGAGATCACAGGGAGGGCGGACCTCTCCGGCATCCGCGTGCGCAGCGACTTCAAGGAGGTCCTGTTCTTCAAGGTCGTCGAGACCGATGAAGCAGGAAACGCCACGGTCGATTTCACGAGTTCCGACCAGTTGTCGACCTACCGGGTCATGGCCGTGGCCTACGGAGAGGATTGCTTCGGCAGCGCAGAGAGGAAGCTGGTCGTCAGCAAGGACCTGCTCATTTCCGAGGCCATGCCGGAGTTCGCCCGCCAGGGTGACGAGTTCCAGGCCGGCGTGCAACTCAGCAACCGCACGGCGCTGATGCTGCCGGTCACGCTGCTGGCCAGGCCGCTGGGGATCACGATACGCGGCGCCGACCGGATCGAGCGCTCCCTTGACGCACGCGGCAACAGCCTGTTCCAATTCCCGTTTCTGGCCGAGAGTATCGGCGAGGCCAAGGTCGAATTCTTCGCCCTGAGCGCCGCCGACAAGGACGGACTGGAAAAGAAGCTTCCCGTGACCGACCGCCTGGTCAGCGAGACCCTGCTCGATTTCGCCAGCGGCAGGAACGTCAGGAAAGTGATCGCGCCCCAGGCCGAAGGCGAGCAACAGTCCGTCGCCATCAAGGTTGCCCCCTCGCTGCTGCGGCCGGCGGTCAACATCGCCAAGAAGCTCGTCTTCTACCCCTACGAATGCCTCGAGCAGCGCACCTCGAAAATAATGCCCTTCCTGGCCCTCAGCCCGCAATTGGCCGAGCGGCTGGAGCTGGGCCTCGACCAGGGGCAGATACGCGAGGCGGTCAACGGTTTCCTGAAGGTCATCCCCGAGTTCATGAACAGCGACGGGGCCCTCTCCTACTACCGCGACGGCCGGTATTCCTCGGACTACCTGACCGCGTACGTGCTGTGGAGCTTGCACCTGGCCCGGGAGCGCGACTACAAGGTCGATCCGCAGCTGGTGCAGAAACTCTCGGCCTACCTGCAGCGAACCAGCCTGGACAAGACCTGCGAGAGCTTCTTCCAATTCGTCCTCAGCCTGCACAAGAAGGCCGACGGGAAGAAACTGAAAAAGCTGGCCGCGGAAAGGGATGCCCTGCCGCTGCCGGCCCGGGTCTTCCTCTACCGCGCCCTGCACAACCAGGGGATGGAGACGAACCTGCTGAAGACCATGCTGAACAAGTTCAACAACAGCCTGCAGGTCGAGGCCGATTTCGCCTACTTCGATGCCGGCGAGTTCGCTTACCACCGCGACTTTCCCTTCTATTCCTCGCGATTCGCCACGGCGCTGCTGCTGCAGGCCGTCCTCGAGGTGGAACACGGGCACGTCCTGGCGGATCGGATCGTCAACTGGCTGCTCGAGGCCGAGCCCCATTGCTGGAACACGACCCAGACCAACTTCTGGATCCTCGGCGCCATGGACGAATATCTGCGGCAGATTGAAAAGACGACGGCGCGCCGGGCCGAGATCGTCCTGCTGGGGGAGAAGACGGCCAGGGAATTCGCGAGCAGCCGTGACACGCTGGTCCTGAGCAAAAAACTGGAAAACATCAAACATCAAGTCGAGGCCGAGGTAACGGCCGATCAACCCGTCTATGTCGCCAGCGAGCTGACCTGGAAACTGGCCAAGGCCGGGAAGAAAAGCCGCGGCATCGACATCCAGCGCAACGTCTACAATGAAAAAGGGGAGAAGACGGAGGCTTTCCAGCGCGGCCAGGTCTACATGGTGGAACTATTGGTCAAGTCCGACAAGGAAGTCCCCTACGGCGTGATCGACGAGCCGCTGGCCGCCGGCTTCGAGCTGCTGCGCCAGGACGTCTCCACCACCCGATCGCTGAAGGAATTCAACACTCAGAACCAGAACGCCTGGCACGCGCCGTGGGCAAGACAGGAGAACTCCGCCGACCGCCTGGTCTTTTATACGTACATGCTGCAGGGACGGATACGCATGGTCTATTTCATCAAGGCCATGTACTCGGGCCGCTTCACCTGGATGCCGGCCGTCGCTCAGGGCATGTACCACCCGCAGTACTTCGGCCGCACGGCGATCCAAGTGATCGAAGTCAGGGAGTAAGCAGGGGCGCGATCTTTTCGCAGAGGGCCGGGTCGGGCTCGCGGCCGCTGGTCTCGGCCAGCAGGGCGGCGCTGACGCCAGCCAGGGCCAGGGGGGCGACGAACGCCTGGTGCAGGTACCAGGAAATCACCGCGGCCAGTGCGACGCCGACGGCAACCGGGGCGCCGGCGGCGCGGAAAAAGAACCAGTTGGGAATGGCCAGAGAGAGAAATATGAGCCCCAGGCCCAGGGCGGAGAATCCCAGCCAGTTCCGCGCCGCGGAGCGCGTCCGCTCCCCGCAGCTGAAAAAAAGGGCCAGCGCTGCGCGGATCGCCGCTTCCGCCTCATGACCGCGGGCGAACGCCAGGGAGAGGACGGCGCCGCCGCAGGCCGGGCTCGACAGCCAGCCGCCGATTCCCGCGGTCGGCGCGGCTCTAAGAGCCCCCTCCCTTCTCAGTGCGAAAAGCGCCCGGCGCAGGTCCCGGTTCCAGCGCGCCCAGGTTGAGTGCGAGGGAAACCATTGCCCGACTGCGGCCTTGGCCCGGCAGGGATCGGCCCCGGAGAAAAGATAGAGCATGGCCGCTTGGCGGCGGAAGAGAAACAGGCGCCTCCAGGCCGCCAGCGTAAGCCAGCCGGCCAGCAGGATGGCGGCGGTGACGATCCAGGCGGCCACAGGCGCCGAGATGAGCGCCAGACGCAGGACGACGAGAAAAATCGCGAACTCCAGGAGGACCAGCAGCCCGGCCAATACCAGAACGCCGGCATAGGGAAGGTAAGCCGGAAACGCCCGGGCCAGGGCGGCCAGCGCCCGGCGGAAATTCAGTTCCAACCCACTCAGCCCCTGCCCTGGGCCTCGAGCACCAGCTTGCGGGTGAAGGGGATCAGCCCGCCGGCATCGATGATCGCCTGCCGCGCCTTGGGCATGGGGATCAAGGGAAAGCTCTTGCCCGAGGTCTGGTTGACCACCTGCTCGGCCGTGATCTCCAGGTCGTCGCCCTCGTTGGCCTCGATCGTCGGGCAGATGACCATCTTCAAGCCGAGGTTGATGGCATTCTGCATGAAGATGCGCGAGAAGTTGCGGGCCACGACCACGAAGTCGGGCCCCTTCAGGCACGAGGCGGCCTGCTCGCGCGAGGAACCACAGCCGAAGTTCTTGCCGGCCACGATGATGCTCCCTTTGGGGAACTCGTTCTTCTTTATCCTGGCATTGAATTCGGGATAATCGATGAAGGCGTACTGTGGGGTCTCGGTCGGCAGCACGGTGGCCATGAAACGGCCCGGGTAGATGATGTCGGTGGAGACGTCGTCTCCTACCTTGAATACGACGTTGGCCATGTTACTCTCCTCTTTTCCTGGGATCGGTGATGACGCCGGTGATGGCGCTGGCGGCAGCCACGGCCGGCGAACACAGGTAGACCTCGGCATTGGGATTGCCCATGCGCCCCTTGAAGTTGCGGTTGGTGGTGGCCAGGGCGACATCGCCGTCGGCCAGGGCCCCCTGGTGCACGCCCAGGCAGGGCCCGCAGCCAGAGTTCATGACCACGGCGCCGGCCTCCATGAAGGCGGCGACGTAACCTTTCTTCAAGGCCTGCAGGTAGATGCGGGTCGAGGCCGGGAAGATGAGCATGCGCGTCCCCTTGGCCACCTTCTTGCCCTTGAGGATCTTGGCGGCGATGGCCAGGTCGTCGAGGCGGCCGTTGGTGCAGGAGCCGATGACGATCTGGTTGATCTTGACACCCAGGACGGCCTTGATCGGCTTGACGTTGTCCACCGTGTGCGGGCAGGCGATCTGCGGCTGCAGCTTGGAAACGTTGATGGTGATTACTTGGTCGTAGACCGCGTCCGCGTCGGGTCCTAACAGCTCGGGGACCTCCGTGACGCCCGCTTCCTCCTTGAGGTAGCGCAGCGTTTCGGCATCCGGAGGTACGATGCCGGAGGTCGCGCCGGCCTCGACGGTCATGTTGCAGATCACCAGCCGGCCTGACGTCGGCATGCTCTCGATGGCCGGTCCGTGGAACTCGATGACCTTGAAGTTGGCCCCTTCGGCGGTGAGTTTGCCCACCAGGTGCAGGATCAGGTCCTTGGGCGAGACATGGCGCTTGAATTTGCCTTCGCAGACGACCTTGATGGTGCCCGGAACCTCGACATTCAGCACCTTGCCCAGCGCCCAGACCGCGGCCATTTCCGTGGCGCCAATGCCGAAGGAAAAGGCGCCCAGGGCGCCGTGGCTGGTGGTATGGCTGTCGGTGCCGACCACGACCTTCCCCGGCCGCACATAGCCGAACTCGGGGAGGATCTGGTGGCAGATGCCGCCGCCGTCGCCGCGGATATCGTGGAACTTGGTGATGCCCTGCCTGGCCACGAAGTCGCGGATCTTCTTCTGGTTGCCGGCCGTTTTCGAGCTCTCGGCCGGCACGCGGTGGTCGAAGATGATGGCGATCCTCGACGGGTCCCACACCCGGGCCTCGAGCCCGGTATCCTTGTAGATCTCGTTGAACTGGTTGATCACCAGCGCCCCGTTCTCGTGCGACATGGCCAGGTCGACCTTCGGCTCCACCACGTCGCCGGCCTTGACCGCGGATTGCCCGCTGGCCCTGGCCAGTATCTTTTCAACCATTGTCATGCCCATGATATATCCTCCTTATATGGGGGGCGCTCAGACCGCGCCCTTTTCCCTCATTGCCTTGATCTCGTCTTCCTTGTATCCCAGGGCGCCCAGGATCTCGCCGGTATGGGCCGAGAGGCGCGGCGGCGGCGCATCGATCTTCGCCGGGGTCTTGGAGAACTTGGCGGTGAGGTTGAAAAGTTTGACATCGCCGATGCCCTCCTCCTTGACCGTGGCGATCACCTGGCGATGCTCGCTTTGCGGCTGCAGCAGCGCCTTTTCCAGAGTGTAGATGTCGCCGCTGGGGATCCCCTTGTCGTTCAGCGCCTCCACCCAGTGCTCGGTCGGCTTTTGGGTGAGTTTCTCCTCGAGCAGGGGAGTGAGCTGCTTGCGGTTGGCTTTCCGCGTGTCGCGCTCCTGGAAGCGTGGGTCGGTCTTCAACTCGGGCACGCCCAGGGCGTCGGCCAGGTCCTCCCACTGCTTCTGCTGGTTGGCGGCGATGTTGACGTAGCCGTCCCGGGTGCGGAAAGTCCCCGAAGGGGCGGCGGTGAAGTTGTCGTTGCCCATCAGCACCGGCTGCTGCCCACCGATGAGCAGGTTGGCCGCCACCCAACCCATCAGCGGCATGATCGAGTCGAGCATGGCGATGTCGATGAACTGCCCCTCGTTGCTGCGCTCGCGATGATAAAGGGCGGCCATGATGGCAAAAGCGGCGTTCAAGCCCCCGACCGTGTCGCAGACCGGGAAGCCGGCCCGCAGCGGGTTGAGCCGTTCGTCGCCGTTGACGGCCATGACGCCGGAAAGGCCCTGGATGATCTGGTCGTAGGCCGGCTTGAAGGCGTCGGGCCCGGTCTGGCCGAAGCCGGAGATCGCGCAGTAGATCAGCCGCGGGTTGATCGCCGCGAGCTTTTCATAAGAGAATCCCAGGCGGTCCATCACCCCGGGGCGGAAATTCTCCACCACCACGTCGGCGGTCTTGACCAGCTTGCGGAAGACCTCCTTGGCCTCGTCGAACTTGAGGTTCAGGGTAAGCGATTTCTTGTTGGCGTTCTGGGCCAGGAAACTGGTCCCCATCAGTTGCTGGTTGAGCGGGTTGACATTCCCCAGCTTGCGGGCCAGGTCGCCGCCGGACGGGTTCTCTATCTTGATCACCTCGGCGCCGAGCAGGGCCAGATGCATGGTGCAGAACGGCCCGGAAAGCACGTTGGTCAGGTCAAGGACCCTGACCTTTTCCAAGAGTTTCATGGGAATCCCTCCTTTATTGCCCTTTCTTGAAGTTCACGATCGAGCCGGCCTTGAGGATGAAGCCGGGCAGTTCACGGCCGAAAAAGGCGGCCAGATCGCGAGCGGCCGCCAGCAGCTTCTCAAGGTCGATCCCGGTTGCCAGGCCCTGGCGCTGCAGCGAATGGACCAGGTCCTCGCTGCAGACATTTCCGGCCGCCACCTTGGTGAAAGGGCAGCCGCCCAGGCCGCCCAGCGCCGATTCAAAGTACTTCACGCCGGCGCGCATGGCCGCGTAACAGTTGGCCAGGCCCAGGCCGTAGGTGTTATGGAAATGGCAGGCCAACTCAGCCTGGCCGTCGCGTTTCAGGATCTCCCCGTACAAATCCTCGACCTGAGGGGGATAAGCGTGACCGGCCGTGTCGGCCAGGCTGATGTTGCGGATGCCCGCTTCCAGGTACTTCTCGACAATGGACAGGACGCGCTCCGGAGCGATCGGCCCTTCAAAGCCGCAGCCGAAGGCCGACTGGATGGAGGCCTGGACGCGCTTCTGCGCTTTCAATGCCGCTTGGGCCATGGCGATGATCTGACCCATGGCCTCATCGGTGCCCCGGCCCGTGTTCTTGCGGCTGTGAGTGTCGCTGGCCGAGACCCCCATGCAGAACATTTCGACCCCGCAGGCCATGCCGCGCTCCAGCCCTTTTTCATTCAGCACCAGGCCGGAAAGGACGACCGCGGAAGGCTTTTTCACGTCCTGGCTGAAATGGGCGAACAGCTTGTCGCTGTCGGCCATCTGCGGCACCCGCTCCGGGTTGACGAACGACCCGAGCTGGATCATGTCGATGCCGGCGGCCAGCAGCCCCTCGATCCAGGCGATCTTCTTCTCCAGGGGCACGACCTGCTTCTCGATCTGCAACCCGTCACGCAAGCCGACTTCGTGGATCCTGATTTCATTCATAGGGCGGCCTCCCATTTAATTCAGGCGCTTGCCGTTCCCGGGACCGGGCTAGAGCTTGGCGGCGATCGCCTCGGCCATATCCAGCGTTTTGCTGTCGCCGCCCATGTCATAGGTGCGCACCTTGCCCTCGGCGATGACCTCGGCCACGGCCTTCTCGACCCGGGCGGCCATCTCCTTCTCACCCAGCCAGTCCAGCATCATCTTGGCCGCCAGGATGGTGGCGATGGGGTTGGTCTTGTACTGGCCGGCATACTTGGGAGCCGAGCCGTGGGTGGGCTCGAAGACCGCCAGCTTGTCGCCAATATTGCCCGAGCAGCCGAATCCCAGGCCGCCGACCATCTGGGCGCAGAGGTCGGAAACGATGTCGCCGAACATGTTGGTGGCCACAAGCACCGAATAGTTCTTGGGATTCTTGAGCAGCCACATGCAGATGGCATCGATGTTGGCGTCGTCCATCTGGATGCCCGGGAAGTCCTTGGCCACTTCCTTGCCGATGTCCAGGAACAGGCCCTCGGTGGCGCGCACGACATTCGCCTTGTGGATGATGGTGACCTTGGGATAACCGTGCTTCTTCGCGTACTCGAAGGCGGCGCGGATGATGCGCTCCGAGCCCTTGCGGGTGTTGATCTTGCAGGTGATGGCGTACTGGTCCAGGGGGACATCCTTGAAGGCGGCGAAACCCTTGGCGTTCTTCAGCAGCACGTCCTTGACTTCCTGGGGAACGGGGCTGAACTCCACCCCGGCATACAGGTCCTCGGTGTTCTCGCGGAAGACCACGAGATCGATCCCTTCCTTGTAATTGATGGGATTGCCCGGGTATGCCTTGCAGGGGCGCAGGCAGGTCCAGAGGTCGAACAGCTGCCGCATGCGCACGATCGGCGAGCGGTAGACCAGCCCCTTGCCCTTCAGCTCGGGGACCAGCTCGGACTCGGCCGCCTTGACCGGCTTGGAGGTGATGGCGCCGAACATGGAGGCATCGACGCTCTTCAAAAGATCGATGGTGCGCTGCGGAAAGGACTCGCCTTCCTTGCACCAGAACTCCCAGCCGATGTCGCCGTGGATGTACTCGGCATTGAAGTGCAGCTTGTCGAGGACGATCCTGGCCGCCTCCATCACTTCCCTGCCGATGCCGTCGCCGGGCAGCCAGGCAATCCTGTACTTCTTACCATGCGATTTTTGACCGGAAACGCTCATGTATTCCTCCTTGATGCTTCAACCTATAATGTACGATTTGTATAGCATAGAAAGAATTCCGCGTCAATTCGAGCGGTCGGCCGGGCTGGGGGAGGCGAAAGCGGGGGCTAAAAAATATTTTCATTGAGATGAAATCATGTTTATCGATATATGTAATTACGCTGAGAACAAGAGAAACATGCTTGTTTTTTCGAGAGGAGGAATGCATGAAAACAAAAAACTTCCTGCGCAAACCACTCTCCATGATCGTGGCCTTCACCTTCACGGTCATGGTGTGCTTCTGGGCTGAACAGGCGCCGGCATCCCCGGCCACTCCGGAGCCTGAAAAGAGCTCCATCGCCTCGGCCGCAGGTGACGAGGGCGAAGAGCCCGGATTCATTGAAAAGGAAGAGTCGGTCCCGGCCGTCAAGAAAGGCGGAAAGTTCCCCTGGCTGATCGTGGCCGCAGTCGTCATTATCGGGGGAGCGGCGGTCTATTTTCTGGTCCTGAAAAAGAAAAACTACACCCTGACGACCACGGTAGGCGAAGGGGTAACGGGAACTCCGACCTCCGGGCCGACAACCCACAAGAAGGGGACAGTCGTCAACTACGATTATTCCCTGCAAAGCGGGTACAATGATTTGTCGGTGACCTTGGACGGCGCTCCCGTCGCCGCCAGCGGCACGGTGACCATGAATGGCGACCACACCCTGGCGGCCAGCGCCACCAAGACTTTCGTGCTGACGGTCAGCAGGGGGGAGTATGTCAACGGCAACCCCGCCAGCGGGACCTACACCCATGCCCGGGGAAGCAACGTTTCCTACAGCTATACCCCCGCCAGCGGGTATTCCGGCCTGGAAGTCAAAATCGACGGGGCGGCCGCGGCCAATTCGGGGACCATCGCCATGAACGACAATCACACGCTGACGGCCAATCTGCAGGGGGCGAACCTGGTGGTCAACTCGACTCCGGCCGGCGCGCGCATCTACCTGGATTATGTCGACACCGGCCACACGACCCCCTATTCATTCTTTTTCCCCAGCTCCAAGACCGGATTGAACGTCTATGTGCGCGGCAGTTGCGGCTACAGGGAATACCACCAGACGGTCAACGTGCTGGTCGGCCAGACCGTCACCGTCAGCCCGACCCTGACTCCCGGCATCCGCGAGGATTTCGGCATCCCCGTCTCGTCCTGCTGGTCGCCCTACTACGCGAGCGACTGGAAGATCTTCGCGGCGACGTACCGTTTCCGGGGATCAGTTTCCGGCGGCACGGCCAATCTATTCCAGCACTCATTCAGCGGTGATTACACGGTCTCCGCGGAAATAAACAGGCTTCAGGGGGGATCCAGTTACGCCACATCGATTTTCCTCGGCACCACCACGAGCAGGACCAGCGCTTACGGTTATTGGTTCACCTATCGCGTCAACGGCGGATATGGGATCTACCGGTTTGAACCCTATAATTTTCTTGCCGGTTCCGGCACTTATACCCTGATCAAAGCCGGCACATCAAGCGCCATCAAGACCGGCTTGGATAAATGGAACGTCCTGAAAATCGTGAAGTCGGGCAGCAACTACACGTACTACATCAACGGAACGAGCCTGCATACGTTCACCGATTCGACTTACAACCCGATATATCTCTTGTTGAATTACTACAGCGGCGGGATCTTGACCGAAGTCCGCACCGACTGGGTGGACCTGAAACCCGGTGGCAGCGGCAGCTCGGTCCCATTTGTTTTCGCGAACGGTAATTCGGGAAACGAAGCCGATGCGGTCAAGCTGAATCCCATGACCGGAGAAGCGGAGCGCTAAAGCAAATTTCCGCCGCCAGCGCGTTGGTAAGGGCCCGGCCGTCCGTCCCTGCAAGGGAAGTCATTCCCTGACAGGCGGGATGCCGGGTTGCCCGCCTGAGATTCTTCTGTTACAATGGCCCTTATTTCAAGGAAAAAATCTAAACCATGAAAAAGCCCGGAACCCCTGGAAACCGACGTGCCGCCTTCGTGAGCCTGGGCTGTTTCAAGAACACGGTCGACAGCGAAGTGCTGGCCGGCATGCTCCTGGCGCGCGGCATGGACGTCGTCTCCGAATACGAAAACCCGGACTGGCTGATCATCAACACCTGCGGTTTCATCCGCGACGCCAAGGAGGAGAGCATCGGCGAGATCCTGGCCGCGCTGGAGAAGAAGGAGAAAGGGGAGATCCGGCGCCTGGTTGTTTTCGGCTGCCTGATCCAGCGCTATCACCGGGAACTGCGAGAAGCTTTCGCAAACGCCGATATTCTCTGGGGCGTCAACGACACCACGGCGCTGGCCGATGCCATCGCCGCCAACCGTCCGGAGGTTTACCCGGACCGCGAGCTTTTCCTCTATGACGATACCCATCGGCGCCCGACGTTTACTACGGCCAATTCATCATTCATCAAGATCTCCGAAGGCTGTGACATGGCCTGCAGCTTCTGTGCCATTCCCCAGATCCGCGGCCCTTTCCGCTCGCGAACGATCTCATCCATCCTCCGTGAGGCCGAAAAGCTGAAAAAAAGGGGTGCGGAGGAATTGAACCTGATTTCCCAGAACTCCACCCATTTCGGCAAGGACAAGGAAAAGAACTCTCTGCTTCCCGCCCTGTTGAAGGCGGTCTCCACGCTGGGGTTCCGCTGGGTGCGCGTGCTGTACCTGATGCCCGAGGAAGTCACTCCGGATATTCTTGAAGGCTTCGACCGGCCTTCGCTCCTGCCCTACTTCGATCTTCCCTTTCAGCACGTCTCCCCGCGCATTCTCAAGAAAATGCACCGCGGCGGCAGTTATGAGGCGAATCTGGGCCTGGTGCGCGATATCCGCCGGCATTTCCCCGAAGCGGTGCTGCGCAGCACCTTTATCGTCGGCTTCCCCGGCGAGAGCGAGGACGATTTCCGCCGTCTGCTCGACTTCGCGGCCGAGGCCGCCCTGGAGCGCATCGGCGTCTTCGCCTATTCCCCCGAGGAGAATACCGCCAGCTTTTCCTTGCCCGGTCGCAGGAGCCCGCGCACGATCGTGGACAGAAAGCACCGCCTGCTGGACGTCGGCGACAGGAACCTGCTGCGCTTCAATGGCGGACTGGTCGGGAAATCGCTTGATTTCCTGCCGCTGGGCCCCTGGACCCACGACAGCACCATCGGCCGCATCTGGGCACAGGCACCCGAGGTCGATGGTCATTGCCGGGTCAAGGTTCGCTTCAGCGAAAAAGCGGCCATGTTCCCCGTGCGCGTAAGCGGCTACGAAAATGAAATGTTGCTGGGAGAAAAAAAATGAAAAAGATCGGCATGGCTGTCGCCACGGTCCTCGGCACCGGTTTTCTGCCCGTGGCTCCGGGGACCTGGGCGTCGGCGTTCGTGGTGCTCATTGTTTATTTCACCCCCCTGTCCGCGGCGCCATTCATCGTGATGGCCGCTATTACCGCGGTGGTCTTCGCGATCGGCATTCCGGCCGCCGGCGTCTGCGAAGCTCATTTTGGGAAAAAAGACCCCCAACCCTGCGTGATTGACGAAGTGGCCGGCCAGTTGGTCAGCCTCTGGTTCCTTCCCCATCAGGCAGGCTACTATGTGGCCGCCTTTTTTTTGTTCCGCATCTTCGATATCATCAAGCCTTTCCCGGTGCGAAAAAGCGAGTCCCTCCCCGGTGGCCTCGGCATCATGGTCGATGACGTTCTGGCCGGGGGCTACGTCCTGGCCCTGCTGCTGCTGGCCCGCCGCTTCCTCCTGGGTTGAAAGGCGACGACGATTGCTTTTTCCCCGGGGAAAGTGTAAAATAAGCCGACCAGTTGAAAAGGAGGCTCCTGCCATGGCAAAAGTATGCGATATATGCGGGAAAAAACCGGTATACGGCCATAACGTCAGCCATTCCCATAAATTGACCAATCGCCGCTGGGAACCGAACCTGCAGAAGGTCAAGGTGGTGGTCGACGGCCAAACCAAATCCCTGCGGGTCTGCACCGCCTGCATCCGCTCCGGGAAAGTCAAAAAAGTCGTCTGACCTCCCCCCGGCTTGAAACCTCAACCTGAGAGCCTCTTCGCCTCGAAAAGAAGGGTCGGGCTCATCGGCGGCTCTGCCGCTGTCCCCAGGCATCTGCGCATCGCCGAGGAAATGGGCTGCCTCATCGCCGAGAACGGATTCGTTCTGGTCAACGGAGGCCTGAAAGGGGTCATGGAAGCATCGGCCAGGGGCGCCAAGTCGCGCGATGGCTGGGTCATCGGCATCCTGCCGGGAAAGTCTACCCAGGAAGCGAATCCCTATACGGATGTCGCCGTTCCCACCGGACTGGGGTACCTGCGCAATGCCCTGGTGGTGCTGAATTCCGATTGCCTGGTGGCAATCGCCGGCGCCTACGGAACCCTCTCCGAGATCGCCTACACCCAAATATACGGCAGGAAAGCATTCGGCATTGAAACCTGGGATGTGCCGGGCGTGATCCCCGTTTCCTCCGCCCAGGACGCCATGGAGCGAATCCTCGAGTTCTTCGCGAGGCAGAAGTAAAGAACGCCGGACCGCCATGACGAACAACTACCGCGTGGTTATTCATTTCGATGGCACCGAGTACTATGGCTGGCAGTTCCAGACGGCCGAATACCCGACCATCCAAGCCGAGATGGTCCGGGTGCTGAAGATCATCGCCAAGAAGCACGTCTTGGTCACCGGCAGCTCGCGAACCGACGCCGGCGTCCATTCCAGCGGCCTGACCGCCAATTTCCACCTGCCGGTGGCCATACAGCCCGACTCGCTGAAAAGGGCGCTGAACTCACTCTTGCCCAGGGATATCCGCATCATGGAGTGCGAACTGATGGACAGGGCGTTCAATGCCCGTTTCGGCGCCGTCAGCAAAACCTACGTGTACCGCATCTTCACCGGCCAGTTGCAATCGCCGTTCAGCCAGCGTTTCGCCCTGCACGTTCCCTTCCCCCTGGACCTGAAAGCCATGCGCCGGGCCGCCCGCCACTTCGTGGGCCAGAAGGATTTCTCCTCTTTCACATCGGACGATCCCGGCAAAAAGAGGCTGCGCGAAGTGGAGCAGTTTGACATGCGGGTCCGGAACGAGGAGATCACCTTCACCGTCCGCGGCAAAAGCTTCCTGCGCTACATGGTGCGCAACATGGTCGGGACGATGATCGACGTCGGCCGGGGCAAGATCGCGGCCGCCGACATTCCCGCCATTTTCGCGGCCAAGGACCGGCGCCAGGCCGGGCAGACGGCGCCGGCCAAGGGTCTGACGCTGGTCAAGGTCGAATACGGCCAGGATAAACCGGGGAACACGAAGGAATAGATCCCGTCATCCCCGCGGGTGCGTCAATTCCCGGGAAATTTCCCCAATAAATGATCGCGCATGGCTACGGCCGCTTTCTTGCCGTCGCCCATGGCCAGGATGACGGTGGCGCCACCGCGCACGATGTCGCCGCCGGCAAAAATATCGGGCACGGCGCTCTGCATGGTCTCTTCATTGACCACGATGGTTCCCCATTTGCTGACCTCGATCCCCTGGATGGCACGCGGGATCAGCGGGTTGGGGTCGGTTCCGACTCCGACGACCACCGTGTCGACGTCGATCAGGTATTCCGAGCCGGGGATCACCACCGGGCGCCTCCTTCCGGAATCATCCGCCGCCCCCAGGCCCATCTTCTGTACCTTCATCTGCCGGACCCGCCCCTCGCTGTCGGCGATGTATTCAATGGGATTGGTCAACGTCAGGAATTCGACCCCTTCCTCCTTGGCATGGTGGACTTCCTCGATACGGGCCGGCATTTCCTGCTCACTGCGGCGATAGACGATCATGGCCCTCTCGGCTCCCAGGCGGACGGCGGTGCGCACCGAGTCCATGGCCGTGTTGCCCCCGCCGATGACCGCCACACGCTTGCCGCGCACGATGGGCGTGTCATAATCGGGAAACTGGTATGCCTTCATCAGGTTGACCCGGGTGAGATATTCGTTGGAGGAATAGATGCCGATGGAATTCTCGCCCGGGATATTCATGAACTTCGGCAGGCCTGCCCCGCTGCCGATAAAGAACCCCTGGAAACCCTGCTCCCTCATCTCCTCGATGGTAACGGTCTTGCCGACGATAACATTCCGTTCAAAAACCACGCCAAGGGCCTCCAGGTAGGCGATCTCCGAGCGCACGATGCTCTTTGGCAGGCGGAACTCGGGAATGCCGTAGCTCAGAACGCCGGCCAGCTCGTGCAATGCCTCGAAAACGGTTACCTGGAATCCCCATTTCGCCATTTGACCGGCGAAGGTCAGGCTGGCCGGTCCCGAACCGACGGCGGCGACCCGGATGGGGACCTTCTCGGGAATTCCCGGGACGATGACGGCGCCGGCCAGGCGCTCGCAATCCGATGCGAACCGCTCGAGATAGCCGATCGCCACCGGCGGTTTTTTCATCTTCTGATACACGCAGTTGGCCTCGCACTGGATCTCCTGGGGGCAGACCCGGCCGCAAACGGCGGGCAAGGCGTTGGTTTCCTTCAGTTTTCTGGCCGCCGCGCTGAAATCCCCCTTTTCGATCAGCTTGATGAAACCGGGGATGTTGATGTTTACCGGGCAACCCGAAATGCAGGTCGGCGCGGCGCAATCCAGGCAACGCTTCGCCTCCTGCATCGCAAGTTCCTCACTCAAGCCGGTGTTGACCTCGCGAAAACCCGTGCTTCTTTCCCGCGCGTCCAATTCCGGCATCTTGACGCGGGGAAGCGCGCTCCGTTCCTTGGCGCTGAGCCTGCTGCGCAATTCGTTCCGCCATTCCTGGTTCCTGTCGGCGTGCAGATCGTGGATGTCGACCGGCATTGGGAGATCTCCTTTACGACAATGATTTCAAATAGCCGTCGAACGACAGCTTTTCCTCCGCCTTGTATGTGTTGAGCCGCTGGATCATCTCGTCATAATCGATCAGGTGGGCGTCGAACTCGGGGCCATCGACACAGACGAACCGGGTCTTGCCGCCGACCGATACCCGGCAAGCGCCGCACATGCCGGTTCCGTCCACCATGATGGTGTTCAGGCTGGCGATGGTCGGAACGTCATATCTCTTTGTCAGCAGGGCGGTGAACTTCATCATTACCGCCGGGCCGATGGCCACGGCCAGGTGAACGGGTTCCCGCTTGAGCACGTCCTCGATGCCTACCGTGATCACCCCCTTGCGGCCATATGAACCGTCATCGGTCATGATGATCACCTCATCGGCGAAAGCGGTCATTTCTTTTTCCAGGATCAAAAGCTCGCGATTGCGCGCGCCCAGGACGGCGATCAGCTTGTTGCCCGCTTCCTTGAAAGCCCGTGCGATCGGATAGAGGGGGGCAATGCCGACACCGCCACCGCAGGCCAGGACGGTTCCGAGTTTCTCGATATGGGTCGGCCGACCCAAGGGTCCGGATACGTCCAGGAGCGAATCGCCGGGATTCAGGTGGGCAATCTTGCTTGAGGAGGTCCCGACCTTTTGGATGATCAGCGTGATCGTGCCGTTTTCCCGGTCGGCATCGGCGATGGTCAGGGGGATCCTTTCCCCTTTTTCATCGGTGCGGACAATGACGAACTGGCCCGGGCATTGCTTGCGCGATATCACTGCGGCCTCGACGACCAGCATCACTACGTTTTCCGACAGCACTTTTCTTTCAACGACTTCATTCATGGGCCGTCCTCCAGGATGAATAAGAGTAGCAAAGTGACCGTTCATATTCAATCCGGTCTTCTGAGTTCCATAATTCCACAGATCCCATTGGTCCTCCTGAATAAAAAAAACAATTGTAATATAAAATGACATAAATATATACGTAAAAAATATGAACACCGAAAAATCAATGCCCGCATGCTTAAATCGAATACTGTAAGTGTCAATTAATTTTACGCTATCTCATAATCAAGCGCTGGCGGTCATTTCGGGGAACGGATATAAAATAATTTTACACAATGTCCTTCATTGATCATGCGGCATTGCCGCAAAACCCTTGCCTGCACTTCTTTTTCAATTGGCACGTCTCTTGCTTAATGAAAAGTGGGGACAAAAGATGAGCCCCGGCAAAATAAAAACAAGGAGCACAACAATGAACGAAAAAAAGGTTTTGCTGATTGACGACGAGACATCGCTGCAGCGCAGCCTGTCTCTCGGACTGCTGCAGAAAGGATATGAAACCGAAACCTGCGAAAGCGGCCTGTGCGGTCTGAAGGCACTGGGGAGCATCCAGGGCAAGCAGACGCCTTTCCGCTATGTGGTCGTCGACTTGCGCTTGCCCGACATCGACGGCATCAAGCTGCTCAAGGTGATCAAATTCAATTATCCCGACCTGCCCGTGGTGCTGATCACCGGCTACGGTAACGAAACGACCGAGGCCAATGCCAAGACCGAAAAGGCCGACGCCTATCTGGAAAAGCCCTTCACCGCCGAAGAGCTGACCCGTATTTTCGAGGAGATCCCCTTGAAAAAAACGGAGCCCGCGGTCGCCGTCGAAGAGAACGCCGAAACAACGGGCGAGCGGTCGGTCAGTGCTTATGTTTTGTTGAATTTCAACGAAACGGCCGACTTGACCTCGATCTATCAGGACCTCTACTTCATGGACCAGGTGCTGTATTGCGATGCCATCAAGGGAGATTTCGACCTGGCCCTGCTGCTGCAGGCGGGAAGCATGGCCGATATCCGCTCCATGGTGGACAACAGGATAAAAACCATCCCCGGCGTCCAGGAGGCCGTGTTCCTGCCCGTGAACCCGCCGCAGCTGCCCGAAAGCGTCGCCAATATCATCGGCACTTTTGACAAGGCTCTGGGTCGGGATAAGGGGAATCCCGATGCCGCGACCAACGCCAATTTCTGGAAGAGTGCCTCTTCCTATGTTTTCCTGGAGATCGAGAAGGAAAAGCTGGAGCAGGTATATCCCACCCTCTATATCAACGACCAGGTCGTCTCCTGCGAATCCATAGCCGGCAAGTACGACATCGTGCTGCTGATGCAGGGATCCAGTTTCGCCGAGATCGACCGCAACATCCTGACCAAGATCAAGCCCCTGGACGGCGTGCTGCGCATCAAGGAAATGCCCATCATCAAACTGTTTGAAATGTAAGCTGAAATATAAGATAATGGGTGCATGACACCCAACGATAAACCGAACGCAGCGCAGAACAAGAAAGGGCTTGCCGGCTTCAAGATCGATCTCTGGAATTATGAGGGGGAAAAGGGAGCCCTGATCCCCCTGCTGCAGGCGGCCCAGGACACGTACGGCTACATCCCCGTGACCGCGATCGACCAGATCAGCGAGATCGTGGGCATCCCGGCGGCGGAAATCTACGGCGTGATCACGTTCTACTCCCAGTTCCGCCTCAAGCCGCTGGGAAAATTCCTGATCAAGGTCTGCGACGGCACCGCCTGTCATGTCAACGGCTCCGAGCGCATCGCCGGCGTCATCGAGGACGAGCTGCAGATCAGCGGCAATGATACGACCGAAGATGGGCTTTTCACCGTGCAGAAGGTCGCTTGCCTCGGCTGCTGCTCCCTCTCGCCGGTGATCATGATCAACGACGAGACCTACGGCCGCCTGACGCCGAAAAAAGTCCAGCAGCTGCTGAAAGAATACAAATCCAAGGCCCAGAAACCTCAAACCGCCTGAGCGCAGCAAGGAGAAGAACATGAAGACCATCAAAATAGGGCTCGGCACATGCGGAGTTTCGGCCGGCGGCGAGAAAGTCCACACCGCCCTGAAAGAAGCGATCGCCAAGGACAAGATCCCGGTCCGGCTCGTGGAAACCGGCTGCATGGGGAACTGCTACCAGGAGGTCCTGGTCGAGGTCATCGATGAGGACGGCCGCAGCAACCTGTACGGCAATGTGACCCCCGACAAGGTCGTGAGGATCCTGGACGAACAGGTCCTGAACGATCAGCCCGTCGGCGAATGGATCGTCAAGGGCGGGGATGCCGCCGCCGAGGACACGTTCTTCGCCAAGCAGAAGCGCATCGTCCTGCGCAACTGCGGCATCATCGACCCCGACTCCATCGACGAATACATCGCCAGCGGCGGCTACCAGGCCATCCAGAAAGTACTGAAGGACCACACGCCCGAGGAGGTCATCGAGATCATCCTCCAATCAGGGCTGCGCGGCCGCGGCGGCGCCGGCTTCCTGACCGGGATGAAGTGGCGCTTCTGCCGCCAGGCGCCGGGAGACAAGAAATACATCATCTGCAACGCCGACGAAGGCGACCCCGGCGCCTTCATGGACCGCAGCACCCTGGAGGGCGACCCCCACTCGGTACTGGAAGGGATGATGATCGGCGCCTATGCCTGCGGCGCCGACGAAGCCTACATTTACGTGCGGGCCGAGTATCCCATGGCGGTGCGCCGTCTGCGTCATTCCATCCATGAAGCCGCGAAAAAGGGCTTCCTCGGCAAGAACATCTTCGGCTCGAACATGAACCTGAAGATCAAGATCAAGGAAGGGGCCGGCGCCTTCGTCTGCGGGGAAGAGACCGCCCTGATCGCCTCCATTGAGGGCCAGCGCGGCATGCCGCGCTTCCGGCCGCCCTTTCCGGCACAGAAAGGGCTATGGGGCAAGCCGACCAACATCAACAACGTGGAGACCTACGCCAACATCGCCTGGATCATCATGAACGGGGCCGAGGCGTTCGCCGCCATGGGCACCGAGAACAGCAAGGGGACGAAGGTGTTCGCCCTGGCCGGCAAAATCGCCCGCGGCGGGCTGGTCGAAGTCCCCATGGGGCTGACCATCAACGAGATCATCTACGATATCGGCGGCGGCATCCGCGACGGCAAGAAATTCAAGGCCGTGCAGATGGGGGGGCCCTCCGGAGGCTGCATCCCGGCCTCCATGGGCGACCTGCAGATCGACTACCAGAAGATCAACCAGACCGGGGCGATCATGGGTTCGGGCGGCATGGTGGTCATGGACGAGACAACCTGCATGGTGGAGATGGCCAAGTTCTTCCTGCGATTCACCCAGGACGAAAGCTGCGGCAAATGCACGTTTTGCCGCATCGGCACCAAGCGCATGCTGGAAATCCTGGAACGCATCACCGACGGCCGCGGCCGGCAGGGGGACATCGAACTGCTGGAGGACCTGGCCGACAAGATCCGCAACAACACCATCTGCGGCCTGGGGCAGACCGCGCCCAATCCGGTCCTGACCACGCTGAAGTATTTCCGTGACGAATACGAAGCCCACATCCGCGACAAGAAATGCCCGGCGCACAGCTGCGCCCCGCTCCTGACCTTCACCATCCTGGCGGACAAGTGCACCGGCTGCACCCTCTGCGCCAGGGTCTGTCCGGCCAAGGCCATCAGCGGCGAGAAGAAGCAGGTGCACCACATCGACCAGCAAGCCTGCATCAAGTGCGGCAAGTGTTTCGAAACCTGTAATTTCAACGCCATCATAAAGGATTAATAGGAAGCAGCCATGGAATCCATCAACCTGACCATCGACGGCAAACAAGTAACCGCCCGCCCGGACCAGACCATCCTGGACGTGATCCGCGAGAACCACATCGCCGAGATCCCCACCCTGTGCCATGATCCCAAGCTGCCGCCCTACGGATCCTGCTATCTCTGCGTGGTGGAGGTTGAAGGGATCAAAAAGCTGATCCCATCCTGCTCCAGCCCGGCGGCCGACAAGATGGTCGTCCATACCGACAACCCGCGCATCCGCGAGGCCAGGAAGACCGTCCTTGAATTGCTGTTGTCGAACCATTACGCCGACTGCCTCGCCCCCTGCCAGCAGACCTGCCCGGCCGGCGTCGACGTCCAGGGCTACATCGCCCTCATCGCCATGGGCAAGCCCCGGGAAGCCGTGCGCCTGATCAAGAAGACCAATCCTCTGCCCCTGGTCTGCGGCCGCGTCTGCGTGCGCGAATGCGAGGTGGCCTGCCGCCGCAACCGCGTCGACGAGCGCGTGGGCATCGACTACCTGAAGCGCTTTGCCACGGACATCGATATCGAGGATCCCTGGACCCCGGAAATCCCCCCGGCCAACGGCAGAAAAGTGGCCGTTATCGGCGGCGGTCCGGCCGGACTGACGTGCGCCTATTACCTGATCCTCAAGGGCTATGCCGTCAGTCTCTTCGAAAAGGCGCCGCATTTGGGCGGCATGCTGCGCTACGGCATCCCCGAGTACCGCCTGCCCAAGGGAATGCTGGACAAGGAAATCCAATGGATCCTTGACCTGGGCGTGACCGTGAAGACCGGTTCGGCCCTGGGCAGGGATTTCTCGATCCAGGACTTGAAGCAGCAGGGATTCGACGCCATTTACCTCGCTTTCGGCGCCCAGAAGGCAAAGGGAATGCGTTTGCCGGGAGAGGACGAAACCGAGGGCGTGCTCAGCGGCATCGACTTCCTCTGGCAACTGCAGGGTGAAAAAAAGCCGGAGATCTTCGGCAGCGTCGTCGTGGTCGGCGGCGGCAAC
>DCVB01000048.1:20092-20712 GCA_002327965.1 Candidatus Aminicenantes bacterium UBA2199 | reverse complement strand
TCATGGCTGCCTGATCTCGACGCTGCTGTCCACCTCGAAGAAACGATATTTCGTATAGTCCTGCCGCAAACGGTAAAACTCGATCTCGTGGCGCTTCTGCTCGAGCTTGGGCAGGGTGATGATGGTCCATCCCGAGGAATAGTTCTCGCCGGCCCAGGGGATCTCGATAACCTGCTGGGTGACCGCCTTCTCCACGATGTAGGCCTCGCGGAACATGGTCATGGAGGGGAAGCGCAGGCCGCCGCGGGCCACGAAGTACTGGTGGGTCACCTCGAGCAGCAGCCGCGCCTGCGAGGCCCTGGCCGCTTTCTCCAGCGCCTCCACCCCGGCCACTCCGCGCGGGTTCATCTCCACCTGCAGCACCGAACCGTCGGCCTCATCGATCCACACCTTGCCCTGGGCCATGCCGCTCCCCAGGGCATCGAGCGGCACCACCTCCACGATATGGCAGGGCCGTCTCCGCAGCCGCGCCTTTCCCACCGGCCGGTAGGCGTACTTGCCCCGGTTCTCCAGCGCCAGCAGGGTCACGGGCAGGAACACCGAGTAGTGGGAGGAGAAGCGGGTCTCCAGGGAGGCGTTCGCCCTGTCCATTTTTCGCGCCCCCTCGCGAACCAGCCGCC
>DCVB01000048.1:2590-20035 GCA_002327965.1 Candidatus Aminicenantes bacterium UBA2199 | reverse complement strand
GGCAATAGGCGGCGGCCCTGGCCATGACCGGCTCCAGCTCGGCCGGCAGTTCGACCGCGGCCTTAGGCGCCGGGGTCGGCGCAGGGGGGGCGGGCGGGGGGGCGACTTGGATCTCCTTGCCTTCCCGGGCCCGGTTGCCGGTCAGCAGGTCGTTCACCTCGACCTCGACAAAATAGCGCCCCGGGGAGGGGAAGTTCAGGTCCAGCTCTACGTCCGCAGTGGGCTCCCGGGGGGCGACCTCCCGTTCGGCCGAGAGGGGCGTCCCGCCGCGCACGCCGGCGCTTACCGAGACACGCAGCCGGCCGGCCAGCCCCGCATCGCCGTAGGTCCGCTGGTAGTCGGCCAGCGAGATCGCCAGCCGGCCGTCCCGCCACTCCAGCGCCTGGATCTTGAGCGGGAACAGCTCGCCCAACTCCAGCTTGCGCGAGAAGACCGCCTTCAGCCCCGGTGCCTTTACGTCGACCCGCAGCTGGCGCCGGCGGTTTTCGCCCGGGGCCGGCTTGAAGGTAAGGACATAATAGACATCCTCCCGCTCGGCCGCCCTTTGCAGCGCCGCGTCCAGGCGCGTCGTGTCGGCCACGCTGCCGCCGGTGTCGGCGCTGATCTGGCGGAACGCCCCTTCCCAGGAGGAGAAGACCTGTTTCCAATGCAGGTTGTCGCCGGGCAGCACCTCCTCGGTCGGGTCGCTGAGGAAGAGGTGGTAGGTGGCGTTGGCGCCGACGAAAAGCGGCCGCAGATCGCGCAAATAGCTGATCACCTCGCCCCTGAAGCGGAACTGGCGCTCGATCTCCTCCATGAAGCGCCGCAATTCGGTCACGGTCTCCTGCTTCATCGGCGCCTCGCGGAAGATGCGGCCATGACGGTCGAGCAGCGGCAGCCGCTCGTTCTGCATGAACAGCAGGACCCACTTCTCCCCCTCCACCGCCTTGAGCGCCGCGGTCAACCGCTCCAGCCGGTCGGGCTGCCCCTTCAGCCGCGTCAGCCGGTACTCGTTGATCGCCGTTTGGTAACGGTCCTTGAAGTCCTGGAGAGTGATCTTTTCGAAGTCGTATTCCGAGCGCCGGGTGGGGGCGTTGGGATCGTTGCTGCGGTCGCTGGTCCGCTTGACCATGCTGTCGAGGAAATCGGCCGCGCTCTTCTCCATTTCCCGGACCAGGCGCTGCTTTTCCAGCCATTTCCATCTCAGGTCGGCGGCCAAATCGGTGAAAAAGGCATCGATCTTCTCCTTTTCCTCCGAGAGGGAGCGAACTTCCAGGGCGCGGCTCTCGCCGCTGAGCACGACCCGGTCGCCGGGGCGGTAGATCTCGCGGACGAAATAGTCCCAGGCCTTGGGCCAGTCGCGGCTCGCCTCGTTTTGCCAGAACATGAACAGGAACAGGCGCGGCCTGGCCGCATCCGGCCGCTCAGGCGCGCGGTCAGGCTCAACCTCCGGGCGGGCCAGCGATCGCCGCAATTCGCGGCAATAACTGAGCTTGACCGGCTTGCCGTCTTCGTACAGCGTGAAATCTTCGGCCCGGAGCCCGGGCACCGGCTTGCCGCCGGCAAACACCCTCACCAGGATCTCCTGGTAGATCACCTCGACCCGTTCATGCACCCGTTCCTGGCCGGCCAAGCCCTGGCAAAGCGAGCCGATGAACAAGAAGGGCAAGATGGCCTGTACAGCGGGGGGAAAGTTTCGCTCGCCAATGCTGAACATGACGGAATTGTACCATGCCCGGGAAAAGATAAGAAAAGTCGCCGGCCGACTATTTCAACTGCTCGTAGGCGGGGCTTGGGCGGGGCTGGCTGCGGTCGCAGCAATCGGCCACAAGCCGCAAGTACTCGGCGGGCGGGCGCGGGATGTAAATGCCGAGTTCGTGGGGCTTGGCTTCGAGCGCCCCGGTATACTCGTGGGCCCAGCGCACTTCGCCGTCGAGGAAGATCGAATCGCTGGCCACCGCCAGGGCAATGCGCACCCGGCGCTTGATCTCCGGGCGCTGATTGGTTTGTATGCCGATGCCGTGCTGCGATACGTCCTGGGTGAAGCCCGGGTGCATTTCGTCGCCGCACTTGCAGATGATCAGTTTGCGGAAAGGTACGCGCTTTTCCTCTCTTTTCTTGATCATGGTTCTCTCCGCTTGCCTACAGACTTATATATTCAAAAAACGCGATTTTTCAATCAGGAAAATCGTCAGTGGACGCCCAGGTCGCGGCCGTCGACAAAGGCGGGCTTGCCGATGCCGAAGGCCGCGAGCACGGTCGGCGAGATGTCGATCAGCCCCGGGTCCTTCTCCTTGATCTTTCGATTGCAGAAAAAGATCCCCGGCACCTGGTCCCGGGTAAAGGCATGGTCGCCGCTCCACATGCGCGTGTTGTCGGAAAAGATCTCCTCGCCGACGTAATTCACCGCCGACTCCCAGGAAACGCGGTAGCCGGCCTCGTAGCCGACCACGACGTCGGGGGCATTGACCGTGTAGGGGCCGCGGTAGATCTCCTCGCGGGCGAAAGCCTTGCGGATCGCCTTCCGGCCGTGCTTTTCGTCCACCACCCGCAGCAGCTTCTCCTTGATCTCCTTTTTCAGTTTTTCGGCCTCATCGCCGGGGGCGACGATGCCCTGGCTCTCCCGGCCCTTCAGGTTGAGGAAGATGCCGTTCAGCCCCTGGCCATAGGCGCGCGAGCGGCTCCAGTCGACGTCGGCGTACCACTTGCCGCTGGTCTTCCTGCCTTCGTTCAGCACCAGGTACCCCTCGCGGTGCAGCCAGGTGTTCAGGTTGAAACCGCGGTTGAAGGCGCTGAAGCCGTGGTCGGAGACAATCATCAGCAGGTCGTCCGGCCGCATCTTGCGGAACAGCTTCTCCAGGAAGGCGTCCATGGCCTGGTAGCTGCGCAGGATCGACCCGGTCACCTCGGGGTCCTGGCTGGGCTGGTCGGCCGGCGAGCCCGAGCCCGGCAGGTAGCGCCAGAACATGTGCTGGATGCGGTCGGTGGTCTCGAAGACCTGGACGATGAGCCCGTCCCTGATCTTTTCCAGGGTGTTGAAAAAGATCCGCTCCCGTTCCTCCTGCGTCCGGTAGACCTGCTCGATGAAGTTGCCCTCAGAGAGAATGCGCTCGTTCAGCGACCAGGTATCCTCGGCCATGCCCAGGGTGGCGTAGGATCCCAGGAGCTTGGCCAGGTAGACCGAGAAGATCTTGGGGTGGGAGACGGGCATGGAGGGCTTTTCCGGGTCGATGTTGATCGGCGAGAGATAGAGCTTCAGGGGCTCGACGTCCTCCAGCACCCATTGGGCGATGCCGCAGACGGTGATCAGCCCGGCCTTGAACTCCAGCTTGACCCAGCGGGAAAGCCGGTTGCGCTCCAGGGTGATCTTTTCCTTGCCCACGGCGATCTCGACGCTCCTTGACCCGCGGTCCAGCTTGAGGGTAAAGGGGATCTCCAGGGGCGGATTGCCCTTGCGGAAGGGATGGCCCGGGCCCTTGATCCTGCCGGTGAAAAGGTCGCCGCCCAGGGGCCGAAGCGCTTCGAAGACGCCGTCGGAGATGTCGAAGTTCTCGGCGGCGCCTTCGGAATAGAAGCTGAAGCTCCCCTGCGTGCCGCGCAGGTCAGGGGTGCCCAGCCCGGCCAGCATGGAGCCATAGAATTTCTCGGGCGGAAAGGTGAAGGGCATGCGCAGCACCGAGGCGTAAATCCCCTTGGAGCCGATGATCTTCCAGAAGCTCTGGCTCTTGCGCTTGAGCTCGATCTTGGGGCTGCCCAGCGGGATCTCCCAGTTGCCGAACTTCAGGCTGCGCCGTGGCGGGATGATGTCGGAACCGGCCATCTTGGGCATGTAGGTGGCGCGGTCGGTGGTCAGGAAGTCGAAAATGTTGTGCTTGCCGGGGTTGACGCCGGTGGTGAAGGTCGACCAGGCCACCGGCGATATCGGCGGCTCGGTGCTCCACAGCGGCGAGAAGGCCCCCTCCTTGGCCAGTTTTTCGAAATGAGGGAACGTGTGCCCCTGGTCCTGGAAGCGGCGGAACAGGTTGTAGTCCATGCCGTCGAAACCGATCAGCAGGACGCGCTTGAACTTGGCCTTCTTCATGATGCGCGCCCGCTTGATGAAGCGCAGCAGGGCACGGACCGGGAATGTCAGGAAGTTGAAGACAGCCAGGAAAAAGGCGGCGAAAATAAAGAAAAACGAGCCGACGAACGCGAAACCGGCCCCCGGACCCACGTAGCTCAGCAGGGATGCCGTGGACACTATGGTCAAGAGGATGAAAATTCTTGTTTTTTTCATAGGACATTTTACCATAGATCGGGCCCGGCGCAAAACCCGGAGCCACAGTGACAGTGTCAGTGACAGTGTCAGCAAGAGCATTTATAGTGCCTATAAGAAAGGACATTTTTAAAATCAAACCGCAACCAAAACGGTATTGTTT
Organism: Candidatus Aminicenantes bacterium UBA2199; assembly: GCA_002327965.1. Lineage (GTDB taxonomy): Bacteria > Acidobacteriota > Aminicenantia > UBA2199 > UBA2199 > UBA2199. The sequence continues at coordinate 15,638 of DCVB01000048.1, read as the reverse complement.
TTTTCGATCAACGCCCGTCTCGACACATTGCCAGCATCGACCCGGACAGCGGCAACGCCATGGAGGCGAAGAAATAATGTTAATGATAAAACTTTTTCTATTGATTTTCACGGGAAACGCGTTATAATAAAAATTAAAAATTCGCCGGCAGAGAGGATGCAATGAAAATTCTGGTCATCAATTGCGGCAGTTCCTCGATCAAATTCCAGCTGCTCAACATGAAGTCGGACACGGTGCTGGCCAAGGGCCTGCTGGAGCGCATTGGCATCAAGGGCTCGGCGATGAACTACTACCAGGGCGAAAAGAAGCACGTCATCAGCCGCGACGTCGCCAATCACGAGGAAGGCATCCAGCTGATCGTCAGCTACCTCACCGACGCAACGACCGGCGTCATCAGGGACAAGAGCGAGATCTTCGCCGTGGGCCACCGCGTGGTGCATGCCGGCGAGAAATTCAACGGCACCGTGCCCATCACCCCGGCCGTGATCGCCGCTCTCAAGGAGTGCATCCCGCTGGCGCCGCTGCACAACCCGCCCAACATCACCGGCATCGAGGCCTGCCAGAAGATCCTGCCCGGCATCCCCATGGCCGGCACCTTCGACACCGCCTTCCACCAGACCATGCCCGAGAAGGCCTACATCTACCCGCTGCCCTACGAGTACTACCGCGAGCACAAGATCCGCCGCTACGGCTTCCACGGCACCTCCCATTTCTACGTGGCCAAGCAGGGGGCCAGGGCCATGGGCCGCAAGCTGGAGGAGCTCAAGATCATCACCTGCCACCTGGGCAACGGCTCCTCGATGGCCGCCATCCGCAACGGCATTTCCATCGACACCACCATGGGCTACACGCCGCTGGAGGGGCTGGCCATGGGCACGCGCTGCGGCGACATCGACCCGGCCATCCCCCTGGTCATGCAGCGCACGCTGGGGCTGAGCCACGAGCAGGTCGACGCGGTGCTCAACCGCCAAAGCGGCATCCTGGGCATTTCCGGGGTCTCTTCCGACATGCGCGACATCAACGAGAAGGCGGCCGCCGGACATGCCCAGGCCAGGCTGGCACTGGAGATCTTCGCCTACCGCATCAAGAAATACATCGGCGCCTACATCGCCGCCATGAACGGCGTCGACCTGGTCATCTTCACCGCCGGCATCGGTGAGCGCGGCCGCGAGGAGCGCGAGATGATCCTGGAGGACATGGAATTCCTGGGCATCGAGTTCGACGCCCAGGCCAACCAGGAGGCCTTCGGCAAGCTGGGGACCATCTCCAAGCCCGGCTCGCGCGTTTGCGTCATGGTCGTCCCGACCAACGAGGAACTGGAGATCGCCGAGCAGACACAGAAGGTCATCCAGAACAACCGCCACGCCGGCTAGGACCCGGGGCGCCGGACGGTAACCGGCATTTCACTGGGCAATTCCGGCCCTTGCCGCGTTCCCGTTGCCGGTAATTTGCCTGCAATGGCCGATATTGCTATAATCATGCCATGGAGACTCGGACTACCCGCCGGCGATAAAATGAAAAAAGCCCTGGTGATCCTGCTGCTGGTCGCGCTGCTGCTGGGTATCCCTCAGGCATTCCAGGCCACGGCCCAGGAACTGAATCCCGACGGCGCCTCGCCCCGGGACAACCCCTCCGCGCGCCGGACCGACCGCTTTCCCGAGAGCGAGGACGATATCTTCTCCAGCTCCTACGAACGCGAGATGCTGGCACGCCGCTTCTTTCAGAAGACGCTGCCGCCCCTCAACCGCAAGGAGAAGGTCGTCTGGGCCTTCAAGACCGCCCGGGCCGGCATCCTGTTATGATCCGGAAGTATCTGGAACGCATCCTCGCCGCCGTCCTGCACACCGTCAGCAAGTACCTGTGGCACTTCATCTTCGCCGCTTTCATCCTGGTCAGCCTGGCCAACATATTCCAGAAGCTGAAATGGAACTCGGTCACCGACCACGTGACCTGGGAGGCCACAGCCCAGGGACTGGTCTGCCGCTCGGCCCCGGCCGACAGCCAGGTGCAGCCGGGAGACATCCTGCTGGCCGTGAACAAATACCTGGTCCACAACCGCATCGACCTGCTGCGCTCCATCGCCGGCCGCAACTACTGCCGCTACGAGATCGAGCGCGAGGGCATCCTGAAGAACATCGGCATCGACATCGACCCGGTGTTCACCCCCTTCTCCTATTACATCCTCGTTTTCGTCGGCATCCTGGCGGTGCTGCTCACCCTGGGCATCCTCAACGTCTACGTCAGGCAGTCGACGCTGTTCCCGCCTCCGCAGAGCTTCTTTCTCCTCAGCCTCACCCTGTCGGGCTTCCTGATCTTCTCGCCCACCGGCGACTACGGCCCCGCCGACTTCCTGTTCCTGGCCCTGGATACGCTGGCGTTCATCTTCTTCCCGGCCGTCCTGCTGCAGTACGCGCTGCAGTACCCGCTGCGCGCCCGGGCTTTCCGCAAGATCAGCGCCAGGCTGCGCGGCCTGCTGATCTTCCTGCCGCCGCTGGCCCTGCTGGCCATCAACCTGTATTTCATCGTGCGCAACCTCCTCCACCCGGACCCGGAGGTCCTGGTCGACGCCATCAACCATTTCCGTTCGCTGGGGCAAAACTACTTCGCCCTCTACACCATCATGGCCTGGGCCGCCTTCACCGTGTCGTCACTGACCCTGGTCCTGAAAAAGAGGCAGAAACGCTATGTTTTTCCACTGGCCGGCATTTCGCTGAGCTTCATCTCCCTGCTGCTGCTGAATTTCTCCCGGCAGTCGCCCGAATCCGGCGCCGGGGCAGGGATCTACATCAGCATGCTCTTCCTGCCTTTCCTGCCGCTGAGCCTGGTCTACTTCCTGTCGCCGCGGCGGGTGACCGACATCGAGAACACCATCAAGAAGACGCTCTCGGTGTCGTCGCTGTTCATCTTCATCTTCGGCACCTACCTGTTCCTGGGCCTGAACATCGAGCAGAACAAGCTGCTGGGCATCTTCTGGTCCCTGGCCGCCATCCTCATGGCCGGCCTGCTGTTCAAGCCGCTGGAGGGGACCATCCAGAGGTTCGTCGAGAAGATGTTCTATCGGGACACCTTCAACTTCAAGCGCAAGCTCAAGGAACTGGAGGGCTCGATCAGCGCCCAGCGCGACCTCTCCTCGCTGTCGCAGAACTTCCTGGAAATCATCAGCCGCGGCTTCCAGCTGCAGGCGGCCTCGCTGCTGATCCATTTCCGCAGCAACCTCTTTTACTCGCTGCCCGGACGGCAGCGCCTCTTCCTGACCCGCAATTTCCTCGATGCCATGGAGGGCCGGGAGCATCTCGTTTTCCTCTCCGAACAGGAGTTCGCCACCAAGTTCCCCAGCGATCAGACCGCCATGCCCGTTGACAAGCTGGTTCAGTTCCAGCCGCTGAAGATCGGCGAGCGCCTGGTCGGCATCGTGGCCATGGGCCGCAAGACCGACCATTCCTACCTGACGGTCGAGGACTGGGACCTGATGGCCAGCATCGCCTCGCCGCTGGCCCTGTCGGTGGAGAACGCCTTCCTCTATTCGCGGCTGGAAGAGCAACTTGCCGAGCTCAACCTGCTGAAGGAGTTCAACGAGAACATCATCGAGAATATCAACCTGGGCATCCTGGTCGTCTCGCGCCTGAACCAGGTGCAGACCTGGAATTCCTTCATGGAGGACCGCTTCCGCATCCGCCGCGAACGGGCGCTGCGCAAGCGGGCGCCGCAGGTCCTGGGCCGTGAGTTCTGGCAGGCGCTGCGGCCGGGCCAGGCGGGCACCCATACCCTGCGCAACATCAAGGCGGTGCTGGGCGAGGCGGAAACCTTCTTCGACGTCTACGTTTCGCCGCTGAAAAACGAAAAAGGCAGTGTCTCCGGCCGCATTTTCGTCTTCGAGGACGTGACCGAGAAAAACCTCATCCAGAACCAGCTGATCACTTCGGAAAAGATGGCCTCGCTGGGCCTGCTGTCGGCCGGCATCGCTCACGAGATCAACACGCCCCTGACCGGCATCTCCTCCTACTGCCAGTTCCTGCTCGACAACCCCGGGGGCAGGGACAACCGCGAGCTGATCGTCAAGATGCAGGACCAGGTGCTGCGGGCCAACAAGATCGTCCGCACCCTGCTCGATTTCTCGCGCCAGAAAGGTCAGCAGGCGCTGCCGGTCGACCTGAACCAGGTCCTGGACGAGAGCCTGGCCCTGATCGAGCACAAGCTGAAAAAGAAGCGCATCGCGCTGCGCCGCGAGTGCGAATTCACGCGCCGCTTCCACGGCTTCCCCACCCGGCTGCAGCAGCTGTTCATCAACCTGTTCATCAACGCCATCGACGCCATCGCCGACGAAGGCTGGATCTCGATCAGCGGCGAGGAGAGCGACGAACAGGTCAGCGTGCGCTTCAAGGACAACGGCCGCGGCATCCCCGCCCGGGAACTGGAAAAGATCTTCGACCCGTTCTTCACCACCAAGGAGGTGGGCCAAGGGACCGGCCTGGGACTGGCCATCGTCTACAACATCGTCAAGGAGCATTACGGCGACATCGAGGTGCGCAGCAAAGTCGGCCGCGGCACCACCTTCATCATCACTTTCCCGCTGTTGAGCCCGCTGAGGAGCATGAGCCTATGAAAAAGAAGATCATCCACCTGGTCGATGACGAGATCGTCATCCACGATATATTCAAGCGCATCTTCCTGGCACCCGAGTACGAGCTGCGCATCTCCGAGAACAAGGCCCAGGCCAAGGCCAACCACTCGCCCGACGTGGACGTGGTGATCATGGACCAGATGATCCCCGGCAGCTCGGGGCTGGAGATATTCAAGGAGCTGAAGAAGGATGACCCGCCGGTACGCGTCATCTTCCTCACCGCCTTCGGCACCATCGAATCGGCCATCGAGGCCATCCAGCAGGGGGCGCTGGACTACCTGCAGAAGCCGTTCAACAACATCGAGCTGCGCCACAAGGTCGACCGCGTGATCAAGGAAAAACGGCTGAAGCAGGAGAACGTCCAGCTCAAGCGGACGCTCGGCGACCGTTTCGCCTTCGACAACATCATCGGCCGCAGCCCGCTGCTGAAAAAGGTCCTGGGCCTCGTCGAGAGCGTGGCCGACTCCAACTCCACCGTGCTGATCACCGGCGAGAGCGGCACCGGCNNAAGGAGCTGATCGCCAAGGCCATCCATTCCAACTCCAACCGCCGCGACATGCCGTTCTCGCCATTCAACTCGAGCAATATCCCGGCCAACCTGTTCGAGAGCCTGCTGTTCGGCTACAAAAAGGGGGCCTATACCGGCGCCGTCGCCGACAAGAAAGGCATCTTCGAGGAAGCCGACGGCGGCACCATCTTTTTCGACGAGATCGCCAACCTCAGTGACGAGACCCAGTCCAAGATCCTGCGCGTCCTGCAGGAAAAGGAGATCCAGCCCCTGGGCGGCAACCAGATCAGGAAAGTCGACGTGCGCGTCCTGGCCGCCACCAACATCGACCTGATGGACCGCGTGAAAAGCGGCGATTTCCGCGAGGACCTCTATTACCGGCTGAACATCATCAACATCCACCTGCCGCCCCTGCGCGAGCGCAAGGAGGACATCCCGCTGCTGGCCGACTCCTTTGTGAAGAAGTTCTGCCGCGAGAATAAAAAGGCGATCAAGAGCATGAGCCCCAAGTTCATGCGCCAGCTGATGGACTACAGCTGGCCGGGGAACATCCGCGAGCTGCAGAACGCCATGCTGCGCGCCGTGCTGCTGTCCAGCTCCGACATCCTGGACCCGGAGGCCCTGACCCCCGAGATCCTGGGCGTGAACAGCCGGCAGGCGCCGGGAGGCGGTTTCAACGCCAAGGTGGACGCCTACAAGCGGCAGCTGATCATCGAGACGCTGGAACGGCACAACTGGGTGCAGAAGAAGGCCGCCGAGGAACTGCAGCTGAAGCCGTCCACGCTCTACGAGCTGATCAAGCGCCTGGGGATCGAAAAATGAAAGAGCTTAAATTGCAGAAATACCTTCAGGAATGCGGCGTGGCCAGCCGCCGCGACATCCGCCAATGGATCCACGAGGGCCGTTTCCAGGTCCAGGGCCGCGTCGTCACCGATCCCAACCATCCCGTGCGCTTCCCCGGCGACCGCGTGCACCTCAACGGCCGGCTGCTGAAGCTCGCCCCGCAGAAAAAGAGCTATTTCATCCTCAATAAGCCGGTGGGCGTCGTCTCCACCCTGGCCGACCCCGAGGGCCGCTCGACGGTCGCCGCCTACATCCGCCGCATTCGCGAGCGCGTATTCCCGGTCGGGCGCCTCGACTTCCACTCCGACGGGCTCATGCTGCTGACCAACGACGGCGAGCTGGCCGATTTCATCCTGGCGGCGCGCAACGGCGTGCCCAAGACCTACCTGCTCAAGGTCAAGGGAACGCTGGGCGAGGCCGAGCGCCGGAAGCTGGAACGGGGCATTTTCCTAGAGGGAGAGCGGCTGAACCCCTTCGTGATCGAGGAGGTGAAGACGACCGCCGCCGGCAACTCCTGGCTGCGGGTGACCATCACCGAAGGCAAGAAGCACATCCTGCGCAACGCCTTCAAGTACTCGGGCCACCCGGTGGAAAAGCTGCGCCGCGTGGCCATCGGCAGCATCACGCTCGGCAGGCTGCCCCTGGGCGAATGGCGCGAGCTGCGCGTGGAGGAGATCGAGGAGTTCAAACGCCAGTATCATTGCCAAGAGCCGGCATCAGGGAAGAGAGAGGGAAGAAAAAGGGAAGAAAAAGGGAAGCGAGAGTGAGAGCCTTCCTTTCAGTGCCTCTTTCCCACTCTGTCTTCCCTCTGTCTTCCCTTGAAATCGATCCTGCAGGCATTGCCGCCACCCTGTCGGCGAACCAATCACCCGCGGATCGCGTATCATTTCATATCGTAACTCAAGGAGTCTTGAAATGACCCGTCGCATCGTGCTGGTTCTGCTGGTTGCCCTGGCCATCCAGGGGTTTGCGGCTCCCGTGTCGCCGGCGGCTCCGGCCGCCCCGCGCAACCTCATCGTCTTCTTCGAGTTCCTCGACAACGCCAACGGCGTGGAGGAGGCGGTGGAGTTCGTCTTCGAGCGCATGCTCCGGCCCGGCGACCAGCTGATCATCCAGTCGCCGATGCGCACGTACGGCTTCTCGGCGGCCACCCTTTCGCAGCCAAAGGCGGAGCTGATCGCCTTGACCGGGAAAAGGCTGCGTAACGACATCGCGCGCGCCGCGATCGGCTACAAGCAGGTCATCCGGGACCTGGAGACCGCCGCCGCCGGGATCGGCGAGCACGCCTACCCGACCGGCACGGTGGACACGAACAAGGACATGAACGAGCTGTTCATCTTCTACCGCCAGGAACTGGGCAACCTGAACCAGCTGCGCAAGGTGAACGCGGACTCGCTGCGCAAGCTGGTCGGCACCTTCCGCGGCCACGAGGGTGAGAACCACCTCATCGTGCTGTTTGAGCGCGAATTCCGGCCCATTCCCAGGCGCGAGGCCCTGAACGTGCTGGCCGACATGCCCGTGTTCGCCGTCCAGGCCAACGAGCTGTTCGCCACCGTCAACCTGAACGAGGTCTTCGACATCGCCGCCATGACCGAGCACTTCCTCGGGATGCCCCTGACCCAGCACTTCGTCTACGTCACCTCCAAGCACACCTCGGCCGGCGGCAACCTGTTCGAGAATTCGGGCGACATCTACTCCGCCTTCAGCCGGCTGGCGAAGGCCACCGGCGGCGTTACCGTCACGACCGCCGAGCCGGCGGAAGGGCTGAAAGCGATCCTTAAAACCTGGGAATAGCCGGCCATTGTCGCAGGGAAGACAGAGGGAAGAAAGAGAGAAGAGAAAGGGAAGAGAGAGTGGGAAAAGCCCTTTCGAAAATTTCTTCCCACTTTTTCTTCCCTCTGTCTTCCCTCTGCCTTTCCCTTTGTCTTCCCTTGAGATTTAATGTTCCAAGGTGTAAGATGGTTCCTGCAGCTTTTTCAAGGAGGCTCCCATGCGTCGCACATTGAACGGCTTGATTCTGATGGTTTCCCTGGCCTGGCTGGCAACGGGGCTTTCCGGCCCGCTGCCGGCGGCCGACAGCCCGCGCAACCTGGTCGTATTCTTCGATCTCCACGAGAGCACCGACGGCCTGGAAGACGCCGTGGAGTTCATTTTCAACAAGATGGTCGGTTCAAACGACCAGCTGATCATCCGCTCGCCCTCGGGGCTGTACGGCTTCTCGCGGGCCAAGCTGGCGCAGCCGAAGGCGGAGCTGATCGCCCTGATGCGCGACAAGCTGCGCAACGACATCACCAAGGCGGCCCAGGGCTACAAGCAGGTCATCAGCGAGCTGGAGATCGCCGTGCGCAACCTGGAGGGCTTCGTCCTGCCGTCGGGAGTGCCGTCGGACGGATCCAATGAAACCCGGGACATGAGCGAGTTGTTCAATTTCTACCGCCAGGGGCTGGCCAACCTGAACCAGCTGCGCAAGGTCAACGACGCCTCGCTGCGCCAGCTCGCCGACGCCTTCCGCAACCAGCAGGGCGAGAACCACATCGTCGTGCTGTTCGAGCGCGAGTACCGGCCGGTCCCCCGGCGCGAGGCGCTGAACATACTGGCCGATATGCCCAAGTTCGCCTTCCAAGCCAACGAGATGTTCCTCACTGGCGGCATGAAGGAACCCTTCGCCGCCGGCGTTCTCGCCGAATACTTCCAGCAGGTAGCGCTGACCCAGCACTTCGTCTACATCACCGCCAAGAAGACGTCGGCCACCGGCAACCTGCTGGAGAACTCGGGCGACATCTACTCCGCCTTCAGCAAGATCGCCAGGGAGACGGGCGGATCCTGTTTGGCGACCGCCGAGCCCGTGGACGGCCTGAAAGCGGTGGCGAAAGCCTGGAAGAAATAGGCGATAGACGCCAGACACCAGACGTTAGCAGGAGAAGGAAAGAAGACAGAGGACAGATGTCAGACGTCAGAAGGTAGTGCTTGGCAAGAAAATATGACTTTTTCGATCTACTGTTCTTCCCCTGCCTTGAACTGGATAATGTTCCGCGTCTGGCGAACTTCTAACGTCTAACGTCTGGCATCTAACCTCTGTCTTCTGTCCTCTGTTTTCTGTCTTCTGTCGTCTGTCCACTGTTTCCTGCCGCCAATCCTCTTTCGGCAATCCGTCCTATTATGTTATAATAATAACGAGGTCCTGAACCATGCCATCACCCGCAACCGTCCCGTCGGCCGACGTCGGCGCACGCGCCAGGCGCCGCGCATCCTTGCTTCTGGGATCCCTGCTCATCTTCTCCAGCGTGCTCCCCGGCGCCGATGCCAAGAGCCCGCCGCTGGCGGAGAAATACCGCCAATGGCTCGAGTTGGTTGACTACATCATCACCCCCGCCGAACGCAAGATATTCCTGGACCTCGGCAACGACCGCGACCGCGAGGCCTTCGTCAACATTTTCTGGAACCAGCGCGACCCCAACCGCGGCACCCCGGAGAACGAGTTCAAGGACGAACACGTCAAGCGCTTCCAATACGCCAACCGCTACTACGGTTTCACCTCGCCCCTGCCCGGATGGAAGACCGACCGCGGCCGCATCCACATCCTGCTGGGGCCGCCGGTCAATCGCAGCGAGATATTCAACAGCTATCTCTACCCCATCGAGATCTGGGAGTATTACGGCGACCCGGGCAAGGGGCTGCCGACGATGTTCAACGTCGTGTTCTACCGCAAGGGCGGGGCGGGCGACTTCAAGCTCTACATCCCCGCCGTGGACGGCCCCGACCAGCTGCTGGTCACCCAGATCGGGGAATTCAGCTCGCAGGATTACCGGGCCATCTACCGGAAGATCTTCGAGATCAAGCCCGAGGTCGCCGATGTCGCCCTGACGCTGATCCCCGGCGAGCGCACCGCCAACTATGCCCCCTCGATGCGCGATATGACCCTGATGGCCAAGATCACCGAGCTGCCGAAGGAAAACATCAACACCACCTACGCCAACCAGTTCCTGCGCTTCAAGTCCTACGTCGACATCCAGCAGTCGGTCGACTACCTCGGCAGCCGCCACGAGGTCCTGCTGCTGCGCGATCCGGTCTCGGGCCTGAATCTTCTCCATTTCGCCATCTGGCCGGAACGGGTCTCGGTCGACTACTCCGCCGACACGAAGAAATATTCCTGCACCTACAAGATGGTCGTCGACCTGCGCCAGGGCGAGCGCATCATCTTCCAGCACACCAAGAACCTGCCCTTCGCCTATGACCAGGCCGACATGGAAAAGACCCTGGCCAACGGGCTGATCCTGGCCGATATGCTGCCGGTGATCGACGGCGAACTCGAGATCACCGTGCTCGTGCAGAACTCGGTCAACCACGAGTTCGCCTCCTTCAGCGAAAAGATCCGCGTCCCGCCCCCGGGAGAGGCGGCACTCTTCGGCCCGCTGGTCTCCTACCGCATCCGCCGCGAGGCCCGGGCGGCGCTCGGGGCCTTCTCGCTGCAGAATATCCACGCCAGCCCCGATCCCCAGCGCACCTTCGGAGAAAAGGAGCCGCTGCAGGTCCTGCTGGCCGTCGACCATGGCACTGCCGTTGCCACGCCCGCCCCGGAACTCGAGCTGATCAGCGTGCCCGCCGCCGGCGCTGAACCCGTTTCCAGGCGCCTGACCCCCCGCGCCCAGGGCGGCCAGGCCATCCAGGCCTACACCGCCGACCTGGGCACCCTGCCCGCCGGCTACTATCGCCTGCGGGCCAGCCTGCGCGATGCCGTTGGCAGGGAAAGCCTCGGCAACGAGACGAACTTCACCGTGTCCCGGCTGCCGGTGCTGGAACACCCCACCTTCGCGGCGCCGACCCTGGCCGTCGAGCGCGGCTACCTGCTGCTCGGCATGCTGGCCGTGCAGTACGAGGCCAGCGGCCGCATGGAAGACGCGGCCCGCGCCTACGAGCAGGCCCTGGGCCAGGGCGGCGGCAATGCCGCCTTGCGCATCGCCTACGCCCGTTTCCTGCTGGGAAGGGAAAGGTTCGAAAAACTGCTGGCGGTGCTGGCGCCCGTCCCGGAGCAGGAGAAGACCGCCTTCGATCTCCAGGCGCTGCGCGGCAAGGCCCTGTACGGGCTAGGCCGCTGGCGGGAGGCCGTCGACGCGCTGCTCAAGGCCAACACCCTGTATGACAGCGACATTTCGGTGCTCAACGCACTGGGACTCTCCTTCCTGCGCCTGGGCAACCCCCTGGAGGCCAGGAAGGCCCTGTCCGCTTCCCTGAAGATCAAGGCCGGGCAGCCGGAAATCGCCGACCTGCTCAGGCAAACGGAGGCTCCATGATGCATCCCGCCCGCAGCGTGCCTTTCTGGCTGGCGCTCTCCCTGGCGCTGTTCGCTCTCGTGGCACCGCTGGCGGCGGCGAAACTGGATGCGGACAGCGAGGAATTCTACCGCATGGCGCGTCATTTCATGACCCGCGACGAGGAAAAGGCGTTCCGCAACCTGGCCGCACCCGAGTTGCGCCGGGAATTCATCGCCGCTTTCTGGGAGATCCGCGATCCCAGTCCCGAAAGCGCGGAAAACGAATTCCGCACCGAGGTGGAGGAACGCTTCGAGTTCGTCAACAAGTACCTGCGCGAGGCCAACCGCCCGGGCTGGGATACGGCGCGCGGGATGGTCTACATGGTGCTGGGCCCGCCCAGCATCATGACCCCGGGCTCGACGCCGTACCCCTCGATCGATTCACGGAGCCAGCTGAACGATGAGAGCATGTCCACGGGAATGATCGTCTGGCCCTACCACCAGCTGAATTTTTACGTGGTGTTCATCGACCGCCAGGGGTACGGCATCTATGAACTGGACATGCGGCGCACCGCGCCGCGCCTGCTGGAGCTGCTGAAAGAGGCCAAGACCCGCTTCATCCGCGCCGAGCAGGGCAGCCAGGATCGCGCCCTGGAGTTCGCAGCCCGGATCGAACCGGCGCAGGACAGGCTGTTTATCTCCATCCCGGTCAAGGACCTGCGCTATGAGATCGATGCCGACGGCGGATTCACCGCCCGCATCCACCTGGCTGCCAACCTCTACCTGGCCGACGGCTCGATCCAGACCCACAAGGACAACCGGCGCATCGTGCTCGATCCGGAAACGCAGGGAAAGGGACGGCTGGCGATCGAGTGGACGATCCCGCTGAAGAAGGGCAGGACCCAGGTCGACCTGCTGGTGCTGGACCAGGTCGGCGGCAATTCGAACCGGCGCCTGCTGACGGTGAAAATAAAGTGATCGATAGATCCGCTGCGGATCAAAGGAGGATGACCATGCGCATTAATATCCATCGTATTCTGGTTGTGGCCCTGCTGCTGGCCACGGCCATCGCTCTCCAGGCCCAGGAAGGAAGGGGCGGCGGCCGCCTGACCGGAACCATCGTCGACGAGAACGGCAACCCGCTGGAGAACGCGACCATCACCCTGAAGTACATGGAATTCAACAACACCCGCCAGACCCAGTCCAATTCCAAGGGACAATGGGGATTTCTCGGTTTGGGCAAGGGAACGGTCCAGGTCACCGGCGAAATGGAGGGCTATCCCCCCAGCACCACCCAGCAATCGATCAGCGGCGTCGCCAAGAACCCGGAGATCCATATCGTCCTCAAGAAGACCCCGGTGGTCGTGGCCGACCCCAACCGTGACGCCATCCTGAATGCTCACGAGAAGTTCGACCAGCGCAAGTACGAAGAAGCCCTGGCCCTGTACGAGGAATTCGCCCAGAAGAACCCGGCCAACTACCAGGTCGGCATCTATATCGCCAACTGCAAGAACGAGCTGGGCGAATACGCGGAGGCCCTGGCCGGCTTCGAGAAAGTGCTCGCCGAGGTCACCAAGGAGACCCCCGACCTGAAGGGCAACGCCACCGCCGCCCTGGCCTACGCCGGCATCGGCGACGTCTACCTGCGCCAGGAGAAATTCAAGGAGGCCGTGGAGAACTTCCAGCGCTCGATGGACATCCAGCCCCGCGACCCGGCCCTGCCCTACAACGTCGCCGAGATCATGTTCGCCCGCAACAAGCCCGAAGAAGCCGAAAAATACTACCGCATGGCCATCCAGATCAAGCCCGAATGGCCCAAGCCCTA
>DCVB01000048.1:0-2514 GCA_002327965.1 Candidatus Aminicenantes bacterium UBA2199 | reverse complement strand
CGCCCTGCGGATGAACGCCGGCGCGGCGCTGCGCCTGGGCGGCATGGCGGCGTGGTTCGCCCTGCTGCTGCTCGGCGGCGCCTGCAGGAAAGGGGGCCGTCCCCCCGACGCCGGCGGCGGCGGGACCAACCTGCTGCTGATCACCCTCGATACCACCCGCGCCGACCGCATCGGCGCCTACGGTGATTCCCGCGCCGCCACCCCGCACCTGGACCGGCTGGCCCGGGAAGGGGTGCGCTTCGACCGCGCCTACACCCCGGCGCCACTGACCCTGCCGGCCCATGCCACGCTGATGACCGGGCGCGAGCCGCAGGCGCACCAGGTGCGCAACAACGGCACCTATGCGCTGAGCCCCGAGGAGACCACCCTGGCCGAAGTGTTCAGCCGGGCCGGCTTCTCCACCCAAGCCATGATCGCCGCTTATGTGCTGGAGAAAAAATTCGGCCTGGCGCAGGGGTTCGCCGGCTATGATGACGCCCTGGACAAGCCTGAGGGCGATACCACCTACCGCTCGGAAATACCCGCCGACAAGGTATTCGCCAAGTTCAGCCGCTGGCTCGACCGCTCCCCCTCCTTGCCGTTTTTCTGCTGGGTGCACCTCTACGACCCCCATGCCCCCTACGAGCCGCCGGAGCCGTTCCGCGAGCGTTTCGCCGACGACCCCTATCGCGGCGAGATCGCCTTCATGGACGAGACCATCGGCCGCATGCTGCAGGAACTCGAACGCCGCGGCCTGCTGAAGAACACGCTGGTGGTCGCCGCCGGCGACCATGGCGAGGGCTTCGGTGAGCACGACGAGAGCGGCCACGGAGTGTTCTGCTACGAGGAGACGCTACGCGTACCGCTCATTTTCCACCAACCGCGCCTCTTCGGCGCCTCGCGGGTCGTCGCCCGGCCCGTGGGGCTGGTCGACGTGCTGCCCACCCTGCTGGAGCTGTACCGGCTGCCGCTTCCCGTTGGCATCCAGGGCCGCAGCCTCGCCCCGCTGTTGACCGCCAAGGAGGATCCCGGGCAGCCGGTGCCCGCCCTGTACTTTGAAAGCCTGTACGGGATGGAGGAGATGGGCTGGGCCCCGCTCTCGGGCCTGTTGAGCGGCCAGCTCAAATACATTTCCCTGCCCCGCCCCGAACTGTACGACCTGGCCTCCGATCCCCTGGAGAAGGACAACCTTTACCTGAAAAGGAACGCCCAGGCCAAGCAACTGGCCCGAGACCTGGACAGCTACCTGGAGCGGACGGTGCCTGCCGGCAAGGCGGCGCTGCGTTCGCAGCAGACCCGCCAGGACCAGGCCCGCCTGCGCACCCTGGGGTATTTTGCCTCGAGCGACCGTCCCTTCCTGAAAGGCGGCAACGAGGACCCCAAGGACGGGATCGGCCCGATGAACCGGCTGCTGAAAACCCGGGAGGCGATCCGCGCCGGCAACCTGGAAGGCGCGGAGCAGCAACTCGACGAACTACGGGCCACGAAGCTCGACCGCAAGCTGCCCCAGTTCCATGACACGGCATACGAGCTGGCGCTGGCGCGCAAGGACCCGGTGGCCATCCAGGCGGCCCTGCGCGAAGCCATCGCGCGCTTCCCCGAAACGTCGCGCTTCGCCCTGCTGCTGGCGACCTTCTACCGCAATCGCGGCGACGAACAACGGACCGAGGAGACGGCGCTGCTCACCCTGGCCATGGATGCGCGCTCCGTGGAAGCCCATCTGCTGCTGGGCGAGCTTTACCGCGGCCAGAAAAGGATCGACCAGGCCATCAACCATTTCCAGAAAGCCTGGGACCTGGAGCCCGGCGACCGCAAGCTGGCGATCGCCCTGGCCGACCTGCACATGGCAGCGGGCCGGCCCGACCAGGCCCTGGCCACGCTGCGCCGGCTGCTGGATGCCGCCGCGCCCGATGCGAAAGATATTCCCGCCGACGTCCGCGGCCAGGCGGCCAAGTTGCTGGTCAAGCTGGGCCGGCCGGAGATGGCCGAAGGCCTGCTTCAGGAGCTGGTCGGCGACCAGGGGGCCAATCCCGCCCACTGGACCCAGCTCGGCCTGGCCCAGCTCGACCGCGGCCGCGGCGACGATGCGCTGCGCTCGTTCCAGCGCGCCCTGGAGATCGACCCCAGGCAGGCCCTGGCCCTGAGCGGTCTCGGCACCCTGCACCTGACCCTCTTCCGCCAGCGCCAGGACCGGCAAAGCCTGGACCGGGCCGGGGAATTCTTTTCCCGGGCGCTGGCGGTCGATGACCGGCTGACCACCGCGTTGAACGGCCTGGGAGTGATCCGGATGTATCTCGGGGACGGCGAAGGGGCTATCGGCCATTTTCGCCGGGCGCTCGCCGGCGACCCCGAGTTCGTCAATACCTATTTCAACCTGGCCATCGCCCAGCTGCGCCTCGGCCGCAAGGAGGCGGCCCGGCAGACGCTGGCGACGCTGCGCCGGAACCACTTCGATCGGCTTTCCCCTTCCGAGCGCGACCAGCTTGCGTCCCTATTGCGAGAGGCCAATCATTAGCCCGCATTTCTCACAAGCCT
>DCVB01000130.1:3401-6237 GCA_002327965.1 Candidatus Aminicenantes bacterium UBA2199 | reverse complement strand
GGCGGCGAGGAATTCATCGTCATCCTGCGCAACATCGATATGCGCCACATGAGGCGCATCGCCGAGAAGCTCCGCCTGCTGGTCGAGCGCTCGGTCTTCTGGGTGCAAGGCGAGGTGGTAAGCGTCACCCTGTCGGCGGGGGCGACCCTGGCTCGCCTAGGCGACACCCGCGCCACCCTGGTCGAGCGCGCCGACCTGCTGATGTACCGCAGCAAGAAAAAAGGCAAGAACCGGGTCAGCTTTTCCTGAATCGCGTCCCTGGCTCCCGTCCCTACAGCTTCAGGATCAATCCCAGCGAGGGAGTGACCAGCAGTTGGGCGGGATCGCGAAAAATGTAGGCGCCCTGGACATCCAGCGCCACCCCCAGCGAGTCGGCGAGCATGTAATGCACGCCGGCGGCAAGAGCGGCCAGCGGCGAAAACGGTTTCTTCGGCGCGCTGAGCACGATCCGGTTCCCAAGGCTGGAGACGAATTCCTGGTCGCCGCCCATGCGGTACTCGCCGCCGGCGCCCAGGGAAATGAGCAGTTGCATCTGCCGGGAAAGGACGATGGCCTTGGCGACGTTGAGCACGGCGAGAATGCTTTTCGGCGGTTCAACCCGGATGGTCTCGTTGTCGGAAGGATCGCGCAGGTCGACCTGGGCGGAGAGGCCGTAGCTGACATTCACACCGAAGGCCAGCGACTTGGAGCCGGGAAAGTTCAGGCCGATGCCCAGCGCCGGCGCCTGGTGGGCCGGAGTGAAAGGGAAGTCATTCACGCCGGCGATGTAGTCGCCGTCGCTGCCGCTGGACTGGAACATGTTCAATCCGGCGCGCAGGATGAACTGCGTTTTTTTGGCGGTCTTGACGGCCTTNNCCTTGGCGGTCTTGGTGGTTGTGCCGGCCGCCAGGTTGCCGGCGGCCAGCAGCAGGAAGGCGATGACCGCGAAAGCGATATGTTGCTTCATTCTCATTTTCGTTACTCCTTGCTGATCCGCGTCACCACGTCTTGTACTTGACGTTGGTGACGGTGATGATGGCGGTCTTGTACACCGCGCTGATACCGTCGCTGACCCCGAATTTAACGCTGTAAACGCCCGACTGCGTGAAGCTGGGGGTCCAGTTGAAATCTCCGGTCGCGGCATCCAGGACGGCGCCTTCAGGGAGGTTACTGGCGCTGAAGGTCAGCGTGTCGTAGTCGCTGTCGCTGGCTGAGAGCGAAAAGGCCAGCGGCTTGCCTTCCTCGACGGTCTGGGCGGGGATGCTCTGCAGCACCGGCGGCTGATTGTCCAGGCGCGGACCGCTCAAGCTGGTACAGTAACTGGCGATCTCGCTGTTGCCCATGCGGATGCGGAAGAAGCCGTTCTCGCCCCAGTTCGTCCCCCAGGAATTCTTGCAGATCCAGTAGCCCTCCGTGTTGTTGTAGCCGACGATGACAATGGCGTGGCCGCCTTTGTTGGTGGCGCCGGAGGTGCGCTCATAGATGCCGCTGCGGTAATTGTAGAAGTCGGAGTAGACCACCATCGAAGCGGAGATCGGCGCGCTCAGCAGCGCGTTCTGCAGTACCGTCTTGCTGGCGTTGGCATAGCCCCTCCACGACGTGACCTTCACCGTTTTGCTCATCCACCCGGAACAAGGACGGCAGGAACCGTCGGTGGCCGAATAGGGATAGCAATCCTCGCGGGGGATGCCGGTGCGGCGCACGAAATCCGCCGCCTTGCTCTGGTAGCCGCCGTCGCAGTCACCGGCATCGCTGCACGAGACCAGCGTCTGTTCCGACAGGTCGATGTCGGTCTTGATGTTTTTTACGATCTTCACCAGCGATTCCAGCACGCCGGCGGTGGAAAAGGCCCAGCAGCTGCCGCAGCTGCCCTGGTCGCGGATGGCCGTCACCCAATTGCCGTTGCGGTTGCGCCAGTCCAGGGTGGCGGGCAGGTCGCCCACCTCAATGGCCGTCTCCGGTTCAGCCGTGAGTTCTTCCACGGGCTCGGGCAGCGCGCCGAGCCGGCGCTGCCGCTCCTCCTCGCTCAGCCGCGACATCGAGGTCTCCCCCGCCTGCCAGCACAAGCCTTCCGCGGCGATGGCTTTCTGCAGGGCGGCGATGCGGCGCTCGGCGTCCGTTTCGCCGGTGCTGCCGCGCTCCGCCCACAGCCCGACGACGACTCCCATCCCCGCCGCCGCCAGCAGTACGATGCGCCATGTATTTCGTTTCATGATGCCTCCTTTGCAATGCAATATTATCGCCGGTTTTTTTTCTTTGTCAAGCCGGCGGCGGGAGCCGCCGTTGCGGCCGCGCCGCGGCCCCGGGAGGCCCGCCGCTGGTCCAGGAGCGCCCGGACCTGGCGCAGCAGCGTCCCCGGATTGAGCGGCTTCGTCAGCAGTTGGGCGCCGGAATCGGCCAGCCCCTTCTGGGCGATGACATCGGATGCGTAGCCGCTGATGAAGATCGTCGGAATGCCGGCCTTCATCCTGCGCAGGGCGGCCAGGGTTTCGCGACCGTTGAGCCGGGGCATGAGCAGGTCGCAGACCACCAGGTCGATCCGGCGGGAATGCTCGCGGAAGACATACTGGGCGGAGACGCCATCGGCCGCCTCCAGGACCGTGTATCCGAACTCCTCCAGCATGGAACGCGTCACCTGGCGGACGGCGGGGTCGTCCTCGATCAGCAGGATCGTTTCGCTGCCCTTGGGAATGGCCGCCGGCTTGCGGCGCCTCCGGCTGCTCCCGGCCGCCGACTTCAGCGGCAGGTAGATGGTGAAGGTGGTACCCCCCTCGGGGGCGCTCTCCACGCGGATGTGCCCCTTGTGCTTCTTGACGATGCCGTAGACGATCGCCAGCCCGAGCCCGGTCCCCTTGCC
>DCVB01000130.1:1787-3284 GCA_002327965.1 Candidatus Aminicenantes bacterium UBA2199 | reverse complement strand
TCGGCGTCGATCACCAGGCTCTCGCTGGCGAGATTCAGGCTGAAATCGATGTCCTCGCCGATCAGCCTCGCCAGGATCTTGTGGAAGCCGTAGATGGCGTCGTTGATATCGATGGGCAGCAACTCGGCCTCCTGCTTGCGGCTGAAGGCCAGCAGGCTGCTGGTCAGGTTTGCCGCCCTCTCGCCGGCGGCGAGGATGCGCTCCACGTAGTCGCTCAAGGGACCGCCGCGCTCCACCTTCATCTGCAGCAGCGAGCCGTAGCCGACGATGGCCGACAGGATGTTGTTGAAATCGTGGGCCACGCCGCCGGCCAGGATGCCGATGGCCTCCATTTTCTGAGCCTGCAGCAGCTGCTCCTCCAGTTTTTTTCGCTCGGAAACGTCGCGCACCATGGCCAGAAGATAGACGTCGGCGGCCAGGTCGATGCGCGTCAGGCTGACCTCGGCGATGAAGGGAGTGCCGTCGCCCCGCAGGTGGACCCATTCGAAGAACTGGGGCTGCCCGGCATAGGCGGCGCGGATCTTTTCCCGCGCCTTTTCCTTCGAGCTCCTGCCGTCGGGCTGCAGCGGCGGCGAGAATTTGTCGGGCGGCACGCCGATGATCCGTTCGCGGCCGCAGCCGAACACCTGCAGCGTCTGGGAGTTGCAGTCAAAGAACAGCTCGCCCTTCATCACGAAGATGGCGTCGCTGGCCGCCTCGAACAGCGTGCGGTAACGGCGCTCGCTCTCCAGCAGCGCTTCGGCGGCCTGTTTTCGCTCGAGGGCGTTGGCGATGATGTCCGCGACCATGCGCACCAGGGCCAGGGCGTCGGCCGACCAGCGCTGGCGCCTGCGGACCGAATCGAATCCCAGGTAGCCGATGAGCATGCCCTTGGAGCGGATGGGAACGACCAGCAGCGAGCGGATCCCCTGGTCCTGGAGGATCTCGCGCTCGGCAACGGCCTCGGGCGGCAGGTCGGAGAGCTCCTCGATGGCGATCTCCGCGTTGTCCTGCAATCTGGCCATCCACCAGGGGAACGAGGCCACGGGCAGGTTCTGCAGCTTCTCCCTTTGCCGCTCCACGCCGGCGGCGCACCATTCATGAGTATTGGNNNGCTTTCTCATCACGCTTCTGCTGGCTGACGTCGCGAAAGCTCCACACCCGGCCCACCGGCCGGCCCGCGATCAGCTGCGGCCGGGAATAGCGCTCGAAGAACCTGCCGTCCCTGAACTCCAGCAGGTCGAAGCTCTCCAGTTCCGGGTTCTCGTACAACTCCCTGACCTTGGCCATGAACGCCCCGGGATCGGCCAGCTGTCCCATGACGAAGTCCAGCGCCTGGTTGTCGTCGCGGGCGGCCAGCAACTCCTCGGGGATGCGCCACATGCGGACGAAACGCTGGTTGTAGTGGGTGATCTTTCCCGAGCTGTCGATCTCCAGGATGCCGTCGGCCGTGGATTCCAGGGTGGCCTGGAGCAGGGAGATCACGTGTTCGCGCTCCTTTTCGGCGTGCTTGCGGGC
>DCVB01000130.1:404-1702 GCA_002327965.1 Candidatus Aminicenantes bacterium UBA2199 | reverse complement strand
CCCCTCGTCGGCGGTGACGATGCCGATCTGCCCCGACTCGAAGAGGACCCGGAAGCGCTCCTCGCTCTCGCGCAGCTCGCTTTCGGCCAGCTGGCGCCCCTGCAGTTCGTTGCGGGCCCGGGCCAGCGACTCGCGGATGAAGCGTCCGGCCAGGTTCTGCAGCAGCAGCACGACCACCAGGTACAGGGTGTTGACCAGCCAGAAGCGATAGGGATCCGATGAGCGGAAAGGCGCCTGCAGGGCGATCAGCAGGGTCGACGCACTGCAGACGGCGGCGGTGGCGATCCCCTGCCACTTGCCCAGCACCATGCCGGCGATGAAGACGACGATGAAGTAGCCGTAGGCGGCCCGAGTCCCCAAACCGGCCCGGGTCCAGGAAAATATGCCGATCAGCAGCCACAGGCTCACGACCAGCAGCCAGGCGGCGGCATAAACGCGGCCGCGGCGGTTCAGCCAAAGCAAAATGGCGGAGACCGTCACCGTGGCCAGCAGCAGAACCAGCCAGCGCGCCGTAATCCTCGGGTCCAGGACGATCAGCGCCAGCTGCAGGATGACCGCCGATGCGACGAAGGCGCGGACGATCAGAAAGATCTGGCGGGAGAGCAGCGTTTTGTCGGAGTCGGAGTACATCGGCGCCTCGCTGAAAAGGCTGTGCCATAAAGAAAGCTTCCCTGGCATGATGGGATTATAGGAAAGGGGGGAGGAAAATGCAAATCAGGCCAGCCTGGCCGTGTTGGGCATCCCTCGGCCCTGAAAAAAACCGCCGGGCGGGACGTTTAGGAATCGAGGACCTGGCGCACCTTGCGGAGCAGATCCATGGGCTTGATCGGCTTGAGCAGGACGGGGATATCGACATCCATGAGGCCGTCGCGGTTGAACATGTCGGCCGTGTAGCCGCTGATGAAGATCGCTTTCTCTCCCGGGCGCCGCCCGCGGATCCCGGCGATGGTCTCCCGGCCATTCATCCTGGGCATGACCAGGTCGCAAAGCACCAGGTCGATGCCGACCGTGTTCACGGCGAAGCGGGCGATCCCCTCCTCACCGTCCGCCGCCTCGAGCACCGTGTAGCCGTATTCCTCCAGAACGCAGCGGATCGCCCGCCGCACGTTTTCGTCGTCCTCGATCAGCAGGATCGTCTCCGTCCCCGAGATCTTTTTTTTCTCCAGTTGCGGGAGGCGCTGTTTGCGCGGGCCGGGCTTCAGGGGCAGGAACAGATGAACCTTCGTTCCCTTCCCCGGAGCACTATCGATGCGGATGAAGCCGTCGTGCTTCTTGATAATGCCGAAAACGATGGTCAG
>DCVB01000130.1:0-269 GCA_002327965.1 Candidatus Aminicenantes bacterium UBA2199 | reverse complement strand
TTCATCAGCACCTGCTCGAACTGCCGGAGATCCACCTCCGCCACCAGTTCCTCGCCCGTCAGATCGAGGCGAAAGTCGACGTCCTCGCCGATCAGCCGCGCTAAGATCTTGGCGAAATCGCGGATGGCCTCGTTCAGGTCGACCGCCGCCAATTCGAGCTCCTGCTTGCGGCTGAACGCCAGAAGGCTGTGCGTCAGGCTCGCCGCCCTCTCCGCCGAGGCCAGGATGAGCTCCGCGTACTCCTCCAGCTTGCGGTCGCCCTTGACCTT
>DCVB01000013.1 GCA_002327965.1 Candidatus Aminicenantes bacterium UBA2199 | reverse complement strand
GAAATTGGAATTTGGAATTTGGATATTATTTGTTATTTGGAATTTGGGATTTGGAATTTAAGTCTTATTATTGCTTTCCTGACCGTCTACCGTCAACCGTCAACCGATTTCATCCATTCTCGCGCCAGGCCTGGATGCCCTTTTCGCCGAACACCCGCTCCATCAGAATCGGGAACTCGAACTCGAGGTTGGGCGTGAGGATCCCCTTGCCCATGGCTTCCCGGATTTTGGCGATCTTCCAGAACATCCCCGCGCTGCTCTCCTGCGGGTTCACCCGCGGCTGCCGCGGGCTGCGGGCGATGAACATGTGCACCAGCTCCGATTCGACGTCGCTTTCCCACACGTAGCGGGCGAGCGGCACGGTCTTCAGCCCTTCCAGACCCGTCTCCTCGGCGGTTTCCCTTTTCAGGGCCGCCGCGATCCCCTCGCCGCTGCGCACGTGCCCGCCGACGGCGGTGTCCCATTTGCCGGGCTGGATCTGCCTGGTCAGCGAGCGCTTCTGCAGGAACAGCCGGTCGCGACCATCCAGGATATGCAGGTGGACAACCGGGTGCAGCAACCCCTTTCGCGCATGGCAGAGGCTGCGCGGCGCCTTGCCGACCACCTTGCCGGCGACGTCGACCAGGTCGAACCACTCTTCGTCGGCGTACGTCTCCATGGCGGCCGCCGCCCGTCTTGCCTGTCTGTGGTTGCGCAGCCACTCGCCGAGGAAGAAGACGGCGAACAGGATGTAGAACAGGCCGCCGGAGATGAATCCCCAGGCCTGCAGCGACAGGGCGAAGGCTGCGTAGGCGGTCAGCGCGGCATGGCCCAGGAGGATGAAGAAGAGAGCCCTCATGCTGCGCGTCATTGCCCTGGCCTGTTCCTGGCTGAAGGCGACGCCCTTGAGATAGCGGCGCGACATGGCCAGCATGATGTTCAGCGGCGAGAAGGCCGAGATGCCCAGGATCAGGCAGAAAACAAGCTCCACGATGGCCGGCTTCAAGCGGAAAAATATGTCGTTTTCCAGCAGCAGCGACAGGCCGCCCATGGCCACGATCAGCAGGGTGTCAAGGATGACGAAGCGGTCCCACGTCCGGTCGCGGGCATAAGCGACCGCCAGCTCGAGGAACCCGGAGCCCACGGCCACGACCAGGCCGACGCGGGTACCCCACAGGGCGTCGGCGGCGATGAAGACCAGGAGCGGCAGGAAGCCGGGCGCCAGGGCCTTGAGCAGGTGCAGCCGGCTCAATGGCGCTTGAGGATGGAGGCCATTCTCTCCAGGAGCTCCTCCGGCGTGACCTGCGAGGTGCCCACGCGCTCAACCACGATGGAAGCGGCGGCGTTGGCCAGGGCCACGGCCTCGCGCAGTTCGGAACCCACCGCCAGGGCCAGGGTCAGCACCGCGACGACGGTGTCGCCGGCGCCGGTGACGTCGAACACTTCGCGGCTGAAGGCCGGCAGATGGAAGATGCGGCGGCCGGTTTCCGCCGCCGATATCCCCCCGCTGCCCCGGGTGATGAGCGTGAAACGCGTGCCGAACCTGCGGCGGATGCGGTGCAGTGCCGGTGCCAGGTCGTCCTCGCCTCCGATGGGCCGGCCGGCCATTTCGGCGGCTTCCTTCAGGTTGGGCGTCAGCCCGGTCACGCCGCGGTAGAGGCGGAAATGGGACGGCTTGGGATCGACGACGATGGGGATGCCGGCCGTGTCGGCCCGCGCCTTGAGCAGCGCCATCACCTCGGCATTCACCGTGCCCTTGGCATAGTCGGAAACGATGATGCCGTCGACCCGCTCGGCGGCGATGACGGCGCGCAGCCGCTCCATGACGTCCGCTTCCAGGCGGATGCGGCCGTCGCGGTCGATGCGCACGATCTGCTGCCGCTGGGAAACAAGGCGCGTCTTGACGATGGTGCGGCTGTGCGCGTCGCGGACCACCCGGTTACCCTCGGTCTTGAGGCGGGCGATCTCGGCGGCGAAGGCGTCTTCCCCGGCCACGCCCAGCAGCACTCCGTTCGCGCCCAGACGGTCGATGTTGGCCGCCACGTTGCCGGCGCCGCCCAGTCGCGACTCCTCGAGTTCGACCGAGACCACCGGCACCGGCGCCTCGGGAGAAATGCGCTCGACCCGGCCGAAGATATAGCGGTCCAGAATGACGTCGCCATAAACCAGGACCCTGCGGCCGGAGAAACGTGAGCAGATCTCAGCGAAGCGGTTCAGTTTGCGCATGAGCTTCCCCCGGCCATGCCACGAACGGCAGGCTGATGAAAAAGAACAGCATGAACTTGATCTCGCTGTCGCCGAAATTGTACTCGAACAGTCCGGCGATCAGGAAGCCGACAAAGGCGAACAGCGTCCCCGCGGCCAATGCGCGCCCCTCGCCTTCCCGCTCCTTCAGCCGTCTCAGTACCTGCAGCAGGATGAACAGGCAGGCCATGACGAAACTGGCCAGGGCGAAGATGCCCCGCTCGGCGAGGATCTGCAGGAAATTATTGTGCAGGTGCAGGTTGACCTGCTCGGCGTCCGGGTGGCGGTAGCGGGCCTCGTCTCCCCGGATGACCTTCTCGATATTGTTGCTGCCCACTCCGGTCCAGGGGCGGTCCTGGAATATTTTCCAGCCCGACCAGGCCATGTAGATGCGGTCGCGGTTGGAGCGGTCCTGGAGGTCGACGATGGAGAATACCCGGCTTTTCACCGTTGCCGGCGCCAGCAGCACCAGCAGCAGCAGCAGCGGCGCGAGCGCCAGGAAATACCTGGGCCTGAAAAAAACCAGGAACAAAGCCAGGGAGAAGGCAATGCCCAGCCAGACGTTGCGGGTCAGGGAAAAGACGATGGCGGCCAGCATGACGGCCAGGGCCAGGGAAACGAGGGCCGTCTCTTTCCTGTCATCGTGACGCAGCACCAGGCGCACGGCGAAAAAGATGAACGGCAGCATCAGCAGACCGGAGTAAGTCATCCAGTGCGACGTGAAACCGGTCAAACGGTCGTTCAGAACGATGCCCTTGCTGAAAACGGTGACGATCCCCGCCAGCGAGGAAAAGGCCGCCGATGCCAGAACGACCCACAGGGAGAGGCGGACCCGTTTCCGGGAATCGAGCAGCCAGTGGTAGATCGGGATCAGCAGGAAGATCAGCAATTCCTTGTTGTCGCGGATGCTGGTGGCCCGGTCCAGGGAAAAAACCGTCGCCAGCAGGGTGAAGACGATGTAGGCGGCGAAAAACCAATTGTAGGAGGGAAGCTCAGGGAAGCGGCCGCCGCGCAGCAGGTGGAACAGGAACAGGGCCAGGATGATCGTCCCCAGGACATAGCAGGCGGCGATGGAAATATCGATCAGGAAGAGGAAGCCGAGCAGCAGGGCGAAAGCCGTTTCAGTGGATGAACTGCCTGACCGCTTCATAGACCCTGTCCGTGCTGATGTTCCGCATGCAGGGTATTGTACCATACTTGCAGCGCCGTTGGGAACACGGGCGGCAGTCCATCTCCACTTCGATGATCTCCAGTTCCTGGCGCCGCCACGGACCGCTGATTTCGGTGCGATTGGGGCCATACAATGCCACCAAAGGGGTTGGGGTGAGGGAGGCCAGGTGCAGCGGGCCCGAATCGGCGCCCACATAGGCCGACGCGGCGGCGATCAGCGCCAGCAGCTCCCGTACCGCCAGGGGGCCCGACAGGTCGTGCACGCCCGGCATGTGACTCAAACGCGCCGCCCGTTGCCGCTCCTCCTGGCTGCCGCCGATCAGGACGACCGCCGTCTTGTCCGCAGCCAGGCGCCGGGCCAGGTCGAAAAAATGATCCTCGCCCCAATCCCGGAAACGGTTTCCCGCACCCAGGTGCAGCACCACCTTGGGCTGCATGTCGATGAGCGGGGCCAGGCGGGCGGGAACGGAAAATGAGCGCGCGGCGATCGCCGGGTACGGCGGCGGGTCGGCGGCAACAATGCCCACGGCTTCCAGCAGCCGGGCCTGGCTGAGCACGGAATGGACCGGCGGCCCGGGAAGGGAGCGGTCGATCAGGCGATTGTAGGCCCAGTTGCGGTTCGGCGTGCGGTAGCCGACCCGGAGCCGGGCGCCGCTGGCCCGGGTCAACAGCGCCGAGGCCGGGCCTGAATGAAAATCGATGACGGTGCGCACGCCCAGTTCCCGCACCCGGCGGCGGAAGGCGAGGAGATCGCGCCAGCCGCGGCGGCGGGGAACGGTGATGACGTGGTCCACGCCTGGGATCAGCCCGGCAACCTCCTGGAAGCGCTCTTCCACGACATAATGCAGGCGCGTGCCCGGGAAGCGTTCCTTGAACATGGCGACCGCGGGGATGGTGAACACGATATCGCCGAGGAGACGCAGGCGCATGAAGAGCACGTCGCTGGCGAACGAATCGTCCAGGTTCCCGGCCAAGTCCAGCCTCCCACGTAGTCCATCACCGGTCCCGACAGGAGCGTGTATAATGATTATACAAGGCGGGGCCGGAGACAATGATTTTCGCACTTCCGCTCGGACATTGTCAACTTCCTGGTGAATCCAGATTGACGCGGTTGAAATTCGCGAAGCGTTGCCCGATGAACGTCTCAAGATATTTCCTTTATCATAGCCTTTTTCAGAGAATAGAAAGTATGCAATCCGACAAAAACCACATCCCACCATGTTCTATGACGCTCGTTGGCGGGATTTCCACAGTCGTTGGCAAAATTGCATGACCACGGCGCCGCTTTTGTGGTTCGTCGAAACGCCGCGGCCTAATGAAGGGTAAACGGCAGGACCTGATCGCTGCGATTGCCGCCCAGGTCGGCCACCTGGACCCGCAGCTCGTTCCTGCCGCTTTTCAGGCTTTCCAGTTCGGTGATCAGGACATGGCCCCAATCGGGATCGTATTCCGCGTCCAGCTTGCGGCCGTTCAGGTGCAGCGACAGGGATTCATCGTCGACGCCCTTGCCCTGGTCGCTGATGCGGACCACCAGGCGGCGCAGTTTGCCGCGCAGTCGGGAACCTGGCCGCTGCAGGGAGACGGCGGGAGGAATGGCATCCCGCAGCAGCGCGAAAGTCCCGGCGGTCAGGACGCGGCAGCTCACGGTCCCCTGCCCGCGGTCATGGCGGGTCGGCACGTAGATCCAGCTGCGCTTGGCCGGCCGGTACCTGAATATCCCCAGCTGGGCGATGCGCTCGGTCCCGGCGGGCACGCGGAACTTGAATCGTACCTCGTCCAGGAAGGCGAAATGATCGGGATGCGTGCGGACCGCTGTTCCCAGCAGCGGCAGGTCGGGGCACAGGGCCACATCCTCCAGCAGCAGTACCGTCGGCTCGCGAACCGTCGTGGCGCCGAATTCTGCCGAGAATGCCCCCCAATGCGTCGCCTGCGCCATGTGGTTCTTCAGCCAGACCAGCCTCACGACCTTCTGTTTGGCCTCGACGACCACGCCATCGATGGTCAATTCGAAACGCAGTTGCAGGCTTGGCTCATGATTCAGCGGCTGGAAGGAGAAAAAGAGGCCCTGTTCGTACTCGCGGGCCGCCACGACCCGTTCCTGCTTTCCCTGGATCATCCTCAGTTTCAGCTGCGCGGCCGCCGCCGGAAAATCCCTGGCCTTGACCATCACGTCGCCGCGGTTGGCATGAACGGAGAATTCGGCGCGCTGCATCCAGCCGCCGCCGGAAGCGATCGGAGCGACCCGGCGCTGGAAGGACCGCGGCTCGCCTTCCGCATCCTTGTGCAGCGGCAGGACGGCCAGCGAACGGTTCCCCTGGGCGTCGCCGACCTGCACCCGCAGCTCGTGGAGTCCGGGAGCCAGGCGCTGCAATTCGTCGGCCAGCCGCGCCCGGGTACTTTCCAGTGCGAAACCCTCCTGGGAACAGAGGTTGAAATAATAGTCCGAGGGCTGCGAGTAGGACATGTCGTACAGCATGCCCAGCTGGTTGTTGTCGTCGCGGCTCAGACGTTCGAAGGCAATGCGGAATACCGGCCGTCCGTCCAGATCGGCCTCCAGGCTGTAGGGAGCGACGACATGGGCGACGCCGGAGAGATCGACGGCATGCAGGACGACGTCGCAGGGACCGTTGATCCTCAGGGGTGCCGCCGGCCTGCAGGCGGCACCGTCCCGGCGCAGCCGGAAATAGAACTCACCGCAATCCCCGTTGATCAGCGAGCCGGCCCGGCTGCGCAGCAGCACCCCTTTCAGCAGGGGGGCCAGCGTGTCGGGCGGCAGGGTGCCGATCACCTTCAGCGGATTGACGGCGAGTCCGGCGGCATTCCGGATCTCCAAATGCAGGTGGGGGAATCCGGCGCCGCTCTCGCCGCTGAAAGCGATGACCTCGCCGCGGCGGACCGCCACCGGACCGGTCAGTTCGTGGTCGCCGAAGTATTTTTTCCCCGACGCCGACCGCAGGCGCTGGACGACGGCCTCGAGGTCGGGGCGAAAACGGTCCAGGTGAGCGTATAGCGACGTATCGCCGTTGTCATGGCGCAGCAAAAGGCTGAGCCCGTAGCCGCGCCGGGACACGGTCAGGCGCTCGACCGACCCGTCGGCGATGGCCCGCACCGGGAAGCCCGTCCTCCTCATGGTACGCAGGTCGATGCCGGCATGGAAATGGTTGGCGCGGAATTCCTGGAAGGTCGAGCTGATGCCATCGTTTATGGCCAGGGGCCAGGCGTACTTTTTTTCGCTGTCCTGGGCGGACAGTCCGCTGGCCGCCGCCAGGAGACAAAGGATGACTCTGCGCCGTATTCTCATCAGGTGGCGATTGTAACCCAGGTCGGCAACGGGGGCAAGGCCTCAGGCGCTCTCAGCCGCCGGCTTCGCGATTCTCGATGTAGGAACGGATATGGTCGCGCACCGCCTGGTGGGTGCTGTCATTGCGAAACAACTTTTGCAGCCCGGCCAACCCCAGGTGGGGGATGATCTCCAGCAGGATGCGGATCGGGGCCTCCGGGTCATGGGCAACGGCCTCGGCCACGGTCGGGCTCCGGAACCAGGCGGTTTCGGCGAGTGCCTGGTAAAAATGGCTGCGGTCGTGGCTGCGGTTGACGAAGCGCAGCACGACCTCCTCGCTGCAGCTGGGGTTCTGCAGGATGGCCTGGAGAAGCCGGGGGTGATCCTCGTCAATCAGGGCCAGGAGCAGGGAGTTTGAGGCCATTTTCAGCAGGGATATCTTCTCCCCCAGGGCCAGCCGCCGATAGCGCTGCAGGAATTCCAGCTCGGCTTTCTTGCGCACGAAGGGATTGGTCCTGACGTTCTTGATGACGCGCACCAGGTCGACGGCAAACAGCTTGCTGAGGATGCCCAAAGCCAGCCCCTGGGGAAAGCGGGGATGCTGCGCCAGCCCAAGCAGCACGCGGTAATCGTCCTTGTATCGGCGGTGGATCTCCTCCAATTCCTCCAGGCTTAGTGCCGATCGCTGCAGTTGCCTGATGACGTCCAGGTTCCCCAATGCCGCCTCAACGCGTCACCAACAGAATGAAGACACTGATCCAGAGGAGGAGATTCAGGGTGAATGGCAGGTCGCTGGTGATGACATCGGAAGGGCTTTCGCCCTCGCCTTGCGCATAGGAGAGGAAGAGGTAGCGGAAGATGCCGAAGATGACGAAGGGGACGGTGAAATAAAGGTTGTTCGTGTGGAATTTCAGCTGCACGTCCGGAGAGAGCACGTACATGATGTACGAGATCAGGGTGGTGGCCGTGGCGATGCTGATCATCTGGTCCAGCATGCTGATGTTGTAGCTTTCCAGGGTCTTGCGCGTGACCGTCTCGGGATGCAACTCCTGGATCTTGAGCAGTTCCTGCCGGCGCTTGATCAGGGCCAGGAAGATGGCCAGCAGGAAGGTGGAGATGAGGATCCAGGGATAGAGGATGACGGCGTTCACCGCCGCTCCGATCATGACCCGCATCACGAAGCCCAGGGCGATGACCATGATATCAATGATGATCACCCGCTTCAGGAAAAGCGAATACAGCACGTTCAGGGCGATATAGAACAAGGTGATCAGGAAGAATTCGCGGTTGAAACCGGCGATCATCAGCAGCATGAAGGCGAGCAGCGCTGCCGCAAGTATCAGCGCCCAGCGCACGCCCAGGCGGCCGGCGGCGATGGGCCGCTCCCGTTTCACCGGGTGCAGCCTGTCCTTCTCGCGGTCCAAAACGTCATTGAAGACGTATATGCAACCCGTGACCAGGCTGAAGAGCAGGAACGCCAGCACGCTTCTCCTGATGTAGGACACCTGATACATGTGCAGCGAAAAGATCATCGGGGCGAAAATGAAGACGTTCTTCATCCATTGCTTCGGCCGCAGGGAGATCAGGAAATATTTCAGGGTTTGCATGGGGACATTATAGCAAAAAATAAGGGCCGAAGTAACAAGTGACGAGTGATGAGTAATGAGTGATGAGAAAGAGCCGCACAGCGGAGATCCGGTGCCATTTCAGTCAGCTCTTCCCTCATCACGCATCACGCATCACTGATCACGAATCACTTCGATCATTGCTTCCGGCAATACTCGATCAATGCCCGGGTCGAGCTGTCCTCGTCGTCGGCGGGCAGTTCCCCCTTGATCTTGGGCAGCAGGCGGCCGGCGATCCTCTTTCCCAGCTCCACGCCCCACTGGTCAAAGGAAAAGATGTTCCAAAGCACTCCCTGGGCGAACACCTTGTGCTCGTAGAGGGCGATCAGCTTGCCCAGGACCCCGGGGGTGAGTTCCTCGGCAAGCAGGATGTTGCTGGGCCGGCTGCCGGGGAATTCGCGGTACGGCAGGATCTCCGCCGGGACCCCGGCATGGGCCAGTTCCTCACGGGTGCTGCCGAAGGCCAGAGCCTGCGCCTGGGCGAACAGGTTGGCCAGCAACTGCTCGTGGTGATCGCGAAACGGATCCAGGGTGCGGCGGAAACCGATGAAATCGCAGGGGACCGCCTGGGTACCCTGGTGCAGCAGCTGAAAAAAGGCATGCTGGCCCCCGGTGCCGGGTTCGCCCCAGAGCACCGGCGCGGTCGCGTAATCCACCTCCCTGCCGTCGCGATCGACGCCTTTGCCGTTGGATTCCATTTCCAGCTGCTGCAGAAAGGCCGGGAAAAGGCGGAGGTATTGGCTGTACGGCAGGACGGCGTGGGTGGCGGCTCCCATGAAATCGGCATGCCAAACGCCCAGCAGCGCCAGCAGCAGCGGCAGGTTGGCCTGGGGCGGCGCGCTGCGGAAATGATTGTCCATGGCTTCAAAGCCGCTCAGCATCTCCATGAAACGCTCGGGACCGACGGACATCATCAGCGGCAGCCCGACGGCCGAGGGCAGCGAATAGCGTCCGCCCACCCAATCCCAGAATTCGAAGACATTTTCGGCGGCGATGCCCCAGGCCAGCGCCGCCTGGGGATTGGCGGTTACGGCAACGACGTGCCGGCCCAGGGCGGCCCGGTCCTGAAAATGCTCCAGCAGCCAGTCGCGGGCTCCGGCGGCATTGGCCATGGTCTCCTGGGTGGTGAAGGTCTTGGAGGCCAGGATGAACAACGTCGTCTCCGGGGAGAGGAAACGCAGTGTAGCGGCCAGGTGGCCGGGATCGAGGTTGGAAACGAAATGGACCGGCAGGTCGAGCTGGGAGTAGAAGCTCAGGGCGGAGCAGGCCATGCGCGGACCCAAGTCGGAGCCGCCGATGCCGATGTGGACGATATGGCGCAAGGAACGGCCGCCGTGGCCGATCCAGTTTCCCGAGCGCATGCGGCCGGCGGCCGCGGCCATCCGCTCCCTGACTTCGCGGATGAGCGGCATGACGTCGACGCCGTCGACCGGCAGCGGGCAGCCGGAAGCATCGCGCAGCGCCCAGTGCAGCACGGGCCGGCCCTCGGTCTGGTTGATCTTTTCGCCTGAGAACAGGCGCCGGGTTTCTTGCTCCAGGTCGCAGGCCCGGGCCAGGGCGAACAGCAGCTTCAGGGTCTCATCGCTGAGGGGGTTTTTGGAATAGTCGAGATAAATGCCCTCGGCCTGCAGGGCGTAACGCCGGCCGCGCTCCGGATCGGCGGCGAAAAGATCGCGCAAGTGCCGCCGCTTCATGCTGGCCGCGTGCTCCTTCAAGGCCAGCCACTCGGGCATCTTTGAACGGGTTCGCCGGTTCATGTTGCTCCTCCCTGAGGTTTATACAGGAAGCGCCTCGACAATGTCAATTCAGTGGCAACGCTGCGGGACAGGACGCAGAAGCATCCGCCACCTGGAACCCTGAGCGGGAGGGCAAATAGACTTCCCTATACGAACGAGCAATGGGCGAGCGGCTGTTAGGAAAAAAGGATGGGCAATCGGTGTAAGGTTTAGGGCGTAAGGCGCAAGGTGGCCTTCTTTTCTTCCCTTAAACCTTAAACCTTCTACCGTATACCCATTTCAATTATGGGCAGTCCCCGCAAACCGTCTGCCGTAAACCACTGCTGTCCAAAATAAATCGT
>DCVB01000120.1 GCA_002327965.1 Candidatus Aminicenantes bacterium UBA2199 | reverse complement strand
TCGTTGACGTTCAGCACCTTGACGTCCTGCAGCTTGGCGATCTTGCTCAGGTTCACGTCGTTGGTGATGACCTTGAACTTGTGTTCACGGGCCAGCAGCACGAGCTTCTGGTCGACCTCCTTGACCCCGGGGACGTTCTTGTTCAGGATGGTTACCGATATCTCCTTGTTCTGCTGCAGCTGCTCGATGACGTCGAGCCCGCGCTTGCCGCGCACTTTCTTGCCGGCATCCTGCGAGTCGGCGATGAACTGCAGTTCGGCCAGGACGAACTGGGTGATGATCAACTCGCCCTCGACGAATCCCGAGTTGGCGATGGCCACGATGCGGCCGTCGATAATGGCCGACGTGTCGAGCAGATAGGACTGGGTGAAGGCGCTGCTGCCGCGGAAAAATTCGCGGATGTTCAGCGGCGAGAACATGTTGGGCTTGCTGAGGCCGATGAACAGCCCTGTGGCCGGTAGGCCGAACAGGAACAGGGCCTTGAAAAAGACGTAGGCCGAAAACGACATGGCGATCAGGTTGAACAGCTGGAACGTGATCCAGCCGATGAGGATGCCGCCGAGCAGGCCGAGCGATGCGCTCCAGATGTGTTTCAGCTCCGCTTTCCTGATCTTGAAGACCAGCAGGACCAGCGACAGCGCGAAGGCGGCCCCGAAAGCAGCGCCTATGGTCCGGGTTGTGCCCTGAAAGGGAGGATAGGTGTAGCCGATAAGGGCGAATATGGCTATGAATATGAATTTGTAAATATAAATGATCATGACTGCTCCTTGGTCAACCTGGAAGTCGCTGCATGCCGATTGTACCCTATTTCGCAGCTGATTTCAATTGCCGCCGACCGGGAATGCCGGGGTTATTTCCGCAAATGCTCCTGCAGGTCGCGAATGCTTTCGATGGGAATTGCCGATATATCTTGAAAATTAGGGATGAGCTTCTTGTCGCATTGCAGTGCCGGCAGGAATATAGTCGAAAAACCCTGTCTTATAGCCTCTTTTAATCTTGTTTCCAGAAAACTGACCGGCCGGAGCTCGCCGGTCAGGCCCACTTCTCCAAGGATGACGGAGTTCGCACGAGGGGCGATGCTCCTGCAACTGGATACCAGGGCCTGGCAAACGGCCAGGTCGGCGGCCGGCTCGCGGATAACCATGCCGCCGGTGACATTGAGAAAGACGTCGGATTTATAGAAGGGCAGGCGCAGCTTTTTTTCGATGATCGAGATCAGCATCGAGAGGCGGTAGCCGTCGAAACCGATGGCGATGCGCCGGGGGTTGCCGGCGAAGGGGCTCTCGCTGACCAGCGCCTGGACCTCGGTCAACAGCGGGCGCGTGCCGTTCAGGGCCGGGAATATGGCCGTGCCGGGGGCCCGGGACAAGCGGTTCTGGATAAGGACCTGGGTGGGATCGTTGACCGAGGCCAAGCCTTTTTCCGACATCTGGAAGATGCCGATCTCGTTCAACGGGCCGAAACGGTTTTTTTCGGCGCGCAGCAGCCGCAGGTCGGCCTGGGTCTCGCCCTGGAAATAAAGGACGGCGTCGACCATGTGCTCGAGGGTCTTGGGGCCCGCCAGCTGGCCTTCCTTGGTGATATGGCCGATGAGAAAGACGGTGATGCCGCTTTTCTTGGCCAGGTCGATGACCTCGGCCGTCACGTTGCGCAGCGAGGCGATCGAGCCGCTGGCAGCGGCGGTCTTCCTCGACGTGAGCGTC
Organism: Candidatus Aminicenantes bacterium UBA2199; assembly: GCA_002327965.1. Taxonomy (GTDB): domain Bacteria; phylum Acidobacteriota; class Aminicenantia; order UBA2199; family UBA2199; genus UBA2199. The sequence goes on along the minus strand of DCVB01000120.1, from coordinate 13,065 downwards.
TGGATGGAATCGATGATCAGGAACTCGGGGCGCGTTTCCCGGGCATGGCGCTTCAGCTCTTCCAGGCTGCCGCTGGTGAAGAGGAAGATGCCCGCCGAGCGGATGCCCAGGCGATCGGCGCGCAGTCTGATCTGTTGGGCCGATTCCTCTCCCGAATAATACAGAACGGTTTTGCCCTGTTGGGCCAGAGCGGCCGAGACCTCCAGCAGCAGGGTCGACTTCCCCACTCCGGGCTCGCCGCCGATGAGGACCGCCGAATGAGGGACGATACCCCCGCCCAGTACGCGGTCGAATTCGCCTATGCCGCTGAACAGGCGCGGGGCGGCGGCCGGGTCGATGTCGCCGAGCCGCTGCAGGCTGCCCTTTTCGGTCGCTTCCGCTTCCGGCTCCCCGTCATTGCCCGGTTCGCTCTCGACCATGGTGTTCCAGGCCTGGCATTGCGGGCAGCGGCCGAAATATTTCGCACCCTGGTAACCGCATTCGCTGCATTCGAAAAGAACGGCCGTTTTCGTCCGTTTAGTTGCCAAAACTGATCCCCACCATGAACTCGCGGTTCTCCGGGCGCAGCAGGTCGTAGTACCCTGCCTGCAACTGGATATTCCTTGAAAGAGAAAAGCGCAGCATGGTTTTCACCAGCGGGTTCTTCTCGCGATGCAGGCGATAGGCAAACAGGTCCAGGTCCAGCCGGTTTTTCAGCAGGCTGAAGCCCAGGACGGCCCCGAGATCCGATTCGATCAATCCGGCGCTTACGGAAAAAGCCGCGATCCTTTTCCCGCCCAGGGCGGTGAAGCGCGGGTCGCCGCTGACAGGATCTTCGTTCACGCCGGTCATGAGCAGAAAGTGCGGAGTGGAGATGCCCAGGCCCAGTGCCGAGCGGGCCTTCCTCAGCCTGGAGAAATAATCGAAATGCACGGCATAATTGAAGCGGAGGGTATCAAGGGATTTTTTCTTTTTTTCCAGGTCCTGCAGCATGGATTGGACGGAACTGACCGATTCATCGATCTTTTTATATAACTCTTCGTTTTGAAGCAGTTTGCCAGCCGTGCCCCGGCCCTGGCGCAGGTCGTCGCTGATCCGGGTCAGATCAGCGGCAACGCGATCGATCTTCCCGGTTGTATCTTTCAAATCCCCGAGCAGGCCTTTTTGGTCGTCAGCGAAAGCTGAATCCAATTCCATGACGAAATGATCCACCATGTCCACGGTCCTCGACATTTTCATTGAGATGGCATTCATGTTTTCCAGAAGCCGGCCTACTTGGCCGGTTTCAACGAGCATGGAATTCAGGTTCTCGGTGATGGATCTCAGGTTGCTGAAAGAGGCCCGCAGGGATTCCTTTGAGAGCTTGTCGGAAATGATCTCGTCGATGGAATCGGTGATCTTCAACGTACGCTCATAAATTGTGTCAAATTTGTCCACGATACTATCCAGATTGAAAGGCTCGGCGACTTTCACTTCCCCCCCCGGGAGGATGTACTGGGGATTCTTGATGTTGTATTCTTCTTTATAAACGATCTCGACATATTTTTCGCCGATAAAACCGATGGTGGAAATGACCGCCCGGGCGTCCTCCAGCAATTTGTATTCATTCCCGATCATCATGCGCACCACGGCTTTGCGGTGTTCCAGGTAGATTTTGTCGACGATGCCGATCTTGACCCCGGCCAGGCGAACCGGAGCCGACGGGTACATCCCGGACGACGTGGTGAACCTGGCGATCAGCGGGTAGCGTTTGCCTTTAGAGAAAAATTCACTGCAGGATTCGGTCTTGATGAGGAAATAGGCGAAAACCAAGGAAACGATCATCAGGAAAAAACCCAATTTGATTTCTTTCTTCATTTTTTCACCATATTTTGATCGGCCCTTCGGCCTTGCCTTCGATGAATTGCCTGACAACAGGGTTTTGGGTGTTCCTGATTTCTTCCGGGCTGCCGGTTTCAACGATCCGCCCCTCGAAGAGAACGGCGATCTTGTCGGAGATTTTGTAAGCACTGACCATGTCATGGGTGATGACGATGGAGGTGATTTCCTTGTTGCCGCTGATCTTGATGATCAGGTCATTGATGATGTCGGCCATGATCGGGTCCAGGCCGGTGGTGGGCTCATCGTACATGATGATCTGAGGCTTCCTGGCAATGACCCGGGCGATGGCCACTCTTTTTTTCATGCCGCCGCTGAGTTCCGCCGGCAGCAAAGAGCGTGCATCAGTGAGACCTACCTGGGTCAGGCTATCCTCGATAATGGCGTCTATGTCGGCAGGCGTCATGCCTTTTTGCTTTTTGATGCCGAACGCCACGTTTTTGCCGACCGTCATGGAGTCGAAAAGGGCCCCGCTTTGAAAAACCAGGCCGAATTTGTCCACCATGCGGTACAGGTCGCTTTCCTTCACTTGGGTTATATCCTTGCCGTCAACCAGGATGGAGCCGGAATCGGGCTTCATGAGGCCGATGATATGTTTGAAAAGGACGCTCTTGCCGCTGCCGCTGCCGCCGATAATGGTGGTCGTCTGTCCGCTGGCCAGCTCCAGGTCCACTCCCTGCAGCACCTTTTTGTCGGCGAACGATTTATGAAGATCACGGATTTCGATCATCGCAGGCTGAAGGGCAGGATCTTGGTCCAGAAGAAATCGGAGATCAGGATGATTACCGAGGCCACGACCACGGCGGTGGTGGTGGCCTGCCCTACTCCCTTGGCCCCGCCTTGGGCCTTCAAGCCGAAATAGCTGCCGATGACGGCGATGGTCAGCCCGAAGAAAACGGCCTTGATCATTCCGGAAAGCACATCCCAGATTTCCAACGCCACGAAAAGCTGTGAATCGAACAAATAGGGATTCTGGTGGACCACCAGCGCTGCGACCAGTCTCCCGCCCATGATGCCGACAAAATCGCCGAAAAGCGTGAGCAGGGGGGCCATGATGACCAGGGCGACCAGGCGCGGGCTGACCAGATACTTGATCGGGTTGACCCCGAAGGTGAACAGCGCGTCCACCTGCTCCGTGACCACCATGGTGCCGATCTCGGCGCTGTAGGAGGCGCACACCCGGCCAGCCAGCATCAATCCGGTCAGCACCGGGATCAGCTCCTTGGTCAGGCTGACCCCGACCAGGGAACCGGTGAATACTTCGGCGCCGAAACGCTGCAAGCCGAAATAACTCTGCAGGGACAGAACGCCGCCCGTGAAGACCGCCATCAAAAAAACGACCGGGATGGACTTGATCCCGTCCAGGTACAGGTGGTTCTCGATCAGCCGGAAGTTGAACGGCCTTTTGAAGATCAAGGAAATCGCCTTGCCCGTTAAAATGGATATTTCTCCGACGGCAGAGGCAAAACGTTGCAGCGGTTGCTTGATCCTGGCAGCCCGCACTACTCCCTCTCGCGGAATTCCATGTTGGCGAACTTGGTGTATTTGTCGAGAAAGGCCAGGGTGATCCTGCCGGTGGGGCCGTTGCGCTGCTTGGCGACGATCAGGTCGGCCTCGCCCTTGCGCTCCGAGTCCTTGTCGAACTGGTCGTCGCGGTGGATGAAAATGACCACGTCGGCGTCCTGCTCGATGGAGCCGCTCTCCTTGAGGTCGGACAGCTGGTACTTGGGCCCTTTCTCCTTTTTGCCGCCGCGGGTCTCCGGCGAGCGGTTCAGCTGGGCCATGGCCACCACCGGGATCTGCAGCTCCTTGGCCAGCTCCTTCAGGGAGGCGGTGATGATGGCCACCTCCTGGGCGCGCGTGTCGCTGCGCCGCAGGTGCTCGCCCGTCACCTTCATCAGCTGCAGGTAATCGACGAAGACGATGTCCAGGTTCTTTTCCGCCTTCAGTTTGCGGGCCCGGGCCTTCATCTCCACGATGGACAGCGAGGCCGAGTCGTCGACGTACAGCCTGGCTTTCTGCAGCTCGGAGGCGGCCAGTTCCAGGTCGCCCCACTCCTTCTTGGTCAGGTTCGGCTTCCCGGTGCGGATGGCGGCCATGCTGACCCGGGCGTGAACGGCCATCATGCGCATCAGCACCTGCAGCCGCGACATTTCAATGGAATAGAAGGCGACCGATTTCTCTTCCTTGACGGCCATGTGCACGGCGATGTTCAGCGCCAGGGCCGTCTTGCCCATGGAGGGCCGGGCGGCGAACACGATGAGGTCGCCGTTCTGGAAGCCGGAAGTGATGCCGTCCAGGTCGTAGTAGCCCGTCTTCAGGCCCTGGCTGTCCCCCTTCTTCTGGATCTTCTCGATCAGGTCCATGGCATCGGGGACCATCTCGGCGGTGGACTTGAAGCCGACCTTCTCGCGGTCCTCGGCGATCCTGATGATCTCCTCCTGCATCTCGTTGAGCAGGCTGATGGTGTCGGCGGCGGGCTCGGTCCCCTTCTGGATGATGCCCCGCGAGGCGAGGATGATCTTGCGCAGCGTCGAGCGGTCCTTGACGATCTGGATGTATTCCTTGATGTCCAGGTTCTCGGGGATGTCGTCGACCAGCGACGTGATGAAGGCATGGCCGCCGACGAACTGCAGTTTTTTCCTCTTCTCCAGCAGGCTGGAGACGGTGATGATGTCCACGGCCGTGGCGGCGTTGGCCAGATGCAGAATGGCCTGGGCGATCAGGATGTGGCTGTCGCGGAAAAAATCCTCGCTGGCGATCTCGGAAAAAACCTGGTTGACGTAGCGGTTGTTGACCAGCATCGCCCCCAGCAGCGCCTTCTCGGCGATCTCGTCATGGGGCAGGACCTGGTGGTTTTCCGGCGCCATGGGCCGCTCAGGCTTGCGCTTCCTCTTCGTCTTCCTTCAGGACGCTGATCCGGACGGCGGCCTCGACGCCCTGGAAGAGCTTTATCCTGGCGGTGAATTCCCCCAGGCGCTTGATGGGCTCGTCGAGATGGATCTTTTTCTTTTCCACGGCGAATCCCTTGTCGGCCAGTTCCTTCTCGATCTCGGCGGTCGTCACCGAACCGAACAGCACGTCGTTCTCGCCGGCCTTCTTGCGGATGGTGATGGCCACTCCCTCGAGCTTCTGCTTCTGCTCGCCGGCGGCCTGCTTCTCCAGTTCCAGCTTCTTCTGATGCTTTTTCTTGCGCCCCTCCATCAGGGCGAGATTGTGGGCGCTGTGCTCCACGGCCAGCTGGCGCGGCAGCAGGAAGTTGCGGGCAAAGCCGTTCTTTACCTCGATGACGTCGCCCAGGTTGCCGATTTTCTCCACGTCGGATGTCAGTATGACTTTCATGACAGCCTCTTCTTGTCCTCGCTGAAACGGATCAGCGCCATTTGCCGGGCGCGCTTGATGGCTTTGGACAGCTGCTTCTGATGGTAGGCGCAGGTGCCGCTGACCCGGGCCGGAAAGATGCGCCCAGTCTCGGAGACAAAATTCTCCAGATACTTGTAGTTCTTGTAGTCGATCAGCGTGATCCTGTCCTTGCAGAAGGCGCAGAACTTCTTGCGGGCCGAATAATATTTCTTGGCGGGCTTGCCGTCGCCGGCGTTACTTCTCGGTTGCATCGCTATCCTCCTCGCTTTCGCTGAATGCCTCGCTCTCCTTCTCCTCGCTGCGGCTGTCCATGCTCTTCTTGCGGATGCGGTCGATCTTCGCCCAGCGCTTGGTGAGCTTGTTCGACTTCTTCAGCTTGTCGTCGAGGCGCAGGGTGATGAAGCGCAGCACTTTCTCCATCTGCTTCATGCGCCGTTCCAGGGTGGAGACGACCGAGCCGTCGACCTCGGCCAGCACGAACACGTAGTAGCCCTCGAGGTGTTTCTGAATGGGGAAGGCCATTTTCTTCCGGCCCCACTCGTCGAGGTTCTCGATCACGCCACCGGCCTTGGTGATGGGCGTGGTGATCGACTCGGTGATCTTCTTGACTTCATCTTCGCTCACCTCGGGGGTGACGATGAAGCCGATCTCGTACCTGCTAGTCATGTGTCCTCCTTGTGGATGATTTAGCCTCTTCTTCGTGAAGAAGCAAGGAGTGTTTTCTCCTGTTGAATCTATTCATGGTACTATGAATATCGTTCTGAAGAACGGATTCGGCCGCGTCGGCCGCCTGCGCCACCCCTTCCTGGAGCACGGCGAACGGCTTGCTCCGCAGCGGCGTGAGCACATAGCGCACCAGGTCGGCCGTGCGGTTGCCGGCGGGCCGGATGCCGATGCGCAGGCGGGGAAATTCCTGGCTGCCGACATGCTGGATGATGGAGCGCATGCCCTTGTGGCTGCCGGCGCTGCCGCGTTCGCGCAGGCGCACGCCGCCCAGGGGCAGGTCGATGTCGTCATAGATCACCAGCAGGTGTGACAGGTCGAATTCGAACATGCGGCGCAGCTTGGCCACGGCCTGGCCCGATTCGTTCATGTAGGTCATGGGCGTGGCCAGAACGACATCGCTGCCGTTGATGCGTGTTTTGCGGAAACGCAGGACGCCTCCCAGGCCGGCCAGCTCGACGCCATGGCGGCGGCACAGCTCGTCGATGCACAGGAAACCCGCGTTGTGCGGGGTTTTCTCGTACTTGCTGTCGGGGTTGCCCAGTCCGATGAATGCAAAAATGTACTCCTCCTACTTGGCCTTGCCGGCGCCCTTGTCGGCTTCCTTCGCCGCGCCCTTGGCGGCTTCCTTGGCCGGGCCCTTGGCGGCGGTCTCGCCTTCCTTGGCCGGGCCCTTGGCGGCGTCGGCGGCCGGGACGGCGGCGCCTTCGGCCTCGCCCTCGGCGACGGCGGCCTCAGGAGCGGCAACGACCTCTTCCTTGGCCTTGGCGGCCACGGCACAGATCACGGTGTTGGCCGGAGAGATGAACTGGTAGGCATCGTTCCTGGCCAGGTTCTCCACCTTGATCGACTGGTTGATGTGCAGGCCGGAGATGTCGATGCGGATCTCCCTGGGAATGCTGGTGGGCAGGCTGCGCACCAGCACTTCGCGGTGGATGAACTCCAGCAGTCCGTCCTCGGTCTTGACGCCGACGGGCTCGCCATCGAGCAGCACGGGCACTTCGACGTCGACGGGCTTGTTCAGGTCGATGCGGATGAAATCGACATGGATAATGTGGTCGGAGAGGTAATCGTACTGGATTTCCTTGATCATGGCGTCGAACTTGGTCTTTTCGCCCTGGGTGATGCGCAGGATCGAGTTGTCCTTGTTCTCCGACTTCATGATGCCCTTGATATCGGCAAGGCTCACGGCGATGGGCACGCTCTCGGCGGTGATGCCGTAGATGACGGCCGGGATCTTGCCCGAGGCGCGCAGCCCCTTGCGGGCTTTCTTGCTTATATCCTTTCTCGGTTCGGCGTGGATGGTAATGATGTTCTCCATGTTCACCTCATTTTATTAAAAATAGTTTGGATACCGATGTTTCGCGGTGGATACTGGCGATGGCCCGGGCGAAAAGCCTGGATACGGACAGCACCTCGATCTTGCGGCAATTCCCGTCCGGGCAGCGTTGCGGGATGGTATCGGTGACGAAGATCCTGTCCAGAGGCGCGGCGTTGATGCGCTCCAGGGCCTGGCCGGAAAAAATGCCGTGGGTGCAGGCGGCAAAGATCTTCCTGGCGCCGTGCTTTTTCAGGGCATTGATGGTGGCGGCCAGGGTGCCGGCGGTGTCGACGATGTCGTCGACGATGATGGCGTTCTTGCCCCGCACGTCGCCGATGATGTGCATCAGCTCGGCCACATTGGGCGCGGTGCGCTTCTTGTCGGCGATGGCCAGGTCGGCATTCAGCTTGCGGGCGAACCCGCGCGCCCGTTCCACGCCGCCGGCGTCAGGGGAGACGATGACCAGGTCCCGGATGTTCATTTTCTTGAAGTGGGAGATGAAGACCGGCAAGGCCATGAGGTTGTCCACCGGGATATTGAAGAAACCCTGGATCTGGGCGGCGTGCAGGTCGATGGTCAGGACGCGGGAAAAGCCCGCCGTCTCCAGCAGGTCGGCCAGCAACCGGGCCGAAATGGCCACGCGCGGGCGGTCCTTGCGGTCCTGGCGCGCATAGGCGTAGTACGTGATCACGGCGGTGATGCGCCGCGCCGAGGCGCGCTTGAAGGCGTCGGCCATCAGCAGCAGCTGCATGATGTTGAAATTGCTGTCGGCGCACAGCGACTGCACGATGAAGACGTCGGCGCCGCGGACGTTCTCGTGGCTCTGGAAGCGGATCTCGCCGTCGGAGAAGACGTCCAGAACCGACTGCCCCAGCCTGCCGTTCAGGTGGCCGGCGATCTCCCGGGCCAGCTTCTCGTTGGAGGTGCCGGAAAAGATCAGGAACTTGTTATCGTGGGTCATGTGGTTTTCCTGGGGCGGGAGGATTCGAACCTCCGAATCTCGGCTCCAAAGGCCGATGCCTTACCGCTTGGCCACACCCCAATACTCTCCTGGTAATATTTTTTGCCGATGAAGCGCGTCAGTATCGTCCCGGGCAGGCGCCGGGCCAGGGCGGACAAACGCCGGCCATGGCCGATGGCGAACACCGCCGAGCCGCTGCCAGTCATCTGAACGAACCCGCCTCCCGCTTTGGCCATTTTTTCCTTGATTTCCCTGATTTCCGGAAACAATTCAAAGGTAACTTGTTCCAGATCATTTGCTAAAATGGAGAAGTCGCCCTTTCTCAGGAAGAGTTGTATTTTACCGGCAAAACCGGCTTTTGTCAAGGGGAAACGGGAGAAAACCAGGGCCGTGGAGACGGTGTGGGCCGGAATGTGCAGGGCAATGACGCGCGGTCTCAGCGCGGGCAGCGGGGTCAATTTTTCTCCGATCCCCTCCCCCAGCGCCGTGCCCCCGCGCAGGAAGAACGGCACATCGGCGCCGAGCGCCGCCGCCATCTCCTGCAACTGCGTGGCGGGGATGGCCAAATTGAAATAGCGGTCGAGGAACAGCAGCATGACGGCGGCGTTGCCGCTGCCGCCGCCCAGGCCCGCCCCCGGGGGGATGTTCTTGCGCAGACGGACATCGAAGCCGCGGCGCAGGCGGTAATTCTCGCTGACCAGCCGGAAGGCGCGGGCAATGGTGTTGCTGCCGTCGCGGGGGACACGGGGATCGCCGCCGGCCAGGCGGATGCGCGGCCGGGCGGTTTCGCGCAGTTCCAGCTCGTCGCTGAGGTCGATGGTCTGATAGACCGTCCGCAGCGTGTGGTAGCCGTCGCCTCGTCGGCCGGTGACCTCAAGACCCAGGTTGATCTTGGCGTACGAGCGCAGTTGGATCATCGTGCCAGCACGTCTTCCAGGTCGCCGGCGCGGTAGCGCGGCGCGTAGTCGACCAGGATGATCCTTCCGGGGCGCAGCTCGCTCTTGAGAACGCGCAGCACCAGTTGGGCGCTCCCCCGCCGCAGACTGACGCTGCGAGGCCCGCCGTGTTCCGAAACGCCTTCCATCGAGGTTTCGATGCCGTTCTCCCCCAGCCGGGAGCGGGAAACCTTTCCGGCTAGCAGCAGTTCCTTCCATTCCGCCAGGGGCATGCTGATCCCCCAGAGACGCTCGAGCAGGAGACTGAAATCACCTTTCCAGTAGGACTTTTCGGAAAAGTTGACCAGAACGGCATCCTCGCCGGCCACGGCCAACTCCAGTCCCGCCTGGTTGAGGGCATTGAAGAAAATGAACTTGGAGCCTTTTTCGTCGAAACGCCAGAGGACCCTGCCGTTCTGGCGGGTGTCGCCGTCAATAAAACTGAACTTCATGGTCAGGGAGCGGAAATGAGGCCCAACGGCGGGGACCAGCTCCGGGCGTCGCGGTCCGCAACAGCAAGAGGCAACGGCCAGCAGCGGAAGCAGTATCCTTTTCAACATCGATTCATATTTTAACACACAAGAACACCGACGATAAGTATTCGTGTCAACGGAAGCCGGCAATGAGATTTTGCATCTTTTTCGCGTCCCGCATCTCTTGCTACGAAAGTTAACGGCTTCCTTCAACGTCGAACGTCGAACCCCATGGTTCGTTTTTTTTCTTCAACGTCGAACGTCGAACTCCAATCATGTAAGTGCCACCGTATTGACCATCCATATGCCCTATGCTACCCTACCCGCGGATGCGAACTGCGCCGGGGTGGCGGAACTGGCAGACGCACGGGACTTAAAATCCCGGGAGGGCAACCTCGTGGGGGTTCGATCCCCCCCTCCGGCAATGCCGTTTTAGGGGCAGGCCTCGCGCCTGCCCTTTCCGGTTGTAGGGGCGGTTCATGAACCGCCCCTACCTGAAGAAACAATAAAAAAAGGGCGGGGGCAAGCCCCGCCCCTACAATCCGGTCTATTTGCTGCCGGTCTTGATCTTGGCGAAATAGGTGTACAGCACCGGGATGAAGAACGTGGTCAGGAAGGTCGAGGCCAGCAGGCCGCCGATGATGGCCACCGCCATGGGCGAGTTCATCTCGCCCCCCTCCTTGGTGGTCAGCGCCATGGGCACCATGCCGCCCATGGTGGTCAGCGAGGTGATCAGGATCGGCCGCAGCCTCGTGGCCGCCCCCTTGACCACGGCCTCGAGGCGCTCCATGCCGCCGGCGATGAGCTGGTTGATGTAGTCGACCATGACGATGCCGTTGTTGACGGCGATGCCGGCCAGGATGATGAAGCCCATGATCGAGCCCATGTTGATGGTCTTGCCGGTGACCGCCAGCAGCACCACCACGCCGATGAAGGCCAGGGGCAGGGCGAACATGTTGATGAAGGGGAACTTGAGGTTCTCGTACAGCGAGGCCATGACGGCGAAGACCAGCACCAGGGCGATCAGCAGGGCGAAGCCCAGGGTCGTGAAGGTCTCGGTCATGTTCTCGTACTGGCCGCCGATCTCGACGAAATACCCTTCCGGAAGCCGGCGGGAGATCTCCCGGGTCTGTTTCCTGATCTCATTGACGATGGCACCCAGGTTGCTGCCGACGAAATTGGCGCCCACCGACACCTTGCGCACCATGTTCTCGCGGTCGATGCGCACCGGACCCAACATATTCTTGAACTCGGCCACCTCGGAAAGGTAGACCTTGGCTCCCAGCGGCGTCTGGATGGGGAGCTTTTTCAGGTCTTCGAGGGAGGCGCGATCGCTTTCCTTGAGCTGCACGCGGATATCGCGGTCCTCGCCCTCGACGAACATGCGCGAAACCACGCTGCCGATGGTATAGGTCTGGACCTGGCTGGATATGGCGTAGGGGGTGAGGCCCAGCTTGGAGGCCTCTTCCTTCCTGATGTGCAGCTGCAGCTCGGGCTTGCTCTTTTCCAGCGATATCTTCACGTCGCGGATGCCCTCGATGCCGGCGATGCGGTCGCGGATGCTCTCGGCGATGCTCTCCAGGCGGGCCATGTCGCGGCCGAAGCAATTGATCTCAATGGGGCTGGTCGAGCCGCCGAACATCGAAGCCCCGGCGATGTCGATGGCCGTGATCTGGCTGTTCTCCAGCGTGGGGAACGAGCTTCGCCAGCGCTCGAGGATCTCCTTGTCCGACTCTTTCCTCTCGCTGCTGGGCTTGAGGTAGGCGTAGATGATCGCCTCGTAGGAGCCGGCGGCGCCCGTGCCCTGGGCCGTGTCGCTGGCGCTCATCTCGCTGGTGCCCACCTGCACGAAGGTGGTGATGACATTGGGATCCTTCAAGGACTGTTCCTCGAGGTAGCGGACGATGCGGTCGGTCTGTTCGATATTGGTGCCCACCGGCATGGAGAGCTTCAGGTAGAGCATGGCGTTGTCCGTCGTGGGCATGAACTCTTTGCCCAGAAAAGCGGTGCCGACCAGCGACAGAACGAAGGCGGCGATCACGACGATCAGCACTTTTTTCCTTTTGGCCAGTACCCGGCGCAGCATGCCCTCGTAGCGGTTGCGAACCCGGGTGAAGCGGTCCTCGCCCAGGGCGACGACGCCTTCGGCAGACTGCGCCCCCTTCCGGCGGTGGACGCGGAACATCCAGGCCGCCAGCATGGGGACGATGGTCAGGGCCACGAACAGCGACGCCAGCAGGGCGATGATCACCGAGACGGCCAGGCTCTGGGCCAGGCGACCGGCGATGCCGGTGGCGAACATCATGGGGAAGAACACCGATATCGTGGTCAGGGTGGAGGCGGCGATGGCCATGCCCACCTGGGTGGTGCCCTTGCGTGCGGCCTCGGTGGGGCTCATCCCCTCCTGCAGATGGCGGTAGATGTTCTCGATGACCACCACGGCATTGTCCACCAGCATGCCCACCCCCAAGGCCAGTCCTCCCAGGGTGATCAGGTTCAGGGTGTAGCCCATCATGTAAAAGGAAATGAAGGCCACCACGATCGACAGCGGGATGGTGATGCCGATGGCCACCGTGGGCTTGAGATTGCGCAGGAACAGGAAGATGATCAGCATGGCCAGGATGCCGCCCAGCATGATGTTCTTCGTGGCCTTGCTCGACATCCTCTCGATGATGCGCGACATGTCGAGCCAGACGTGGAACTTGACCCCCTCCTTGAGCGTCGGCTCGATCTCGGCCAGGGTTTTCTTCACCTGGCGGGCCACCAGCACCGAATTGGCGCCCGAGCTCTTGGTGACCATCATCATGATGCCCTGCTGGCCGTTCAGGCGCAGCTTGAGGCGGGTCTCCTTGGGGGCCTCGCTGACCGCGCCGATGTCCTTGAGGAAGATGGGCGCCCCGCCACGGCTGACGCCGACCAGAATCTCGTCCACCTCGGAAAGGGTCTTGAACTCGCCCATGGTGCGCAGCATGAATTCGCGGTGATTCTCGGTCATGTAGCCCGCCGGCAGGTTGATGTTCGAGGCCTGGACGGCCATCTCCACCTGGGCGATGTTCAGCCCGCGCGACTCGAGCTTGCCCTTGTCGACGCTGATCAGCACCTCGTTGACCTCAGGCGAGAACACCGCGGTCGATGCCACCCCTTCGATGCGTTCCAGGCGGGTGGCCACCTCGTTGTCGATGTAGTCGCGAAGCTTGCTCAGGTTCATGCCGCCGCCCGTAATGCCGTAGGCGATGATCGGCATCTGCGAGAAGTTGAATTTCATGACGAACGGCTTTTGCGAGCCCTTGGGCAGGAACTGGTCGTAGAGCCCGATGACATCGCGAACGTCCTGGGCGGCAAAGTCGAGGTTGGTCCCCCATTCGAACTCCACCATGACCACCGACTGACCTTCGAGCGAAATGGAATTAACCCGCATTTCTCACAAGCCTG